>SYOC01000122.1 GCA_005804965.1 Pseudomonadota bacterium
GAGACAGAAGTCTTGCCAGAGGTCGATGACCTCGTGTGGGAATTTCTCGGACGTTCGCAAAATGAAATGGATATGCGTGGTCGTCCGAAGGAAGAATGGACGTCGCGTTGGGACGGCACGCAAGAGAAAACCTTGCCGGCCGCCGTACGCTTTTCGTGGCGGGCACGGCTAGGAGCGGTGCCCTACGAGTGGCGCATTGAGACGCCGCTGTACGTGCTGAATCCGCCGCCGGATGTCCTCGGAGCCATTCAAGGCGGAGATGCCGCAGCGCGGCGGGATCGCATTCGTGGTCGCGGGCGAGAAGAGCGCAAACGCGAAGAAAAAGGACGAGACCGATGAAACACGAACGTGGCATCGTGTTGATCATGGTGGTCTGGGCGCTCACCGTGCTCATGGTCTTAGCCTTGGAACTCGCACGCACCATGCGTATCGAAGGGCTTACAGCCCTGACATATCACGAAGAAACTGAAACGTATTATCTCGCACTGGCCGGATTGCATCGTGCCTTATACGCCGTCCTTCGTGCCCAGCAACAAGGCCGCTCGATGCTTGATCAGCCCGGCAATCATGGCGGTCTGCAACGCGGGTTGAGTTCAGACAATCAAAAGACGGTGGCGCAAGAAAAGCAGGATATTTGGGTGCGTGGCGATGGTCGCTGGCAAAATGAAGAGTTCGGTGCTGGCGGCTATTGGGTGCGCGTGGTCGATGAGGGCGGCAAGATCAACCTCAACCGCGTGGATGAGATCGTACTCCGCCAAGCCTTCGTCAACTTGGGGTTCGATGTCAAGCCATCAGAACAGCTGACCGACGCCATTCTCGACTGGCGTGATGCTGATAATCTCGTGCGCCTCCATGGTGCGGAAAGCGATGACTATCTTGCCCGTAACGTGTCTTACCCAGCGAAAGATGGTCCGTTCGACACCCTCGATGAACTCATGCTCGTGCGCGGCGTGACTCCCGCGTTGTTTTATGGCAGCGGTGGGGCCGGGTTGCGTGACCTTTTCACTGTGTATTCGGCAGGAGGAGGGAATACCCCAAATCTGCTGACCGCTAGTCCCTTAGTGATTCGTGCGATTCTCGGACTCGACCAAAGTCTCGCTGAAGACCTCGTGCGCCAACGTGCCGATGCTAGTGCCGCTGATATGGCCAACTTGTTCCCAAGTGGTTCCAACCGAGGCGGCTTAAATCTTACGGTTCCCACCGTCGTGACCATCGACAGCGTTGGCTACCTCAATGGCAACGGTTTCACTCGCCGCTTGGCTGCCGTCGTACAGCGCCAAGGTGGAGTTTATGGGTTTCGCTTTCTCCGTTGGCAAGATCGCTACGAAGGCATCGGCGATGCTAAACCTGCGGCAGGGGGGTGAACTTTTCCTCTGGCCCCGCGAGGTACGTTGCCACAGACCCTAACGAACTGGTATGGACGATAAGACAATTTCGCGAAGGAGGGCACACTACATGCTTGATGCACCAAACCAATGGCGACTAGAAACTCCAGGGCACGAAGGCTGGGAACGGACCGCGCGGCCCACTGACCCGAATAAATATTTCATGGTCTCGTGTGACAGCCACACTAACGAACCCGCAGATTTGTGGCGGGAACGCTTGGAACCGAAATATCGCGACCGTTTGCCGAAGATCGTCGTCGATGAAAACGGCGTCAAATGGCAGGTGTCAGAAGGCTGGCAAAAATCGCGACTGCACGACACCGTCTTCAACGGCGAAGATCTCGAACGGCAAAAATCTGGAGCCGATCCCGAGCAGCGTCTGCAAGACATGGCACGGGACGGTGTCGATGCCGAGATTATCTTCCCCAACAAAGGGCTGCTCATGTGGGCCACGCCGGAGCCCGAGTTCGCGATGGCGCAATGCCGTGTCTACAACGATTGGGCGTGGGAAACTTTCGGTAAATACAACGCGCGTATGTCGCCGATGGCGGCGTTGGCCACCGGCGATCTCGAGGGTTCAATTGCCGAGATCCATCGTGTGGCCAAGATGGGGTATCGCGGACTCACCTTGCCCTGCAAGCCGATCTTCGGCGGGTACGACGCAAAACAACCGAACTACAACCTGCCGATGTTCGATCCCCTGTGGGCGGCGATTCAGGAGACCGGACTGCCCATCACTTTCCATATTTCCACCGGACGTGACCCGCGTGTCGCACGTAAAGATGGCGGTGCGGTCATCAACTACGTCTCGCATTCCTTGGCACCGACGGTCGAACCGATTGCCAACATGTGCGCGTCCGGCGTGCTCGAACGCTTCCCGCAACTCCAGTTCGCTGCTATCGAGTGTGGCATTGGCTGGGTAGCCTGGGCGATCCAGGCGATGGATGAAGCCTACAAGAAACATCACATGTGGAGGTGGCCGAGCTTGAAGAAGCTGCCGAGCGACTACTTCCGCGAACATGGCCATGCCTCGTTCCAAGAAGACCAAGTGGGGATCGACCTCGCGATCAAGTACAACTTGGTCAACAACTGCCTGTGGGCCAACGACTACCCGCACCACGAAGGCTCATGGCCGCACTCAGCAGAGGCCATCGAGCGCCAGATGGGTGCGCTCGACGGTAAGGTTCGCGCCAAAATTCTCGGCTTGAACGCCGCCAAGCTGTTTAAGTTCGACGTGCCGAAGACGTACGCTGACCATTACGGGGAGACGTTGCACTAGTCTTCGGAGGTGACGAGGGGGCGTTCACGCGAGCGCCCCGCACTGCGGCAGGTACGCTCTTTTTCGTCACTCGCCCCCGCCCGTTCCCACCATGCCCATTCTCTTTTGCCATCGGCACCATCGGTATCTGGATCTCGCCTGACATATACAAATCCAGCGTGCGATGCAGATGTCGAATGCGGCTCTCTTGATAATCCGCCAGCGTCACCCCTGGCTTCCGCGAGGCGCGTAGTCCCTTCTGTACGAGCGGCATGTTGCTCATATCCTGGTCGAACACTGGACCGAGGAGTCCCAGCTCTTTGGCGTCTGCCCATTTCTCATGTGGACCTAACAGATGCATCGGGGCTGGCTTAGGTTGCGGCTTGTCTTTGGGGGCCGGTGCCAGGAACATGACTTCCATCAAGGTTTGCTCAGGCTCGTTGTGGTAGGGCCGGAAGCGGTAAATGATGTTCGGCCCATAGCCGCCCCAGGGAAAGAAATTGGGGAAAACGTAATACTGGATCGCGTCGATCATCTCGCTATCAGTAGCGTGAGAAAAATCTGTCCCGTTGGTCATTTGTCTCATGTGCGCACGCATGACGTCGGCAGCAAACTCGCGAGCAGTAATGCCCTCGGGCAGTTGTACGTCCATCCGGCTGGCACCGACCTGCCCTTTCACTGCCTCCCAAATCGCTTGTTCACTGACGCCGTCTCCAAGATGTGGGCTGGATGAGGCCATAGCAGTAATCATGCGGTTGTAATGCGGCTTGGCCTTTTGCGCGTCGTATTGGGTGTTGGTATCTGCCGTCGAAGGCATAATCGCCGGATGGGTGGCGAGAACGTGAAACGACTCGATGAAGGCTTCGACGCCAACCTTCCAGTTCATTGCCACGACTTTGGCCACGTGCGCGAGCTTGTAGCGATTCTCGAAGTCCCACTGGGTAAAGTGCGACGGTAAGTCGGCGAGATAGTCTGCGAGCGGCATGCTCGCAGGGTCAAGGTTCACAAACACAAACCCGCCCCAAGTGCCGACTTTAGCTTCCGGCAAGCTGAATTCCGCATCTTTGATGTGGGGGAAATCCCACCGGCAGGGCACAACCTTCAGCGTCCCATCGAGCCGCCAGGTGAACCCATGAAACGGGCATTGGAACTGCGCGACGTTGCCGCCGGTCTCGCGCAACATACGTCCACGATGCAAGCAGGCGTTATGGTACGCTCTGATTTCTTGTGCGCCGGTGCGGACGACAATCAACGACGTATTAGCGATTTCATAGATGATGTGGTCGCCAACCTGCGGAATCTCTTCCTCGCGACAGGCCATTTGCCAGACCTTGCTCCACATCCGTTCGACTTCGCGCTGATAAAACTCGGGAGCATAATAGCGCTCGGTAGCGATATCTTCCGAGCCAAGATCGTCGGCAACGACTTCTCGCAGTGCAGGAGGAACCGGAGCTCGCTCCAGGTTCAATAACTCTTGAACAGTCACGCCCGGAGAGCGAGCCGGCTTCCCCATCGAAACTTTGCTTTTTGCCATTGTCGTTCCTCCTGCAATCTGCCGTAGTCTCGTTTTCCTGCGCCCTAGCGGGCAAGCACTTGTCGCGCTAGTTCCTCCAACTCGTTCAACGCGCCAGTCTGGGTAATATCCTTCAACCAGATCGTCGCATGATTCGCCCCGGCGTGTTCGAGTTCGTCAACCTGCGCACGGTCACGAAATTGCCCGGGACCGCCGAAGGCGAACACCGGGATCGCCTTCGGATCGCGTCCCACTGCCGCAGCAAGGTCATTCAGAGTTTCGCGGCCACGGCGAATCTGTTCGGCAGAGCCGATAGTCGGCACCCAGCCGTCACCCCATTCGATGATGCGCTTGAAGACATGTTTGGAGGAGCCGCCCAGCAGCACTGGCGGATGCGGACGCTGTGCCGGTTTGGGGAAAGAGAGGACTGGCGGAAAGTTGTAATACTTGCCGTGGTACTCGGATTCCTCAGTTGTCCACAGTTGTTTCATGGCCAGAATCGCCTCGCGAGTTTGCGTCCAGCGATGCGCGAAATCCCCGCCCATGATCTCGGATTCTTCTCTGAGCCAACCGGCACCGATGCCAAAGAGGAAACGCCCACCGGAATAGCGGTCGAGACTGGCAATCTCTTTGGCCAACAAGAGCGGATTACGCTCCGGAACTAAACAGATGCCGGTGCCGAGCTGAATGGTCGTGGTGACGGCAGAGGCCCGCGCCAATGCAACAAAAGGATCGGCGATTCGTTTTGCACCGTCGGGAATACGTCCGTCACGCGCACCGGGATAGCCGGTGCTGAATTGGATAGGAATGATCGGATGCTCAGGCACCCAGAATGAAGCAAACCCCAATTCTTCTGCCCTTTTTGCGACGACAGCCGGATCGGTATTCGGGTCCGCAGTTAAAAGAAACACGCCAACTTTCATAACACGCCCTCCTTTTGCAATGCCTTCTGCGATGAATGCCTTCTGCGCTGCTTATAGGGCGGGCTTCACACCCGCCTTTCCCCGCCGCTACTGCGCTGCCACACCACCATCAACCGGCATCGGCAGGCCGGTAACGAATGAGGCTGCTTCCGAACACAGCCACACCACGGCTTCACCGATTTCCTCTGGTTTGCCCATACGTCCGACTGGTTCGGCTGCCGTCATACGTTCGGCTCGCCCTGGGCGCTGGCCGGTAATGCGATCCACCATCGGCGTCTTAATCACGCCGGGACACACAGCGTTCACGCGGATGCCTGACTTAGCATATTCCAAGGCCGCAGTTTTGGTCAGACCGACGACGCCATGCTTACTCGCTACATATGCCGGCATCTGCGGCACGCCCAGCAAGCCGGCATCCGAGGCCGTGTTGACAATCGCGCCACCGCCTTGTTTCAGCATTTGCTGGATTTCATATTTCATACACAGCCACACGCCGGTGAGGTTGATCTGAATCACGCGATCCCAATCGGCTTCTTTGTAATCCGCAGTTCTGCCGGTGGCACCTTCGATACCAGCGTTGTTATGGGCGCAGTCGAGACGGCCATAGGCGGAGACCGCTTTCTGCACCATCGCTTCGACATCTGCTGGCTTTGCCATGTCGGTCCTGATGAAGACCGCTTCGCCACCAGCGGCTTTGATCAGACTCACAGTTTCCTCACCACCTTCAACCAGTACGTCCGCGACGACGACCTTTGCGCCTTCGCGTGCAAAAATGAGTGAAGTCGCCCGCCCGATCCCCGAACTACCACCAGTAACGATTGCTACTTTGCCTTGTACCAGTCCTGCCATAACGCATCCCTCCAATTTCATTGAGAATGTTCATTGAGAATTTTCCTACTTACGACGGCGGCTAGCTTAGTGACTCCTGCACAGCTTTTCCAGGGGTAGCCTGGGAAAATTCAATTGTTGAAAAATCATCAATGAAACTATAAAGTACCCAACTATGTGGATTCCCAGGATTATTGAAATCACTTTGGCTGGGTTGGCGCAACAAAGGCCGGTGCTGCTGCTGACTGGAGCATTCAGGGATCATTGACCAGAAACTGCAGCCCTCGTACATAAGCAGCCTATGGTACGCTTGGGCACGGTCGTTCAACAGTCACGACACACCATCCTAGTCGTCGACGATCAAGAAGAAACGCTGATTTCTAACCGCCTCTTGCTCGAACGCGAGGGGCATCACGTCCTCGCCACCATGAGCGGCGAAGAGGCACTTGCGCTGTTCTGCCCTGGAGAGGTGCAGCTCATTATTGTCGATTACTTCATGCCGCGCATGAGCGGCGAAGAGGTCATCCTGGCGTTGCGTGAACGCGATGCTGAGGTGCAGATTCTTCTCCAAACCGGCTATTCTGGAGAAAAACCACCGCGCGAAATGTTGCGGGAACTCGCGATTCAAGGCTATCACGACAAAACCGATGGTCCCGAGCGACTACTGCTTTGGGTCGATGTGGCGCTCAAGGCAGCAGATCAGGTTGGACACATCCGCGCCGCAGAACGGGAGATCGCCGACTCGCACACACAATTGCAGCGCCTCTCCGCCCGGCTCTTGCGCCTGCAAGAGGAAGAACGCGAGCATATCAGCCGCGAGCTGCACGATCACCTCGGACAACTGCTGACTGCAATTGGGATGAATGCCGAGTGGACGCTCAACCATTGCGCCTCTGCCTCGCTTGATGCACGGGAGCGTCTGCAAGAAGCTATACGTTTAGTGCGAGAAGCTACGCAAGCCACGCGAGAACTCTCGGCCACCTTACGCCCGAGTGAGTTGCAAGGGCTCGGGCTCGAAGCTTCGATTCGCAAGTATACGCGGGAGTTCGCCCGACGCAGCAGCCTTGATGTCGAATTCTCCAGCAATCTCCACGAGCATCCCCTCACCCCAGAGGTGGCCACTAACCTTTACCGTGTTGTGCAGGAAGCCTTGACGAATGTTGCCCGCCACGCCCTGGCTACCCGTATTGGCGTCTCATTGCAGCGCTCAGCACAGCAGATCATCCTCAACGTTGAAGATAACGGGAAAGGGTTTGACGCGGCGCATGTCTCGGACCCACACGCGGTCGGCCTCGTGGGCATGTATGAACGCGCACGATTAATCGGCGGCACCCTCACCCTGCGTTCGACCCCGGGTGCAGGTGCGTCGGTGACGCTGACCGTCCCGCTCGTGACGGAAAAGTCTGGATTGCGCTAACTATCAGAAAAACCCCGACACGCATTTCCGAATTTCCCCGACAGTTCGTGCGCCGCTCTCCAGAGTATACTCGCCATGATGTATGTACACACGCCTTTCCGCCATAAAATTCGCGCCGTCGTTTTGACTGTTTTTTCTTGTTTGCTTTTCATCGCCCCGCCGTCGCAGGCAGGATGCGGATGCGATAAGCCACCGCCAGAGCCGGCACCGGTCATTCCTCATGCTGCTTTTAGTGGCATGAAAATCTCTCTTTTCCATGCTGCCCTGGTGGAGGGACAGTCCTGGACCGTCAGATTCCATAACAATGCTGGAGCTAGTGCCTCTCGAAAAGCGACGGTGGTGTTAAGGCGAGACATCGGCGACATCACCAGGCAAACCATCACGCCACGACTGATACTTTCTCTTCCTGGCAATCTTCCAGTCGGTCCTACGCACATCGCCGTCTCGCGAGAAACAACCTCGTTCACCATTCCCGACGCCGCGTTTACCGTCATTGGCAAACCCGTGATGGTTGCGGAAAAAACCCTCAAATTCACGAAAACGAATTACAAAACTGCGGTCGGCGCGGATGGAGTGCTGTACTTCAGCATCGGCGGGCTCGCGAAAGTCTGTCAGCCCATGAAATTCAAAGCGCTTATGGAAGGCAACCCGTTACGCTTCACCGATCAAGGACGCATCGATATTTTCAACATGCAAGGTTTTGTGATCGAATCGCTCTCGTGTGACGCTGCCGGATGCACGCCGCCAACGCACTATTTCCCCGACATGAATAATGGGAACAATGATAAGAGCGACAAAATCGAATACTGGCGTCACTCCTTTACCCAATACTGCACCGACCACCGTTCGGGAGGGGCCAAGGATCTCGACCCGCAGGATCGCAATTGGCACCGTGATGGCACCCCCCATGTCGATTACTCAGCGCTGATCTTTGCTGTCTCCGGCCATTATGATGATGGTTCTCTTCCTGATTCGGGCGCTCAAGTGTTCGACCTCAACCTGGAAAGCGACCCAGATGATAGGCAAGGCGGTTGGGAAACCGAGAAGGACGAAGAAGATCACTCAGGGCCGCATTAACCGTGGGTTGCTCCGCGAGGCACCGTGCCCTGGATTGTTTCTTCTTTATCTCCGGTCATGTGTTTTCTATGGCGAGTCGGCCAGAAATCACTGCTGCTTTTGTTGGGCGCGGTGCTCTATATCCTGGCGGCCCCTCCGTACGAGTGGAGCCTCGCGGGATGGGTGGCGCTCTCGCCATTATTTCTCGTCATTCGTAGTGCGACACCGCTCGCGGCTTTTACTGCTGGCTTTGCCTATAGCTTGTTGACCTGTGCTGGCATCACCTATTGGCTCTATTTCGCCATTGCCGCCTATTTTCCTCTCTCTCCGGTTATTGCACTCTTGTTCACGCTGTTGAGCTACAGCGTATTTGTCGGTGTCTATATCGGTCTAGCGTCGGCAGGAGCATGTATTTTGATGCGCCGCCCGCGCTCGCTGCTCTCTTGGCTTGGAGTTCCGGCTTTGTGGGTCGGTGCCGAGTATGCCCGTACCTCGTTGTTTTCCGGTTTCTCCTGGGAACTCTTAGGATACACCCAATATCACCATCTGCCGTTGATTCAGTTTGTTGACCTCACTGGCGTCTATGGGCTCTCGTTTCTCTTGGCTTTCAGCAGTTATGTGGTCGCGGAAGCTGTTGTGTCCTTCCGCCCCTCGCTTGCTGCCTTACATTCGCCACCTTCGGCTCTCCAGTTTCCTTGGTCAGCATCGTCAATGCTTCTTGCTGGCATTGTCCTCGCGTATGTCTATGGCACCGTGCGCTTGCATCAGTACGCAGGTGATACGAGGAGCACGCCGCTGTCCGTCGCAGTCGTGCGCAGCGCCATACCGAACGCCCAGCGTTGGCAGCGGGCTTCTCACGCCAGCTCGCTGCTGCGGTACCTTGCGACAACGCACCAGGGTATTGCCCAGCAGCAGCCAGATCTGATTGTTTGGCCGGAATTTGCCATCACCTTTTATCTTGACCAGGAACCGGCGTTGCGTGCGCAACTGGGGTGGCTGACAAACTCGACCCATGCGGCTCTTCTGCTCGGTGCTCCACGCGCGGAACGCGAAGGAGACGCCACCCGCTATTACAACTCGGCCTACCTGTTGTCTCCTGACACGGCACCAGTCCAAATCTACGATAAAATTCGCTTGGTACCGTTCGCGGAATATCGCCCTGCCGGCTTTCCAGCGTTTGCACCACAGACGGATGACGCCCCAAGCGAGTTTACTGCCGGCCAGCAATCCACCGTATTCTCCTTGCTACAGAGTGCCTTCGGCGTGACGATCTGCTACGAAGCCACCTATCCCACACTCTCACGCCGCCTCGTACAAAACGGGGCGCAGTTTCTTGTCAACATCTCGAACGATACGTGGCTGACAAGCCCCGGCGATGCTGCGGCGGCGCAGCATTTCTCCATGACAGTGTTTCGCGCAGTCGAGAACAAGCGCTCGCTCGTACGCGCCGCAACTGCCGGAGTATCGGCGTTTATCGACCCGGTAGGGCGAGTGTCGCAACGTTCGACATTGGCAGATGGCGTTGCGTTAGGAGAGGCGACCCCACGCCAAGCCCTCACGATCTATACCCGCTATGGAGACTGGTTCGCCATCTTATGCCTCGGCATCGGCGCGGTTGCGCTGGGCGCGGTGCGGCGCTCTGCAGCACCTCACACCATCATCAGCGAGGAACAGGATGCTGCCGCTGTGGCATAAAGGGTGCGTTGCCGTTTTCGTTGCACTCGCCGTCGGCTTGGCCGTGACCTGTGGCGTCACGGGCGCTTGGCGGGTGCATACAGTTTTTCCCGGCTTCCTTGTCATGGACAATCGGGTCGTGGCATCGGTGAGTTTGCCGCACTGGCCAGTTGCCCACCACTCCCCGAGTAGTGTCTACCAACACGTCGTCGTCGCAGCCAATGGTCAGCCCGTTGCTTCGAGTGCGCAACTCTATGCATTGATACGGCATCTCCCCCCTGGCGAGGTCGTTACCTACACACTGGAGAAAGATGGCCAGCACTCGTCTCTCCGCCTGCCTACCGCGACGTTTCTTCTGTCGGACTATCTGCTTTTGTTCGTCGCCTATTTATTTAATGGTCTGGCGTTAGCGTTCATCGGCGTGAGCGTTTGGCTCCTCGCCCCACACGCACCGGCCAGTCTGGCCTTATTCCTCGGGGGCATCACGTCGGGGCTGTTTACCATCACTGCGGTCGATCTGTATGGTCCACATTGGTTCTTTCGTCTTCACGTTCTTGGAGAAGCCTTTTTCCCTGCCGGGTTCATTCACCTTGCCCTCGTGTTTCCGGTGGATCGCTTGCGCCGCCATCGTACACTGATCCTCGCGCTACCCTATGTGATTGCCACGGCTTTGGGACTTGCCTACGAGCTGTGTTTGTATCGCCCTTCCGCCTACTCGTTCATTCATAATTTATGCATGGTGTACGTTGGCATAGGTGCCGTGATTTTCGTGGGCCGCATCGTGCAAGATTATCTCAGCACAACGTCGCGACTGATCCGCCAGCGGATTCGCGTCGTCCTGCTTGGCTTCCTGGGCGGTTTCGCGCTACCAGCCGGACTCATGTTCGCGTCGGGCGTGACCGGCGGCGATATTGCAGTCAACTATGGTGCATTCACCGCTTTTCTCTTTCCGTTGAGTCTTGGGTACGCTGTCGTGAAGCATGACCTCTTCGACATCGACGCGCTCTTAAAACGCGGAGTCTATTATCTCGCGCTGACAGTCACATTGAGTGGGGGCTACCTCTGCTTTCTGACGTTGCTTGATCTTGGGCTGCACTCCTCCGAGTGGGCACGCTCCCCGCTCTTTCATTTGCTGTTTACGCTCATCGTCGTCTTCTTGTTTAATCCTCTGAAAGACCACGTCCAGCATGTCATCGACCGGCTGTTCTTCCGCTTACGCTACAATCCTCGGAAAGTTCTCGAAGTCACCAGCGCCTTTCTTGCGTCAACTCTTGGGCTTGAGGAGATCCTAGCCTTCCTCTGGCGTACGCTCAGCGAAACGCTCGGGGTCACGCAAGGCGGTGTTTTCTTGTACGACGCGAACACCGGCCAGTATGTAGCAGCATATCCTCCGCACCATCAACTGCATCCGGTTCAGCTTACCAACACCCTGCTACGCTCTTTGCAGCAAGGCAAGAAACGTGTGTTCTCTTTGTATGATCTCGCTGAAGGACGAGAAGGAAAGCTTCATGCCAGAGACGATCTGCATTGTTTATTGACGGCATCGCACGCTCAACTGGCGGTCTCGCTTGTGCTCAAAGGCGAACTCCTGGGTCTCATCATTCTTGGGCAGAAAGAGTCCGGCGGCTTTTTTACCGCTGACGATAGTGAGTTTCTCGCAACGCTGGCGAACCAGAGCGTGCTCTCTATCTCCAACGCCCGTGCGTATCAAGCCATTCAAGAGTTCAATGCGGCATTGGAACAGAAAGTGGACGAACGCACGCAAGAATTAGCGCATACGAACGGGGAATTACAAGCATCGCTCCAACAGTTAGAGCAAGCCTACCGCGACTTACAGCACAGCCAAGAAAATCTTGTGCGAGCCGAAAAGATGGCCGCGTTAGGCCGCCTCACGGCGGGGATTGCCCACGAAATGAATACCCCGCTCGGAGCTTCGCTGACTTCGTTGAAACTGCTGCAAGACCTCGTGGTAGAATATCGCGCCTCTATCAACAACCCTATCGTCAACGCGGGGGATCACCGCGATATTGCCGCCGAGATGTATCGGCTCGTCCGCGCCACACGGCAGTGGGTAGATAAGGCAGCGGCACCTATTCACAGCCTCAAAACACATACGCGCGATCTCCAGCGCGACGAATCACGCTCGTTCTCGCTGATGCAAGTTGTGGACGATACTGGTCTGCTCCTGGCGCATCGCTTACGTCTCTCGCGTTGTACGCTCCTGGTCACATGCACAGCGGCGGACCCAGTCCTGTACGGCGATCCCGGAAAGCTCGGTCAAGTGCTGACGAATTTAATTGCGAATGCAATTGACTCGTATGTGGGCGTTCCAGGCGGGTCCGGCGAAGTCTTCGTCCACATTGCCGAAGTGGCAGGCGGGCTCGAAGTCCGTGTCCGCGACTGTGGTAGCGGCATTCCTGCGGAACATCTCGAACGGATTTTCGACGACTTCTTCTCGACCAAGCCGTTAGGCGCAGGCACGGGCCTCGGCTTGCCAATCTCGCGCACGATTCTGACGAATTTTTTCGCTGGAGACCTGTCCGTGACGTCGACACCCGGCCAGGGAAGCGAATTTGTCGTCCGGCTGCCTCGGGAGAATGCGGTGGCACTCCGCCAGCCGCCGCTGGTGCAGAGTCACATACACGCTGGTGTCGAATGAGCGCCTATCGGCAGTCCATTTATTCATCGTGTTCCGAACTGACCGTAAGAGACGCGACGAGAAAGTCGGGGACCAGTGTTCACCATCGCCATCGGTTCCTTTTCTCCATCGTTCCTGCTAACACGACGGAAATCTTGTGGTAGGGAGAGACGCTTATGCCTATGAACATCCTGGGGATGATCGGAGTGGCTCCGCCAGCTGGTGGGGCCACGGTGCATGTCATCGGCGGCGGTATCGACCGCAACTACGTCCGCCGCTTTGCACAAGTGCACGAAACCGCTGGATTTGACGCAGTGCTGGTCGGCTATTCTTCCTCTTCTGCTGAAGGGTTTCAGATTGCACAATACGCAGCAGCAGCGACTGACCACCTGAAATTTCTCGTTGCCCATCGCCCTGGGTTCGTCGCCCCGACCCTGACCGCACGTACTACTGCAACCTTCGACAACTTGACCGATGGCCGCTTATGGTTGCACATCATTACCGGTGGTGCCGACAAAGAGCAGCAACGCGACGGTGACTGGCTGGAGCATGACGAACGCTACGAACGTACAGATGAATATCTGACAATCTTGCGCCGCGCCTGGACGGCACAGAAGCCCTTCGATTTCGCCGGGCGCTTCTATCACGTGAAGAAAGCATTCTCCGAAGTGCGTGCGACACAACAGCCACACATCCCACTCTACTTTGGTGGTGCTTCGGATGCCGCCGTCCGTGTTGGGGCGAAGCATTGCGACGTCTACGCGGTATTCGGCGAGCCACGCGCAGCAGTCCGGTCGATGATGGATCGCATCCGCGCCGAAGCTGTGCAGTATGACCGCCAGCCGCGTTTCAACATCTCCTTTCGCCCTATTCTGGCCTCTACGGAAAACGCGGCTTGGGACAAAGCTTATCGTATCAGGACACAACTCGAACAGAATCCGCAACCGCTGCCTATCTCAATGGAGGCGGAATTCAGCCGGCGGCTTCTGCAGGTTGCCGACGCTGGAGAGGTTCACGACGAACGCTTATGGACTGGGTTGGTGAAGCTGTCCGGGGCGAGTGGCAACACCACCGCGTTAGTCGGGACCCCAGAGCAAGTGGCTGAGGCCGTCGTGTCGTACTACGACATTGGCGTGCGCGGGGTGCTCATCCGTGGGTTTGATCCGTTTGCCGATGCCGAAGAGTTTGGCCGTGAGCTTATCCCGCGCATTCGTACGCTCGTGGCCGAACGCGAAATGGTTGCATCACGTGAGCAAGGCACAGTTACCGAGGCACTCGCTCCAAGCCCTAATCTGGGCTGAGGCGGAGCTGGGAGAGCCCCAGCTCCACGCACGCAGCACCGCGCGTTTAGATATCAAAACCGTACAGCGCGGCGGCATCGCCAGTCTCCTCTCTCCCTCTACGCTCGCAGTTCTAAGCCGATGTTGTTCCGTGCTGCCCAGGTGTGTTCTCCGATACCCACGACCAACGCTAACACCCCAAGACTCAGGAGATTGGCGTAATCGAAGTAATACAACAGCGCGGCTGGTCCAAAAGTGGCCAAGAGTACCCACACCATGACGCGGTTGGGCAACGGAAAGCGTGGTCTGAGCAACGAGACCGTACCGGGAATGAAGGCCAGTGCTCCAACGACATGGAAAAAGAGGAGCAGTGTCAGCAAGATGGCCATCTCCGACTGGAACTTCATGGGAAAGAAAATCCAGAAAATGACGCTGACGGTCAGCGTGGTCCCAGTGAACATAATCGCCCGCCCAGTTGTCATGAGTGCCTCTTCGATAGCCCGGTCATGATTTCCCCAGCGCTGATACTCTTCCACAATGCGCGAGAGCACATAATACCCATAGTCAATGCCAATACCGATACCAACTGCGGCAACCGGCAAGGAATTGATGTTCGCATCAATCCCCATCCAGTACATCATCGCTTCCGAGAGCGGCTGGGCAACAATCGACGGAATCATCACGATCAGCGCTCCAACCACAGAGGCATAGGTCAACACACTCAGCACAAAAACCGTGACCATCACAAGAATCAGATTCCATTTGTACGACCATTCGACCTCTTCGTTCACTGCGGCTAAGATGCCGAGCAACCCCCCAGCCAGCCGAAAAGTGATGTTCTCGACCGGGTTAGCCTCAATGAACTGACGCGCTCGTGCGATCGAGCCAGTGACGGTCTCGTGGTTGTAGTCCTTATAGTAGACGGTGATGGTCGCGTTCTGCGAGGTTTTATCAATGAAGCGGTCGAGATCATCTGCACCGACGGTGTTGAGGAATTGGTAGAAGATATTGCCCACATCACGCGGGTTGTCAGGAATGATCGCCCATTTGGGAATACCCTCTTGAAAGGTCTGATAGAGCCGCCGCGCCCACGTGGTGATGCTGATGCTTCCACCCACAAGCTCCTGTCGTTCCATGTACCGTTGAAACTTCTCTAGGGTTTGCAGCACGTGCGGATCTTTGATGACCCCCTCCTGGTGGCCTTCGGCAAGGATGACCAGTTGCGAAGCCCCAACAAACTGCGCATTGATCCGGTCATAAGAGACGTTGTAGTCGTGATGAGCATGCAGGA
>SYOC01000123.1 GCA_005804965.1 Pseudomonadota bacterium
GACGGGACGCTGGGGAGTGCGCGGACCTTTGCGGTGGGCACCAATCCCTACTCGGTCGCGCTGGGGGATGTGAACGGGGACGGGCGCTTGGACGTGGTGACGGCTAACTACGGTTCCGCCACCGTGTCAGTACTGCTGGGGCAAGGGGACGGGACGCTGGGGAGTGCGCGGACCTTTGGCACGGTAGTCAGCAATCCCTACTCGGTCGCGTTGGGGGATGTGAACGGGGACGGGCGGCTGGACGTGGTGACGGCCAATTACTCCTCCAACACTGTGTCGGTGCTGCTGGGCAACGGCGACGGGACGCTGGGGAGTGCGCGGACCTTTGCGGTGGGCACCAATCCCTACTCGGTCGCGTTGGGGGATGTGAACGGGGACGGGCGCTTGGACGTGGTGACGACCAATCCCAGCTCCGGCAGTGTGTCGGTGTTGTTGCATGAGTGAAAAACCGTCAATCATTCGGTCAGTCTGTCAGTCGTTCAGTCAAGCAGTCTGTCAGTCTGACGGTCCCTCAGTCTTGCTGTCTGGAGGTCTGGGCAATGGTGAGAGAAAGAGGCTACGGCAAGGGCAGCAGACGGACGCGAATATGATTCTCTTCAACGACGACAATGGCTCCAGAACGCGAAATATGATGGTCCGCTACGTAGCGCATGGCTTATGCGGGGTAAGGCCGAGTTTGCTCAGAGGCCAGCCAGGCACCATAAGCAGCAGCCTGTCGCACATCGTCTTCGTTCAATTCAGGGTAGCCGTCGGCAATGTCCTGCACCGTCATACCAGAGGCAATCATGCGTAAAATGACGGCGACGGTAATCCGCGTGCCGCGAATGGTTGGCTGCCCTTGGCAAATGTTGGGATTGACAACGATACGGTTGAAGGTCATGAGCGTCTCCTCGCGTGGACATTTAGCGCCGGTTCTCGCTAATAATCTGACTCAGGGGGGGATCAAGCAGCAATTGGCGCATAAGGCGTTGGTGCTCCTGCTTTTGCTCCTCCGGCAGGGCGTCCCACTCGCCGGCCAGACGACGTTCTTCGGCGGTAGGCTCACGGACCAAGCCTTCGTTTTTGAGCCACGTCAGGAGCTGAGCTTGGTCGACCAGTGGGGTTGGTTCTGGCGAGACGTCAGGCGATGTGACGCCCGCCAACTGGCGGACAGTTGTTTCCAGACGCTCCACACGGCCTTTCAGTTCTCCCAACTCCTGTTCCATGGTAGACATGTCGTTCCCTCCTCAGTACGGGTCAATCCGGGCGACAACTGTGAGTTCAGTTGTTGTTCCCATAGTGTGGGAAGGGGAAAGGCATGTCAAGGAAACTGACCCGCCGTGCGTTCCTTGAACAGCTAGGCGGTGCGACTGCGGTGGCGCTGGGTGCAAGCGGGCTGCCGTCACTATCGAGTGCTCTTGTTGGTGCTGCTGAAACCGGGCAGATACCGGAGACTCCGCCGCATTTCGACTCCCCCACCAATGGCGATGAAGACGCTTACCCGAATAAGATCGCTTCGTACACCAAAGGTCTGCCGCATGACGAACGCGGTGAGGTGGACCTCGTCGCTTACTCCGCTTTTGTGAAGGCGTTAGACAGCCAAACCTACGCGGCGTTCGAGGCGGTTCCTCTGGGCGGACAAACGAAATTTGCCAATCCGCTCGCGGCCTATGCCCTGGAACTTGAAGACTCAGAACCGCTCCAGTATGCGATGCCCGCGCCTCCGGCGTTCAACAGTGCAGAGACGGCGAGCGAGATGGTCGAACTCTACTGGCAAGCGCTGACACGCGATATCCCGTTTGCCGAGTATGGGACGCATGCGCTTACCAATGCTGCAATTGCCGACTTGAGCAAGTGCTCCGACTTTTGCGGTCCCAAGGGTGATGGTGCGGTTACTCTCGGCACCTTGTTCCGAGGCAACACCCCAGGCGACCTTACTGGTCCGTATCTCTCGCAATTCTTGTGGTTGGATGTCGAGCATGGGTCGATGACGCTGACGCAACGCAACCGGGTGTCGGTCGCTGGCGATGATTACCTGCGCACCTATCCTGAGTGGTTGAATATCCAACGCGGCTTGCTGCCAGCGCGAGTCGCGGTGCTGGACCCGACACCACGCTATTTGCGTAACGGGCGAGACTTGGCCGGGTATGTGTATCGCGACTACAGCTATCAAGCCTATCTCAACGCCTGTCTGATTTTATTGGCGATTCGTGCGCCATTGAAAGTGGAGCAGCCCTATCGTCGTTCGCTCACGCAAAGCGGGTTTGTGACCTATGGTCCGCCGCAGGTGCTGGACTGCGTGGCGCGGGTGGCCAATGAGGCATTGAAGGCAAGTTGGCGGCAGAAGTGGCTGGTACATCGCCGCTTGCGTCCGGAAGCCTTCGGCGGGCGGGTGCATAACCATTTGACGAAAGCAGCGCGGCGGTATCCGCTTCATGCCGATTTGTTCACGTCGGCTGCACTCAATGCGGTCTTGCGCACGACAGGCTCATACCTGTTGCCGATAGCGTATCCAGAGGGTTGCCCATCCCATCCGGCGTATCCCGCCGGTCACGCCGCTATTGCTGGTGCATGTGTCACTGTGCTGAAAGCCTTCTTCAATGAAGCATTCATGCTCAATCATCCGGTGATGGCGAGTGCCGATGGCCTCTCGCTTGTACCTCACAAAGGCACGGCGCTGACCGTGGGAGGGGAGCTGAACAAGCTGGCTGCGAATATCGCACTGGGCCGCGATGCCGCCGGGGTGCATTGGCGCTCGGATAGCAGCGCGGGGCTCACGCTGGGAGAGGCCGTGGCCGTGAAGACCTTGCGTGATTTGCGAACGACTTCCCCGGAACAGTTCGCCGGGTTCGCATTCACCAAGTTCGATGGGGCACCGGCCACGGTTTGAGGCGATTGCTTGGTGCGGTTGTGGACTCTGAGCGCACAGACGCTTGTCATTCCGGGCGAGCACTGCGAGACCCGGAAGCCAGGCAAAATCCTAGATTCCCGCCTGCGCGGGAATGACGATGCCTCTGCATTGGGCTTCTATGCACCTTGCAAGATCTGGCTCCACTTCCCGCTCGCAAGCGCACTCACAAAATCCACATCACCTTCGAGAAAATCGTAGGAAGTCAGGTCCGAGAGTTCTGCCCATGCGACAGCTTGGAACTGGGTATTGACGAGTACACCATGAAAATCCGGCACGTGGAAAAAGTGCAGCTCCACGCTGCGTCCGTTGGGATAGGTATGGGTGGCGACTTGGAGTGTCGCGCCGATGGTGGCGTCGATGCCGAGTTCTTCGTGCAACTCTCGCTGTAAGCAAGCGGCGTCATCTTCTCCGTCGTAAGCTTTGCCGCCGGGGAATTCCCATTTGTTGGCGTGCAAGTCTTCTGCCCGCCGCTGACAAAGCAACACTTGTGACCCTTTGGTCAGTACGCCGACGGAGACGCGAATGCCTGTCATACATAGTTCCGCGCTTGCTTGGTCAGTTCAGTTGCGCGGTCATGCGGGTGATGAGATTGCGTACGGCGGCGGCGTCTTCGGCTTGAGGTGCAAGCTGCAAATACTGACGAAAATCGCGGGCGGCGGCTTGCAAATGGCCTTGTCGCTGGTGGATCGCACCACGATCGCGAATCTCGGAAGCGACGGTGGGGTCAATGAGCAAAATGCGGTCGATGGCTTGAATAGCACGCATGAAGTCTTGACGTTGCAAGTAGACGCCTTTGAGATTACGCAGCATGCGCACGAGAATTTCTCGTTTGCTGGCGGGTGTTAGCAGTTGCGGAATCTGCCCGAGAAACGGGTTGCCTTCGCCGTACATTTCCCGCAGTTTCTGCGCGAGCTGCTCGTGCGTGAGAGTGGCACCACCATGAAACGGGTCCAGAACGACCTCGCCCTCGGCTCCGGTGTATTTGACCAAGAAATGTCCTGGGAAACCGACGCCAATTAGCGACAACCCTAACCGACGACCCACTTCCATGTAGATCACGGAAAGCGTGATCGGGATACCTATTTTGCGTTCAAGCACTTCATTCAAAAAGCTGTTGCGCGGATCGTAGTAGTCCGTGACGTTGCCGGTCAGGCGTTCCTCTTGAAAAAGCAGTGTGTTCAGTTGGGCAAGAATAGCAGTGGAATCCGGGTTCTCGGGCAAACGCCCGCGCACTGCCGCCGCCAAAGCGTCCAGCCGCTGGAGATATGCAGCGACTTCGAGTTCTGGTTGGTCTTCTTGGGCGATCAACAAAGCGGCTTCCGCCAAGTCGAAATCCTCCATAGGGTTGTGCACCAACTGAGTAAACCGTTCTCGCGCCGATGTTGCCATATGCGGCCCTATCCCTTGCCGTAGAAATTGTTTTCCCTATACTGCTGACAAAGCTGGAGACACGCAAGGGTGTAGCGCCAGCAGACCGCGAGAGGCAAAACCGGACGTTCTTTCCGCCCATCTTCACTTCAGCTTTGTATGATCGTATCCAGTCGCAGCCCGCTGCATCAGTTGCTCCGCGTGACGGAAAGCGCGGGTCCACTCATCATTCTCCCGCACGATAATCCTGACCCCGACGCCTTGGCGAGTGCTGCGGCACTGCGGTTTATCGTCAACCAAGCCCATGAAGAGAAGGAAGTTATCATTGCCCTAGGCGGCATTGTTGGACGTGCGGAAAACCGCGCTATGCTCCGCTATCTGAACATCAACCTTGTGCCGGTCGGCGAGATCGACTTTGATGCACTGCCGCAAGTCGCGCTGGTCGATACCCAACCAGGACGCAGCAACAATTCTCTTCCCGACGGATTTTTGCCGACTATCGTTATTGACCATCATCCCGCCTACGACTCGTATGCCGAGGTGCCATTTCTGGACCTGCGCGATGGTTATGGCGCTACCTCGACGATTCTCACGGAATATCTGGAAGAGTCGCATGTCGATGTCGAAAGCAAGATCGCCACGGCATTGTTCTATGGGATTAACGCGGAAACTCAGGACCTCGGACGCGAAGCCACGCCCAATGACGTGACCGCGTGTCAGTTCCTTTATCCCTACACCAACAAACGCCGCTTGGCGAAAATTGAGAACGCCCGTGTGCCGCGCGAATATTTCAAGGTCTTTCGCGATGCCCTCGAAGAAGCCGTGTTGTACGACAAAGTGGTGATCTCGGTGCTCAGCGAAGTGCAGTATCCAGACATGGTGGCGGAAGTCGCGGATTTTCTCCTGCGCTTGGACGAGTCGGAATGGGCGATGGCGATTGGCGTCTATCACGATAACATGCATGTGTCGCTGCGTACCACCAATCGCGAGGTGAACGCTGGAGAGATTCTGCAAAAAGTGTTGGGCAGTAAATCTGCCGGCGGACATGACATGATTGCCGGTGGACGCATTAAAGTCTCAGAACGCGGCGTCGCCACGGAAAAGGCCGCCGTGCGCATTAAAGACCGGCTTCTGAAGGCATTAGGCGTCGCGGCTTCCTCAGCTGAGAATTTGGTGCGCTGACTTCATCCTTCACCATTTCCCCCCGCCGCTCTTGCCCTTCTAGTGCCATCCCGCTAGGGAAGGGGAGTTGTCACTTTATAAGCGATAGGGGGACCGCATGGCCTTAGCACGTATTCCACGGTACTCGGCGGCTGGTATGAGCCTCATTGGCTTCGAGAAGCTGCCAGAAGGCGTCTCATACGAGAACGTTCCGCTGCTGGCGGAAGATCGCGGTGAATCCAAAGGGGTGTTGTACAGCAAAGGTGGCGAGAAAACTGTCGTTTGCCTCATGCATCCGCGAGCAGACATGACACGACATTACGCTATCCCCTACTTGTTGGAAGCGGGTTACGCCGCGTTCGGGCAAGAGGGTAGGTGGCCGAGCAATGACATTGCTTGCATTCACGAGATGCTGCTGTCCGACATTGCCGCCGGTATCAAGTTTCTGAAAGAGCAGCGCGGCTTCCAACATGTCGTCTTCATCGGCAACAGCGGTGGCGGGTCACTCTATACGTTCTATCAAGCACAGGCAGAGACGCAGCCTCCTGGCCGCCTCACGACGACACCAGCGGGGGATGCCTACGATCTCAACCGTTTCACGCTGCCGCCAGGGGACGGCATGATTATCATCGCCGCGCATTTAGGAGAAGGAAAATTTTTGCAGAAGGCACTCGATCCGTCCGTAGCCGATGAGAACGATCCGCTCTCCTGCGATCCTTCTCTGGATATGTACAACTCAGCCAATGGTTTCCAGACCCCACCCACATCGAGCAAATACAGTCAAGAATTTGTCGAGCTCTATCGTGCGGCGCAAACAGCCCGCGTCGCGCGTATCGATGCTATCGCCCGCCGTCACATTGAAGAGCAGCGCTATTATCAAGAACTGCTCCGTCAGCCGGAGTTCGACGCACTGTCGGCAGAACGACAAGCGTTCATTAGTCGCCGGGCGTTAGTGGGACGCTACATGGAAATTCATCGTACCGAAGCGAACCTGACCTACGCCGATCAGTCGCTCTCGCCCTCGTCGCGCGACTACGGTTCGCTATGGTCGCCTCGTCCCGATTTGTTCAATTACTTAGAGCATGGGTTTGGTAAATATCAGACGCCACGCGCATGGTTGAGCAACTGGTCTGGGCTGTCGTCGCGCGCCTCAGTGTTGGACAACATGCCCAAAGTGACGGTTCCCACTCTGGTGATCAATTACACAGGCGATCATGCGATTTACCCGGAAGAGTCCGAGGCTATTTATCAACGCTCGCCGGTTGCCGATAAACAATTTGCGCAAGTCGATGCCGATCATTTTGGCTATCCCTTGCCCTCGCAACCCAACCAAGGTGGCCGCGCTGCCTCGTTGAAAATCATTACCCAATGGCTGCGCGAGCGCTTTCCGACGCGATGAAAGTCTGAGTCAGGAGGGATCAATATGATTTTTGATAAGCTGCAAAGAGTTGCCAACAACGACCCGGAGTTCCGCCTCGCCGCGCGGTTCTGGAACACCGCGCTCCGCTTGGAAATGGGCAATGAGGCGCTGCTGCTACATATTGAAAAAGGGCAGATCGTTGAGCAGTTGTCTGGACATCAAGCGGTTGCGTTTTTGACGCCAGTGAACATTGTCGTGTCCGCGCCCACGAGTGATTGGCAAAAGTTTCTGGAGCGCATTCCCAAGCCTTTCTATGTGGACCTGTGGGGCGCGATGACGCACCACGGCTTCAAAGTGGGTGGAGATATGGAGAGCTTGTACGCCTACTACCCAGCGGTGCGGCGCTTGTTCGACATCATGCGGACGCTGGCGAATTGATCTGGAGGATGCTTCTATGGCGCGTTTTGACAAAGCAATCGGTCGCTATATCTATTTGACCATCGATAACGTTGACTACCGAGTCTATTTCGAGGAGCACGGCTCCGGCATCCCCGTGGTGATGCAGCATACCGCCGGGGCGGATGGGCGACAGTGGCGACACTTTCTCGAAAACGAACGACTGGCGCAGCACTTTCGCTTGATTGCCTATGATCTCCCCTATCATGGCAAGTCGGTGCCGCCGACCGAGAAGGAGTGGTGGAAAGAGGAGTATAAGCTCACCAAAGACTTCCTCATGAAAGTACCAGTGACGTTGAGCCGCGAGTTGGGTCTAGATCGACCAGTATATATGGGCAGTTCGATTGGCGGCCATCTCGCGACTGATCTTGCTTTGTACTATCCCAACGAGTTTCGTGCGGTGATTGGACTGGAAGCCGCGATTGCCACACCGGGCGGGTATCGCGATGCGTGGAATCATCCGCGTGTCAGCAACGAGTTCAAGGCGAGTTCCATGTTTGGTTTGATGTCGCCGACCAGTCCGGAAAAATATCGCCGTGAAACCACGTGGGTGTACAGTCAGGGCGCACCGCCGGTGTTCAAAGGTGATCTTTACTACTATTCCGTCGACCACGATCTCAGCCAGACCGCCGAGCAGATCGATACCTCTAAAGTCGCGGTCTATTTGTTGACTGGAGAATACGACTGGGCCAGCACGCCGGAGATGTCGGAAGCGTTAGCGCGGCGCATCAAAGGTACGAAGTACCAGACCATGACTGGCTTGGGGCACTTCCCCATGAGCGAAGATCCTGAACGGTGTTTGGCCTTTATCGAGCCGGTGTTGAACGAGATTCGCGGGCTGAGTGCATGAGGAGTCGTTGCGGAGTCGGGTGTTGGGTCAACTCGGATCGAGGATGAGAGAAGGATAATCAACAAAGACAGAACCGTTGTGCATACTTGAAACGACTTCGCTTCCGGGACCAGAAAATGCTTTTCGGGAGCTGAGTCAGCTGTCCGGTCCGCCCGACCGGGAGACCCTCGACGCCATTGCTGTTAAGTACGGCGCGAAATTTAAGTTTGCGTAATTCATCTTCTGGAAGGAGTATTTATGACACGAGGGACCTACGACATCATCACCGTCGGCGGCGGCTTAGGGGGCGCTACTCTCGCCAAAGCTATGGCAGAACGCGGCGCACGCGTTCTGGTGGTGGAGCGCGAGACCCAATTTAAGGATCGAATACGCGGGGAATTCATGGCTCCCTGGGGAGTCGCCGAGGCGCAAAGGTTGGGCATTGACGGACTCTTGCGCGCCACTGGCGGTCAGGATTTGCCCTATGTCGATGTGTACGTGAGCGGCATGCAAACTGAACATCGAGATTTACGGACCACAACCTTGCAAGGGCAGCCTGTGCTATCTGTCTACCACCCGGCGATGCAAGAGGTCGTGCTCAAAGCAGCTCTTGACGCTGGAGCCGAGGTCCGGCGGGGAGCTGTGGTGCGAGACGTGAAGAGAGACGGTTCGCCAACGATAGTTGTGGAACAAGACGGTCGCAGTGAAGAATACCAGGCTCGTTTGGTAGTCGGAGCCGATGGGCGTGGTTCGCTGGTCCGCAAATGGGCAGGTTTCTCTCCTCAGCATGATCCCGAACAGATGCTGATTGCTGGCGTGCTCTTTGAGAACATGCCGATTCCTCCAGACGATGCGAACCATATCACGCTCGATCTCGCTCGTGGCCATATCGCCTTACTCTTTCCCCAGGGGCAAGGAAAGGTGCGCACCTACTTTGCGTGTCGCACTGAGGGATCTGCGCGTTTGCAGGGAGCTGTCGACATTCCGCGCTTTATCGAGGAATCCGTGCAGGCAGGCATGCCGTCCGAATGGTTTGCTAGCGCGAGAGCGGTTGGGCCGCTGGCGACGTTCGACGGTGCCGCTACGTGGGCGACCCATCCCTATCACGCGGGCATCGCCTTGATCGGCGATGCGGCTGGCGCTTCCGATCCGACGTGGGGACAGGGATTGTCGCTTACGCTCCGCGACGTGCGCGTGCTGCGTGACTTGCTGGCCAGTCATGACGATTGGGATGCGGTAGGCCATGCCTACGCTCAAGAACATGATCGTCATTTCAATGTCATCAATACTGTGAACAACTACCAAACCGAGCTATTTTTCGCGGCAGGGGCGGAAGCGGACGCCCGTCGCATGACAGCGCTGCCCTTGATGATGCAAGAGCCGACGCGGCGACTCGATCATAATTGGAGTGGGCCAGACCTTCCGCTTGATGAGACGGTGAGAAGGCGATTCTTTGGAGAGGAATAGAAGGAGCGAGTATGGATTTCGGAGTAATTTTTTTAGCGAATATTGAGAGCGGCAAAGATGCGGCGTTTGCCGAGAGTCAAGGCTTCACCCATGCTTGGTTTGGTGATTCGCAGATGGTGTGGGCTGACGCTTTCCAATGTTTAGCCTTGTGCGCGACTACGACGAAAACGATCAAGCTGGGTACCAATGTCACCAATCCGAAATCTCGGATTGCGCCGGTGACCGCTTGCAACTTTGCTACTTTGAATATGCTGGCTCCAGGCCGGGTGATTATGGGTATTGGGACGGGTAATACGACGCGGCGGACGCTGGGCATGCCGGCGGCAAAGCTTGCGGAGCTGCGGGAACATATCGAAACGTGTCGTGGTCTCTGGGACGGGAAGACCATTCCCTATCAAGAAGGCGAGCGGCGCCGCATGATCCGCTTTCTCAATCCCGAGAGTGGGTTCATAAACTTGAAGAACCCGATTCCCGTGTACATTGCTGGCAGCGGACCAAAGACGTTGGAGCTAGCTGGAGAGATTGGCGACGGAGTCATTCTTTTCGGCACGGTGGGAGATAGCTTGTTGAAGTATACCCTCAGTCATGTGCGTCGTGGGGCCGAGCGTGCGGGCAAGCGGTTGGAAGACTTATACATCCTAGTCGCCACGGCGTTTCACCTCACCAAGCCAGGGGAAAGTTTGGCTGACCTCCAGCAGGCCGTGGGACCATTAGTCACTTCGGAGTGCAATATTTTCGCCCTCTCAGTGAAAGATCCGTTTGAGCTGCCGGGTGATATCCGTGAGAACTTGATGGCCTTCAAAGATGCCTACCGCACGCCGAATGCACCGATTGAAACCCGCCACTTGGAGCTCTACACCGGCTATTGTGAAGAGTTCAAACCGGAACACGCGCCGCTGGTAACAGAGAAAATGATCAAGGAGACTACGCTGACGGGTACTGCTGACGAGATTCGCGAGCGGGTGCGCACCATGGCGTCGCTGGGAGTGAAGCAGGTCACCATCGCCGCAGATCGGACCGGGATGGACGAGTTTGCGACACACGTGATTCAAGGGATGCGATAGCGCCAGAACGCCAAGCCTGACAATCCGAGAGATGGGGAACCTCTAGGCAACTGCGGGCAGCGGATGCAGCGACGTCATCAGAATGATCTCGCTGGCGGATGGGGCGTAGGCAGATAGCATCAGAAAATTACTGACTGGCGGATGTTGGATGATCTCCAGGGCGAGTTCTCGTAATTCTAGAGACAGTTGAGTCAGCCCGATGAGCGGGACACTTCGTGGACCTACGTCAGTCGGTTGCGCAAGGAGTGAGTAATCGAAAAGCGTCAACCCCACTGCCCGACGCTCAGTGGCGTTAATCCTGAGCAGGATATGTGGGTTGAGTTCGATGCCTGTCGCAGGCTCGCCAGGAGTGAAGGAAATATAGAGCGTGTCACTCATTTCATCGTAATGAAGTGTCGGAGTTGTCATAGGGTTACCCGATTGCCTTTTGGTAAGCAGTTACAATGTAGTTGCTTGGTTGCAGCGTCCCAGTTTCCTCATGGGCACCGAATCGAAACAGCACGATGGCGACAAGATGAGTGTTCTCCTCTGCCAAATCGTTGAACGCTTTCTCGTAGCGGTATTTGAGTGGATTCAAGGGATCTTGTTGGCGTGCGCCAGACCGAATCGTTTCTTGAAGTTGCATCTCGGACCCGATCATCTCAGGGTGGTTGTCTGGATCGACGATATGCTCCCAGCGTTCCTGAGTCAGATAGATTTCCCGTCCGTCGCGATCTTGCACTGTCCAGCGTCTTCCAGCACTCATGCGTTTGGAGTATAGCACCAGCTTAGGTTTCCTGCGCTAGTAGGCGTAGGGGAGAAGCATGGTAAAAAAGCGAGAGGAGGAGAAAGTCATGGACATTGGTAAGATCGGAGCCTTTTGTTTTCTCGATGGGATGCCCGCCGAGGAGAGTGCAGCATTCTGTCGCCGGGTGGAGCGGATGGGTTATAAGGTGCTGTGGGCCCCGGAAGCATGGGGGCGCGATCCGTTTGCGCAGGGCGGGTATCTGCTCGCCAAAACTGATCGACTGATCTACGCCACCGGCATTGCCAACATCTGGGCGCGTGATCCCGTGGCCATGGCGGCTTCGGCCAAGACCTTAGCCGAGGCCGCAGAGGGGCGTTTTATTCTTGGTATCGGCGTGAGCCATCGCTCGCTGGTCGAGGAGGTGCGCAGTCATAAATACACCAAGCCCTACAGCTACATGAAGGACTACATCCCGCAGATGCGGTCAGCTTTATATCGGTCCGTGACGCCGAAGACCGAGCCGCCGCTGGTGATTGCGGCGCTGCATCCGAAGATGCTGGCTCTCGCTGCCAGTGAAGCACGGGGAACGCACACGGCTTTCTGTTTGCCCGAGCATACCAAACGCGCCCGCGAAGTGCTGGGGCCGGATGCCTGGGTGTGCCCTAGCGTCATGTCAATTTTAGAACGTGACGCAACCAAAGCCCGAACCCGCGCACGACAGCAACTGAGCTTTTATGCGAATCAAGAAAATTATCAGCGCATTTTTCTTGCGCAGGGGTTTTCGCGAGCAGACTTCGCAAATGGCTGTAGCGATCACTTGGTCGACTCCTTTATCACCTGGGGGAGTGAAGAGCGCATCCGTGAGCGTATCGACGCGCACTTGGCCGCCGGGGCAAACCACGTCTGCTTGATGCCGTTGAGCTGTGACAAACCTGAGCTTCCCGACGAGCGGACCTTGGAGGCGTTTGCGCACAGCGTAGTATGACGTAAAGAGAATGCGACGCGACGTGCTTGCTAAGGCAGAGAAGAGGAGGAAGGAAGCCCGTGCCTGATCATAATCTCTCGGCATCTCATTACCCTGATGCTCTGGCGTCTCCCGACATGGCAGTGACCGCCAGAAACGTGAATGTCGGGGAGGTGATTGACCAGGCGGAAATTGGCCGGACGCACCTCCTGGTGCTGAGCGTATGTGCGTTGGTCGCTATTCTCGACGGCTTCGATTTACAAGCTATTGCCTTCACCGGACCTGTAATCGCCCAGCAATGGAAGATTGAAGCCACGGCTTTAGGCGTCATTTTCAGCGCTGCCTTGGCGGGGATGACCTGTGGTGCCGCTCTTACTGGGCTGCTCGGCGACTATTATGGGAGGAAAGTCGCCATAGGCGTTAGCGTCGCCATCTTTGGATCATTTACTTTGGCAACAGCGCTGGCAGACTCCTACACCCAATTGCTAGTGTATCGCTTCCTCACTGGAGTCGGAGTGGGGGGAGCGATTCCCAGCATTACCACGCTGACCGCGGAATATGCTCCCGCGCACCTGCGGGTGAAGCTGATTGCATTGGTGTCCATTGGCATTCCACTCGGCGGAGTGTTTGGCGGCTTGCTTGCTGCACAACTGATTCCCCGCTGGGGATGGGAGTCTGTTTTTTATGTCGGAGGTGTACTCCCTCTGCTGCTGCTCGTAGTGGTGGCAAAGATGCTGCCAGAGTCTCCGCACTTTCTTGTCACGAAGGGAGGGGAAGAAGCCCACCGCATGATCAGGCAACTGTTGAATTCCATCCATCCCGCAGGTCACTATACCCCGCGCGACGCGTTTTTTGTCCCTGAGACTCCGGTAGCGGGGAATAAGATTGGGCAGCTCTTGGGCGACGGCCTGGCGCGCAACACGCTGCTCTTGTGGCTTGCCTTTTTCATCAACTTGTTCGCGCTTTTTTTCTTGATGACCTGGCTTCCTGCTCTCTTACTCAAATCTGGCTTTGTGATTAGCAAAGCGATCAACGTCTCTGTACTCTTTAGTCTGGGCGGCGCCATCGGCGCACTGCTTCTTGCGCAGTTGATGACTCGGTATGGCTCCCGCCGGATGCTCGTGGTGTTCTTTGCCTTGGCGGCCTTTCTGTGCGCCGTTGTTGTGCGCTCGGTCGAGACCTCGGCTTCATTCCTCATGCTGATTATCTTTTTAAGCGGATTTCTGACCCTGAGTGCCCAGATCGGAATGAATACGCTCGCGGCTGCTCTTTACCCGGCAGGCATACGAGCGACAGGGGTTGGATGGGCGCTTGGTCTTGGCCGGATCGGAGCGGTCTCTGGTCCGGTGATCGGAGGAATGCTGATTTCCTTGCAGTTGATTATTCAGGATTACTTTCTTCTCTTTGGGCTGGTCTTAGCGATTGCGGCAGTCGCAGTCGCGTTGATGCAATTCGATGATCGGCCTGCAACCCAACCTCGTAGCGAACCGGAGTTGCACTAACGTAGCAGCAATAGGGGCAAGTCTTGCACTCAAGCACAGACCCATCGTGAGACCGTTTTGGCATTGAGGGACTTGGTGGGCGGATCACTAGCAGGACTGGAGCAAGCAAGCCCATCCTCAATCCGGCTACGGACAGGCCGTCCGCCCGCTGTTGCTCATTTCCTTTCGAAATCACTGGCGCTGTGTCGCTCGATGAGCCGCTCTTCTTCGGGGCCCCAGGATTTATTCACACGTCGCCCCCGTTGCACGGCGGGTCGTGTTTCAATGTCCTTCGCCCAACGGCATACATGCGTGTATGTTCCGACATCGAGAAACTCGGCAGCTTCATAGATATTGTGGAAGACTAACGCGCCGTACCAGGCGTAGTTCGCCATATCGGCGATTGTGTACTCGTCGCCGCAGAGATAGCGATGCTCGCCGAGATGACGATTCAACACATCTAGCAGGCGTTTCACTTCCATGGCGAAGCGATTGATCGGGTATTCGAGCTTCTCTGGCGCGTAAGCATAAAAGTGACCGAACCCTCCGCCGATATACGGAGCGCTCCCCATCTGCCAGAACAGCCATGACAGACACTCAGCACGTGCGGAAGGCGCTGTCGGCAGAAAAGCGCCAAATTTTTCCGCCAGATACACAAGCATGGCGCCGGACTCAAAGACGCGGGTCGGGGGATTGGTGCTCCGGTCAAGAAGCGCCGGGATTTTGGAATTGGGATTAATGGCCACAAACCCACTGCCGAATTGATCTCCATTCATGATGTCGATCAAGTACGCATCGTATTCGGCTTCTTTAATACCAAGTTCGAGGAGTTCCTCCAGCAAGATGGTGACCTTTATGCCGTTCGGCGTGGCC
>SYOC01000012.1 GCA_005804965.1 Pseudomonadota bacterium
TCACCGATATCGCCGATGTCTCCGTGCAGGATCTGCTCACCTGGAGCCCGCGCCTGCGAAAAGCCCTGAACGAACGCTACACCTTCACCCATCCCGAAAAGCCGGAAATCACGGGCCTGCGCCACGTGCTCTGGGCAGGCAGCCAGCGCGACAGCCAAGCCCACGCCCGCAACGCCGTCTTCTACGGCAATGCCGCGATCGACCGCTCCCCCTGCGGCACGGGAACCTCCGCCCGCATGGCGCAGTGGCACGCGCTCGGAAAGCTGAAATCCGGCGATGCCTTCATCCACGAATCGATCATCGGCAGCCTCTTCCACGGCCGCGTCGAAGAGGAAACAACCGTCGACGGCAAACCCGCCATCGTCCCCTCCATCGGCGGCTGGGCCCGCGTCACCGGCCTCAACACCATCACCATCGACGACCGCGACCCGTTCGCGCATGGGTTCTCGCTGTCGGGGGTGTGAGGGGGTTAAACGAACACCGCGTGGTCGAGCCGGTCGATCACGGCAATGACTTCTGCGGCCCGCCCGTTGCGGATCAGGTCGACGGCACGCTCACCGCCGAGCTGCGGATGAGGGGCTTCGAGCCAAGCCCGCACTTCGTCGGGGGCGTAATGCAAACTCAACTGGCTGACTATGTGTTGAAAATCGGACCAGCTTGACTTCTTGTTTAGCATCTTCTTCACCCTCAATATGGACAGCGTCGCCACATTATTCGGCGCCGAGACAACACTTGAATTCAACCTATTTCCATTTCCTGTTCGCTGAATATTCCTGGGAACATCAATTTTAACGGCTTACCAATCACGCCACCTCAGCTAAGTTGCGCCGACAGCCATATCAGATACCCGAGGGTTGCATGTCCAAAGACACTTATAAGATTCTCGTCCAGCAAATGACGGAGGATCGTGCAAAAGAAGCTGGGTTGAAGGACGTATCAAAAGCTTGGGAGTTGGTAGTCAACGCATTGATAATGGCTCCCTTCGATTTGAGCGTGGATGAAATCGAGGCCGGCATCACCGATGGCGGCGCAGACGGCCAGATAGATGCCATGTACGTCATTGTGAACGGCATGGTTTTGAGCGACGACTCGATCGAGAGTAAAGCAATCCCTGAAAAAGGGCCACTCGAGATCCACATTGTTATGATTCAGTCTAAATATACTGATAGCTTCGAGGAAAATCCGTTAAAGTCGGTGCGCGCGACCGTCAAAGACCTTTTTAGCCTTTCGAAGGACTATTCCACGGCAGAGTTCAAAGAATATAACTCCGGCGTCCAATCCAAGTTTGCCTTAGCAAGATTGGCGGTGCTGTTGTCATCGGGTCGTGCAGCAACGATCAAGTGCCGTGTTTATTACGCGACAAAAGGCAGCAACGCGAACATCCATCTTTCTGTTCTTGCGACGGGCACCAGCTTGGCAAGGGAACTCGGAACGTCTGCTGCAACGAAGGACGCGGAGATTGTCTATCTCGGTGCTGAGCAGATCATAGACCTCTCGAGAATGCCTAAAATTCATATTCGTCAGCTTGCCTTCCAAGAGCAGCTATCTCACGACGAGAATTCCTTTGCCTGCCTCGTACCAATTGCCGGCATCATGAACTTCCTAAGCGACAGTTCGGGCAACCTCATCCGTTCGCTGTTTGACGCCAACGTTCGCGACTTCCTCGGCACGACGACCGATGTCAATGAGGGTATTTATCAGACGCTCGAGACTCTAGGTGAAGAGGACTTCTGGTGGTTCAATAACGGGGTTACTCTAGTTGCCGATGCAGTTGACCCAAAGGGGAAGCACCTCGCGTTAACCGATCCTCTCCTCGTCAACGGACTTCAAACCTGCAATGTAATTCACGCGTTTATGTCGTCTCCGGACGTTTCCGAGGAGGCGAAGAAGCACATAGGCGAAAAGCGGATACTCGTCCGCATTATCAAGCCAACCTCGGATTCTATTAGAGATGGCATCATAAGAGCTACCAACAGCCAAGCACACATTCCTAAACCCTATCTTCGGGGCATGGACCGTGTTCACCGGAATATTGAGGACTTCTTCCGCAAGCATGGAATTTTCTATGAGCGCCGTAAGAACCAGTATCGGAACGAGGAAAAGCCGCGTTCTTCTATCGTCACACTCACGGAGATGTCGCAGTCTCTAGTAGCTGCTCTCTTATTCAGAGGTGGCGATGCACGCGGTCGCCCTACAACGCTAATCAAGGACGACGAGGATTACCGGACACTCTTCTCCGAAAGCTATCCTCTAGACACCTTCCTTGCGGTCATTCGGGCGAAACGGGAAATAATGAACATTCTTAACGCCATCGAGCCCGCGCGGGGTGCAGGCTTCCGAAACAATGTTGTTTGGCACGTTTTGGCGTTCGTGTCTGGTGTGTATTTCCACAATACAAAACATGCAGCGTCAGGATGGGCTACGCTAAAAATAGATGAGACATGGCTACCAAAGGCTGTAGCGTACGTTGTCGAACGTTTTGACAACGAAGGCGGCACCGACGGAATTGCCAAGTCGCCCGGATTCCAAGATATCATTGCATTTGAGGCGGCCAGCGTCCGTGTACCGCCAAGTCCAGAACCCGCGCGACCATCTGTCTCGGCGAGCGCGACTTAGTGCTAGGAACGCTTGCCAGAACCTATTCGAGAGAGGTCGGCTTTTGAATGTTCGCGGATTGATGATGAGCCTCCGAACTGGGGCAACGGCTCCTGTAGCCTGATTTGTTCATAGCCGTCCTGATGGCGGCTTTGGGAAACACGGCACGTGTCGAGTCATAAACCCGTCGTGTAA
>SYOC01000124.1 GCA_005804965.1 Pseudomonadota bacterium
CGCCTTCGCCATAGACATACTGACTAATGCGCGAGCGAATGCGGTTAGACAGCTCTTCAAGCCGACCTTCGACCTCGTCTTGCTTGCCGCGCACGGTGACGCGCATAGAAATTTGCGGGAAGCTGGCGCGAAACGCGAGCCGACCTTCGTCTTCATTGACTGTGCCTTTGACGGCTTCGTCGAGTCCAGATTCGCTGATGCCAAAGGTCTGAAAGGTGCGGGTCAGGAAAACATCGCTACCGCCGCGCATCTCGCGCAGCCAGGGCAACACGGTCTCTTCCATCATCGGTTTCATTTCACGCGGGACGCCGGGAAGAATGATGAGGTGTTTGCGACCGTGCGGTGTGTCGAGATCAACACGATAGCCAGGTGCCGTACCGAGATGATTGGAGATGATCGTGGCACCGACGGGAAACTGGGCCTGTTTGAGATTGTTTTCTGGCATGGGGCGGTTGAGCGACGCAAACACGCGGCGAATGTTGTTCGCGACTTCTTCCGAGAAGAACAGTCCGACGCCAGCGACTTTTGCTACCAGCTCAGTAGTAAGATCGTCTGCTGTTGGACCGATGCCGCCGGTGGAAATGATGACATCGGCTTGTTGCATGGCTTGTTGCCACGCCCACACAATCCGTTCCGCCACATCGCCTACTGTGAGGACGGCAGCGACTTCGACTCCGGCCTCGACGAGTTTATCGGCCAGATAGTTGGCGTTGGTGTCCACGACTTTACCGGTGGTGATTTCGTCCCCGGTACTGAGAATAGCTGCGCGTTCGATCATAGTGACATCCCCTCAACAAGATTGAAGTACAGCCCTGCGCTTCGTTCAGCGAACGCACTGCGTCTGTGGTTCCCGCTATCTGATCGAAGGGTTGGACCGATGAAGGCTTGAAGATAGCAAAGAGGGGAATGGGAGGGAAGGCTGAGGCGAAAAGAGAAAGCCGCGAAGGATGAATGCAGGATGCGCACTGAGAACGATTTGCATCGCCTCTTCAGGGTTGTCATTCCGGGCGAGCGTGGCGAGACCCGGAATCCAGGGAGAGTCGCACCGACCTCCACCACGTCCCCTCTGGATTCCCGCTTGCGCGGGCATGACATCTCCTCGCTCTCCCGTTGGGCACGACCTACGGTTACACGTTTTTCGCCAATTCGTCGCGGAAGTTCGGATGGGAGATGTTGATTAACGCTTCTGCGCGGGCGCGCAGGTCTTTCCCTTTCATGCGAGCCACGCCGTATTCCGTCACGATGTAGTCGGTACAGAAGCGCGGCGTGGTGACAATGCCGCCAGCTAAACGGGGGACAATCTTGGAATGTTTGCCATCCTCAGTCGTAGACGGAAGCGCGATAATCGACACGCCGCCTTCGGCGAGAGCCGCTGCTTCGACGTAGTCGAGACTGCCGCCGACGCCACTGATTTGCACATTGCCGATGGTTTCCCCGTTGCTTTGCCCGTGGAGGTCGATCTCGACCGCTGAGTTAATCGAGGCGAAGCGCGGCAGCTTGGAGAGGAGGAGGATATTGTGGGTCACGCTGGACGTTGCCATTTCTACCAGCGGCGTGCGCCCACAAAACGCATACAGGTCTTTGTCGCCCGCCAGCTCACCGGTAATCAGCTTGGGGGTATGCCGTGCATGTTCGACGAAATGAATGAGCCCTTGTGAGAGCATGCCGGAGTAGAGGTTAATGCGCGGTTTGTCTGCCAAGCGAAAAAGCACGAGGTCAGGAACCGAGCCGACGCCGAGCTGCACCCAGGCGTGGTCGGGAATCAAGTCCAGCACATAGTCGGCAATGCGCGTGTCGCGTTCGCTTTGATGGGGAGTGTGATATTCGCCGATGGGAGTGGACGACTCGACGGCAAGATGGATCTTTTCCAGCGGCACGCGGCTGTTGCCGGCGGTGACCGGCATATTGGGATTCACTTCGGCAATAACGAGTCGGGCGCTGTCGATAAAATCTTGATACAAGCTGACGGAGATGCCTAAGCTGACAGTGCCGTCGGCTTCTGGTGGGGACACTTGCGTGACGACCACGTCGGGTTTCACAGGACCGTTCTTGCTGACGATGCGGGTGATTTCGCTAAAGCGCATGGGTGCGAAGTCAACCTTTTTTTCTTGAAACAAACGCCGAATGCTGGGCGCAGCTTGCCAGGTGACATAGCGAAAATTCGTCCCCAACCCACGACGCAAGAAAGAATACTCACCGAACGCCAGCCCTGAATAAATCGTGAGGTGGTGAAAACGATCCACCTCTTGTTGGAAAGCGTCGTACAGAGTAGTGGGTTCCACACAGCCGTGTGGGAAAATCACGGTGCTACCATCTGGAATGGCCCGAATTGCCTCGGTCGGAGTGACAAGTTTCATAAGGATCTCGTGCTTACGGGATAACTGCGTACTTAATCCCCTGCCCTTGTTGCAACAGATCAAACGCATGTGGCAGTGCGGAAAGGGGGTACGAGCCGCTAATCAGGTGGTGAGTAGGAATCCTGCCGGAGATGAGCATGTCTACCGCTTGGCGAACTGCTTTGGGCGTAAAGTGAAACGGGCTGAACACGCGCACTTGATCGTAATGCAGACGATAGGTGTCGAGAGACACCGTGGTTCCCGGTGGGCAGCCACCGAAGAGGATCACTTGTCCTCCCGGGCGCGACAACAAGAGGGCTTCCTCCCACACGCGCGGCTGGGCCGTACACTCGATGACTAAGTCCGCGCCACGTCCTTGGGTTAAATCGAGCACGAGCGGACGGGCTTCTTCGGCGGCGCAGGGAATGATGCCGGTCGCGCCGAGCTTGCGGGCAATTTGCGCACGCCGTGGATTACGGGCGACGACGTAGACGTTCTCGACACCCAAGGCTCTGAGCACGACAAGGTGCAACAATCCAAACGCTCCGGCACCGATGACGACGGCTGTGTCGTCTGGCCGAATGGTGGGTTGTTGCAACCCGTGGACGACGCACGACAATGGTTCCACTAGCGAGGCTTCGGCAAAAGAGAGCCCAGCGGGTTTGCGGAACATGTTTGTGCGGATCACCCGGGCCGGCACGGTGAGATACTCCGCGTAGCCACCGAGCACCATGGTTTCCATGAGGGACGTACATAGGGTCTCTTGGTCGCGTTTGCAGTAAAAGCAGGCTCCGCATGGTGCAGTTGGTGCCAGCATCACTGCGTCGCCTTCACGAACCTCGGCAACGTTGCGACCGCGGGCCGCGATCGTGCCAGCGTATTCGTGGCCGAACCGTGTGGGCATAGGCCACTTCGGGTGGCCACGCAGAAAGGCTTTGAGATCCGTGCCGCACGTCAACGCTGCGTCAATCTTCAGAACAACTTCATCAGCTCGTGGCCGAGGAAGCGGGAGTTCTTCGCAGGAAAGCTTCCGTGGCCCCAATAACATTACCGCTTGCATGTAGGTATCCATCCGCCGCCTCTCATAAAGACCCGTTTCTCTGCTGTCAACACGGGTCCAGCTCACCACAACAACGGTCGCACATGGAAATGGTAGTGGTTGGGAATCTGACGCATCTGGTGGTCAAAGATCCACTTGGGAAACTTCCCGGCAAATTTTTGCTCCGCTACTAAGGCGAGCGCCTTCTCCATATAAGCAACTTCTTCGGTCGTGACATCGACCCGGTGTTCACCTAAGACTACGATGGGGACGTCGCACGAGTCACAGTCGAGGATCGTGAAACGAAACGGATGGTGAAATTCCGCATACCATTGGGTATAACGAGCAAGCTCGCAAAGATCACACGGTCGATCCGCCACAACGCTGATCCTTCCTACCGACCCAATTGCGCGAGTCAGAACAGCACAGCATAATCACGGCATCTTACGAGGGAGTCTACAAGATGGCAAGGCGTAGAAGCACACGAAGCGCGAGAATCGCGGTCGGAATTGCCTGTGGAGTGCTTTTTGCCGGATATTTGTTCTGGTCTCTCCGAGCGGAGGAGACTTTCCGCGTCCTGAACAAGTCGCTGGAGCAAACACAAAATGGGGTGGTCGTGAGTGGGGAGATTTACAATGCCTCGCCAGGGCCTGCCTCTGTTAATGTAGAAGTCTCTTTTTTCGACCCTGCCGGACGCCAACTGGCGAATGAAGTGGTCACTTTGAATGAGGTTGCAGTTGGGGCGTCTGCACCGTTTCGCACGCAGCCCAAAAATCTTCCACAGGTCAAGAATTACAGCATTTACGTCAATACTGGTCGCAATATGTACGGAAACTAGCCGACACGCGAGCGCGAGTAGGTATGCGTAAACCCCTTCTTTCTGCTGCCGAGGCAGTGGCTGATGTTCAGGATGGTGCGAGTCTCCTCATCGGCGGCTTTGGCGTGCTGCAAGGTTGGCCGCATGAGCTGTTGTTCGCTTTGCGTGATCGCAATGTCAAGAATTTGACCGTGATATGTAATTCGCCGGGATTTGGACCGCATTCGCCGCAGATTTTGGCCGAGAACCACCAAATTACCAAGCTGATCGCCTCATTTGGTGGCTATGCCTATCGCACGACTCCTCTGTCTGAACAGATTGGCTGTGGAGAAGTCGAGTTTGAGCTGGTGCCGCAAGGCACGTTGGTGGAGCGTCTCCGCGCTGGCGGGGCCGGTATTCCCGCGTTTTTTACTCCGACTGGCGTCGGTACGGTTATTGAAGAGGGTAAAGAGCAGCGCGTCTTTGCTGGGCGGACATATCTTCTGGAAACGGCACTGCGTGCTGACTTCGCGTTGCTCCGTGCCCATGCCGCAGACACCGAGGGTAATCTCGTTTATCGATGCAGTGCACGGAATTTTCATCCGCCGTTTGCAACCGCAGCGACGATGACGATTGCCGAGGTGGACGACGTACAAGCGTCGGGTGCACTGGACCCGGAAACGATTGCGACCCCCGGCATCTTTGTCCAGCGCCTCGTCCGCCGCGAGACACCGCTTACCAAAGAACAAGTCTTGGCCCTCATGCGTGGAACGGGACGCACCGTCACAACGACAGAAAGTACACGTGCGAACAAACGCGGTCTGTCTCCTGAGCTGATGGCGCTACGGGCTGCACGGCTCTTGTCGCCAGGGCAATATGTCAACCTTGGTATTGGGTTGCCGACGTTGGTGTCCGATTTTCTTCCCGAGGATGTCACCTTACATGCCGAGAACGGGGTGTTGGGGTATGGTGCGCTGGCTCAGGCAGGAGAAGAGGATATCGACCTGTACAATGCGAGTTCGCAGTTGGTGACATTGGTGCCTGGAGCAAGCTTTTTTCACAGTGCCGACGCGTTTGCTATGGCGCGAGGCGGGCATCTCGACACGGTGATTCTCGGCGGCTTTCAAGTAGCGGAGAATGGTGACTTGGCCAACTGGAAGTCGCCTACCATGAAGGCCGGAGCAGTGGGTGGGGCGATGGATCTCGCGGCTGGGGCACGGAGCGTAATCGTCGTCATGTTTCACCAAACCACTACCGGCGAGGCAAAATTGCTGCGGACCTGCTCGTATCCACTGACCGCTCGACATTGCGTTTCGTGGGTGGTGACGGATCTCGCGCTGATTCGCATCGACAGTGAAGGTTTCGTACTGCATGAACTCGCGCCGGGAATATCGGTGGACGAAGTTCAGGCTGCAACCGCCGCGCCGCTGCGCCTAGCCGCCGATCTGAAGACGATGGAGTTCTAGCGAGAACAAAGGGGACAATTAATGACAGAAACAACACAGCGCCTGGGAATAGCGCTACCGATGCGTGAGAGTGTCGGCGTGCACGGCAGCATCGAGTTGGTGCAAGAAGCTGAACGGCTGGGCTATCGGTCGTTGTGGACGGCTGAAGTGAATGGTGTGGACGCGCTGACGGTACTTGCCGCCTATGCTACGGCGACGTCGCGCATGCAGCTTGGCACTGGTGTAATCGCGATCCAAAGCCGCACGCCAGTGATGACGGCCATGAGTTTTGCCGCGTTACATATGCTCTCCGGTGGGCGAGCAATGGTGGGGCTTGGTGTCGGCAGCCCTATTATTGCCGAGCGCTGGCATGGCGTGACGTACCCCCCAGCGGTGACGGCGATGCGAGAATCTGTCGCCGTTATGCGCCAAGTCTTGAGCGGAGAACGCACTAACTTCGAGGGCAAGTATTATTGCTCGAAAGGCTTTCAGCTTGGGATAACCCTGCCGAAAGACAAGCCAATGCCGATTTATCTCGCGGCACTCAACCCTGCCATGTTGCGGCTAGCTGGTGAGGTAGCAGATGGGGTGCTGTTCAATTATTCACCTGCCGAGGCGATTGCACCAATGATCGCTGAGGTACGCAAAGGTGCGCAAGCTGTCGGACGCAATCCTGACGCCATCGACTACGCCATGTACGTACGCTGTTGCGTGACGGATGATCCGGCTTCGGCGATGCTGGCGTACAAACGAGAGCTGTCGTCGTATGGATTCGTGGACTCTTACGTGAAGATGTTTACCCGCTACGGCTTTGGCGAAGACATGCAGGGGTTTCGTCAATTGTGGCAGGACGGAAAGCGTGAAGAAGCAGTGCAGTGTATTTCTGACCGTATGGTGCAGACGCTGGCAGCGATTGGAACGAAAGAGCGAGCACAGGCATATATTCAAGCGTGTCGTGCCGCTGGCCTGACTCATCCGATTCTGTTTCCTATCGGTGCATCGCGCAATCTCGCTGTTGATGTGCCGCGTACGATGCAAGCACTTGCCGAAGTGTGAACAGGAAAAAGGGGCGGGACGTGAGGGGAGTAGGCGTATTTTTGCTTTGGGCAGTCCTGGTGTCGCCATCCGTGACCTGGGGAAAAGTGCTTTATGGGCAGGAGAATCTCAAAGACATTCCGGTGCGGTCGGGACCAAGTAGCCAAGACAAAGTGATCGCGAGTTTGAGGCCTGGACAAGAAGCGTTTGTGCTCGGCGACGAGGGAGATTTTCGCCTGATCGTGACGCCGAAAGGCTTGCGCGGATATGTCCTCAAGTCGCACCTAACCGACACGAGCCCAGCGGAAAAACGGACCCAAGAGGTCGAACAAAGTGCGCTACAGAAGACCAGTGTACTCGAAGAACTCGTGCAAACGCGCGACAAAGAGATTGCCGCCTTGCGTGAAGAACAAAGCCGACTCGAAACCGCCCGCCAGCAAGCCGAGGCCCGGGCGCAGCAGCATGCTGATACCGTTGCGCGACTACAGTCTCAGGAAAGCATGCGGGAAAGCATGGAGGCTTTGAATTGGTTTCTTGCCGGGGCCGGTGTCTTATTAGTCGGGATGCTGTTCGGTCGCATCTGGGGAGGCGCGGCACGAAAAAACAAACGGTCGAGTTTAGCGGTGTAAGGCAGAGAAGAGGGCGAAACGGGGAAAAGGCGAAGGAGGCGAAAGGGCAATCGTCGGTTCGCGCACCAGCGCATTATCGCCGAGCATATCCTCGGCAAGCTCAAAGTCTTCTAGCTCCTCGCTGCCCTCTCTAATCTCGCTCTCCTCCCTGCTCTCTGACTTGCGCAAGAGGGCCTTAATGCACGAGCTGACGCAGCACCTCAACCATCTCCGGGTGCACAAGCCCGTTCGATGCCAAGGTCTGCTCGCCGTGAATGTCGAAGCGACTGCCGAAGAAGTCGCTCATCTGCCCGCCAGCTTCCTCGACAATCAGTGAACCGGCGGCGGTGTCCCACGGATGCAGCCGCCATTCCCAGAATGCATCTGCTCGTCCGCAAGCGACGTAACACAGGTCTAGCGCGGCGGACCCGCAGCGGCGCACGCCTTGGGTCCGTACCATGAAAGCTTGATAAAAGCGCAGATAATACTCGCTGCGCTTGCGGCGGTCATAAGGAAATCCGGTGAGCAACAACGACTTCTCTAAGGTTGGAGCCGATGAAGTGCGGATCGGTTCGCCGTTCAGTGTGGCACCGTGGCCACGGCTCGCGCAGAAGGTTTCATTGCGTATCGGATCGTGGACGACGCCAAGCAGCATCTGTGACTCGTGTTCCAAGGCGATTGAGACAGCAAAGTGGGGAAACCCGTGGGCAAAGTTGGTGGTGCCGTCGATGGGGTCGATATACCAGCGGTACGGACTCTCCTGACCGGAGATGGCGGACTCTTCGGCGATGATGCGATGGGTCGGGAAGCGAGAACGCAGGAGGCCGGTAATCAAGGCATCGGATTCTTTATCGACGTTCGTGACCAGATCGACGATGTCGGTCTTCATTTCAATCGTTTTAGGTTGCAGCCAATTGGCGCGGAGTAAGGCTCCGGCCTGATGAGCAGCCTCTTGTGCGGCAGTAAGAAAATCGTTCATGGTCATGGTTGTGGCACAGGCCACGGCAGCCTGCAACGTCACAGGTGCTTGCCTTCTGCGGTAATGAAACGATAGAGCACACGACATGCGAGAAATGCACGTATTGGCCCCGGCCAAGATTAACGTCGGCTTGCGCATCGTCGGCCGCCGCCCCGACGGCTACCATCTGTTGGATTCGCTGATGATCCCGGTGAGCTTGTGCGATAAACTCTCGATAAGACTGGACAGGCAACCGGCAGCAGCAGAGGACGCACTTCCGATCACGCTTACGTGCGATGAGGCAACTTTGCCAGTAGATGAGACTAACCTTGCCTATAAAGCCGCAGCGCTGCTGATGAGAGAGACCGGAGTACGAACGCCTCTGTCGATCCACTTACAGAAGCGCATCCCGTCCGGCGCTGGCCTGGGCGGCGGGAGTAGTGATGCGGCTGCGGTGCTGAAGGGGTTGAACGCACTGCTCTCTCTCGGGCTTTCCGAAGCGCAGTTGTGTAGGTTGGGCACGAGGCTCGGGGCCGATGTGCCGTTCTTCATTCCTTGCCGGCCCGCGCGGGTAGAAGGGATTGGCGAAATTCTGACACCAGTGGCTCCACTGGTGCAGCGTTGGATCGTGTTAGTCGTGCCGCCTTTTGGTGTGTCCACCCCGTGGGCGTATCGTCAGTTTGATGCATTGCCGTCGTCCGCCCCTGTTAACGTCACGTTCGCTAACCTGCCGTTGGGACAGTGGCCTGCACCTGATCTCTTAGTAAACGATCTCGAATGCGCCGTGCTTCCGGAATATCCACACATTGCTGTCATCAAATCCCTTCTCATTGAGCACGGGGCCGAAGGGGCGCTGATGTCTGGCAGTGGGTCTTCCGTGTTTGGGATTTTTCCCGTACAAGCAACCGCTGCACAGGCGGCAGAGGCGTTACAGCCGCAGGGGCGGGTTTTTCTTGTCGAACCACTGGCGGGACCTCCCTAAGATTCCCCCCTTGACCTTTTCTCCCATTATCCTTTTACTAGGCGCTTCACAGAAAACTGCCGAGAGTCGGTCATAGCGTGGTGGGGAGTAGCCAAGTTGGCAAGGCACTGGGTTTTGGCCCCAGCATCCGCAGGTTCGAATCCTGCCTCCCCAGCTTCTCTGTATACATGTGCTGACAATTTTCGAGGATGGCTCGATGCGAGATGTGTTAAAGATCTTCGCCGGTAATTCTAATCGTCCGCTTGCGCAAGAAATCTGCGCGTATCTCGGAGTGCATCTCGGGGCCGCAGATGTGAAGACGTTCAGCGATGGCGAAATTGCGGTCGAGATCACGGAGAACGTGCGCGGCGGCGATGTTTTTGTCGTGCAGTCGATCTGCACC
>SYOC01000125.1 GCA_005804965.1 Pseudomonadota bacterium
ACCTCCTACGCGAACTACGCCGACTGGATGTTCATGCTCGTGCGTACCGACCCGCAGGCGAAGAAACAGGAAGGCATCACCTTTATCTTGGTGGACATGGCGACCCCGGGGGTAGAGGCCAAGCCGATTAAGCTCATCAGTGGTTCTTCGCCCTTCTGCGAGACCTTTCTGACCGACGTGCTCGTGCCCGCCAAAAATGTGGTCAGCCAGGTGAATGACGGCTGGACCGTAGCCAAAGCCTTGCTGAACCATGAACGCACGATGATCGCCTCGGCTTTTGGTGGTGGTGGGAAGAAACGCACCATGCGCGATTGGGCGCGTGAGTACGTCGAGTTCGACGGCGAGCGCATTGCCGACGATGGATTGCGCCAACGCCTCGTGCAGTACGAGATGGATGCCCTCGCGTTCAAACTCACTGCCGATCGTTCCCGCGACGCGGCCAAGGCTGGTCGCCCCCCTGGTCCAGAAAGTTCGATGTTCAAAATTTACGGCACGGAATTGAACCAGCGTCGGCAGGAATTGTTGCTAGCGATTTCCGGCCCGCAAGCGTTGGGTTGGGAAGGCCCCGGCTTTACCGAACGCGAACTGACGCTGACCCGCGATTGGCTGCGTTCGCGCGGCAATACTATCGAGGGCGGTACCAGCGAAATCCAGCTCAATATCATCGCCAAGCGGGTGTTGGGGCTGCCGGACTAAATACAGTCGGCGCAGTGCCGTCGAGCCTCAAGCGAGAACAGAAGGAAAGGATATCCAACATGAGCGCGGTTCATCTTGCCGAGGTACTTCCTCTTGTGGAAAAGCTCAGTTCCAAGGAGAAGCTACAGCTTATTGAGCATGTCGTTCACGAACTTCAACGCCTTCCGCAGCCGACCCAGACTTTCTCGTGGAAGGATGCAAGGGGATTAGGAAAAGAGATTTGGGAAGGGGTGGATGTTGATCGCTATATCGATGACTTGAGGAATGAATGGAATCGCTAGAGGACAAACTCCGTTCCGCTCAAGTGATAGGCTTGGACTCGTCTATCTTCATTTATCATTTCGAAGAACACCCTCGTTACAAAGCGCTTTGTGAAGTAATCTTTGATTTGATGGAAGTCCATGCCGTTCAGGGCGTGACTTCGACTATGACGCTTGTCGAGGTACTTACCCAACCGTTGGAAAAAGGAGATCGACTGCTTTCTGAGCGTTACGAACAATATCTGCGCTTTGGTCCTTCTCTGACGCTGCGCGTGCTTGACGAGGCTCTCGCTCTGAGGACTGCTCAATTGCGGGCACGCTATCGGCTTCGTACTCCGGACGCCGTACAACTGGCTGCTGCCTTGGAATTTAATGCTCGCGTGTTCCTTACCAACGATGATCGTTTGCGGAAAGTGGCAGAAGTCGAAGTCATCGTGCTGGAGCGTTGGTTGCAAGAACCGCCAACCGTCTAACTTGTAGGAGACTCACCGTGGAACTCGTCCTTACCGAAGATCAAGAACTATTGAGTACAACTGCGCACGACTTCGTGCGGCAGCACTCGCCGTTGAGTCGGGTGCGTGCGTTGCGTGATGCTGGCGATTCTTTGGGATTTTCCCCTGACCTGTGGAAGCAAATGGCGGAGTTGGGATGGGTGGGTATCCTGATTCCTGAAGAATATGGTGGAGCCGCTATGGGTCTGGCCGATCTTGCCGTTGTGCTCGAAGCCTTGGGCCGCACCTTGGCTCCTGAGCCGTTTCTCTCCACTGTGTTGCTCTCCGGGCAGTTGTTGACCACTGCGGGGAGCACTGCCCAGAAAGCCGCGTGGTTGCCTAGTATAGCTACGGGTGAGCGGATTCTGACCGTTGCTCAGCAAGAGGCGCGGAGCCGCTACGATCTCCACAAAGTGACAACGAAGGCAGAGCGACAAGGTGAGAGCTGGGTGGTATCCGGCGAGAAAATCCAGGTGCTGGATGGTAATGCTGCCGAGGCGTTCATCGTGTCCGCACGCACGGCGGGAGCAGCGAACAACCCTCACGGTATCACGTTGTTTCTCGTCCCGCGTGATACTCCAGGCTTGAGTGTGACGCCTCAGCATCGCGTCGATTATCGTGCGGCGGCGTTAGTCAGCTTCAACGGGGTGAAGGTGAGTCCAGAGCAGGTTGTCGGTGCGGTAGACAATGGCTATGCTCCGCTCTCCTCTGCCGTCGATTGGGCGACGGTCGGACTCTGCGCCGAAATGCTGGGGGGGATAAGTCAGATTTTTGATATGACGATGGAATATCTCAAAACGCGTGTGCAATTTGGAGCCATTATCGGCACCTTCCAGGCGTTGAAGCATCGTGCGGCAAAGCTGTTTATGGAAATCGAACTCGCGCGGTCTACGGTGATGGCTGCAGCGCGTGCAGCCGATGCTGGCACGGCAGATTTCACCCAATTAGTGTGTCTCGCCAAAGCTCGCTGCTCTGACGCCTACATTCTGGCCGCTAACGAAGGCGTACAAATGCACGGCGGCATCGGTATGACCGACGAGCATGATGCTGGTTTTTACCTCAAACGCGCTCGCGCCACCGAGATGACTTTCGGGGATGCCTCGTGGCATCGCCAACGCTGGGCGGGGCTGCAGGGGTACTAGAAAGCAGAAGTCCTATCTTGAGATATTGCGCGAGTGGGGAAGAGCAGATATCGACAGTGGGAGCATAAAAATTCACCGTGGGCCTGTGAGCCCCGAGTTTGCCGGTGGGGAACCGAAGATATCAACGACAAGAGGAAAGTTTGCGAGATCGAGTGAGAGAGCATCTAGACAAAATTGCAGCAGAGCGGGGCAAACCCGTCGCAGACTTTGACCTGATCCGACATTGGGAGCGAGAAATAAAAGCTTTTGAAATTGGCATCGCCCGGGCGCAAAGGCGAAAAAACCGAAAGAGGCAATAATGCGAGCTGTCAGGCGAAAAGATACAGAAGCAAGCTCCTTTTCTACCGCCGCAGTTTTGCTCTCGGAGCTACGAGAGGAATGTGAACACGTTGCTGCTCTTGTTCGTCGGCTTGAATCTTCAACCGTGCCGGTATCCGAACAAGAGCGGGATGAGATTTTCGGTGAACTCAGTGCTGCCGTTGTACATCTCCATGTCCACACTGCCGGACTCGATGAGTTACTCTGCGAGGGCGAATAGGTTCCTTACAAGTAGCCGCTCCTCTGTCTTCACGATACTCGACTCCTCCTCATGCAAGCTGTTCTCTTCAAAATTCCTGGGCAAGAGTGGCGCTGGCTAGGCGGCATGACCTTGCTCGAACGTAACCTGCGCCTCTTGAGTCAAGTGGGTGTGGAAAAGGCATTGGTCCTGCATCCCCCCGGCGACCGCATGCCGCTGTTTACTGTACCGCGTACACTGGACATGGAAGTGATTCGCAGTCCATTAGAAATTGGCACAGCGGACCCGCTGACCATCCTCCCTGCGCTGCATCACGAACTCGACAAACCGTTCTTACTCCTTGATGCCAACCTCTTGGTCGATCATCGGGTGTTGGCCACGATGTCCAGACAGCCGCCTCCGGCGTTTATGATCTTGGGTAACGGCGTCTTTCCCCCGCCGTGGCGTGTCGGCATGCTTGCGCCGCGTCACCTCTCGATGGGCAACGAGGTCTTTCATAAAGCGCAGCGTGTGTCGCTCTTGAGCGTCGCTGGATCTGGATATGCTGCCGACGAGCAGGCACCGCCGTACTGCGAAAAAATGACCTCAGACGAAGATTTGCAGCGCGGGTGGCGGCTCTTGCTGGACCGCGTGTCGCAGCGCCCGGCGGATGTCTTGGAGAAGTACGTACATCCTGCCATCGAGAATCGCATCGTCACCGCCTTATGTACGACAGCAGTGACGCCAAGCCAAGTCGCACTTCTGGCCCTCGCGTTTGCTTTGGCCGGGGCCTCGCTCTTTTATCAAGGCTGGTTGGTGCTGGCGGTGCTCTTCTCGTGGATGACAATTCTCCTCGATGGCGTCGAGGGTAAACTCGCACGCCTGAAACTCATGGTGGCACCGCTCACGCGACAAGAATTCGTGACAAAACTGTTCTCGGAAAATCTCTGGTACTTGGCACTTGCTGAATGGTTCACTCGGACGCAGCACCCTGCGGCTTGGAGTATTGGCGTGGCTATGGTTGTGTGTGTGCTGGCCGATCAAGTGCTGGGTCGGTGGTTCCTACGTACTACCGGCAAACCTCTCGACGAGATGTCGGCATTTAATCAACGGCTGCGGTTTTTCAGCGGGCGGCGGAGCATGTATCTTGTCGTCTTGCTGGCTGGATTTCTGGCGGGCTCCTCGCTCCTGGCGTTCCAACTCGTATTGGTGTGGGCAGTGCTCACGCTCGCGCTTCATGCCGGGTGCGCCGCATTGCACCTGCGGCGAAAGGCGACGTAGTCGATCAATTACTTCTTGTACTTCCTGTCGCGCCCAAGTTTGTACGTCACCACACCTTTGGCGATGCGCTCGCCTCGCCGTGCAAAAACATCGACATCTACGAAGACCACGCTTCGACCGCGACGGATGACTTGGGCATGCGCGATGAGATCTTCCCGCCCTGACGCTGCCAGATAGTTGACCGTCAGACTCGCTGTGGCTCCTCGGGTCGTTTCGGCATCGACATTGGACCACACGGCCACGACTGCCGCCGTGTCGATCAACGAGGCAATCGCCCCGCCATGCACGACCTCGGGGCTTGTCCGTAGATCGGCTCGGAACGGCATGCGCACGCGGCAAAAATCTACGCGAGACTCTTCGACCTGCAATCCCAGCAAATCGGAGAACGAATCGACGCTTACATACTCTGCCATGTCAGGCCTTTCTCACTTGTATCTTGGTCCATCAGCCGGGTGTGTATCGCATCTTTTTCTGGCCGGGGCGGCATCGCTTGGTAGGGGAAAAATAGGACAGCGATGGCGGCGTACAAGAGGCAACCCAAGGTGATGAACGGGAGATTCCTAGAGAACGTCACCGGGCCGATGTTGATGCTTTGCTTACCCGTGAGCCAGCGGATGGCAAACACGACTGGCACAGTGATGGCAACGGCAATAAGAGCAGGATAGGCTGCGAAGGTCATGGGCGTGCGTTCCACGCCAGCATCCAGGTACGGTTTGAGCCGTATTCCCGAAGTCACTGCAGCAATGATGACGGACAGCCCAGCAACGCCGAGGCCGTAGATTTGACTCAGGGAGGCTGATTCTCGGGTGTTTTGCATTGGAGTTCCTTAGCCGTCTTGTATTAGCAGTCTTGTAAATGTTGCTCGATGGCATTTTCGATGCTGGCTACGCTGTTCCAGCTAATGAGATCGACTCTGCCTGTCGGCGTCTTTCGTTGGAAGTACATGAAGCGCTGTGCGTTGGCGATCATATCGACACGCGGGCCGACTGGGCACCCGGCCATGCAGGTTACTTCGTGGACCTGCACCTGATCGCCCAGCGCTTTGGCTGTGATGAAGGCCCGAATGGCTGCGAGCAGGGCCGGGCCGTTGTAGGCGCTGAGCGTCGCATCCTCCGCGCGGAGCTTGAGCTGCACTCTCTTGGCCGTACACTTGCTTTTCGTACAGATATAGATATCAAGCCTGTGCATGCTGGACCTTCGCGATGCCCGTGCGGAAACCGGGGATGACCATAGAGGAAAGATGCCTATGAATGCAACCGAGCTAATGGAGTATCGTCGCAAACACGTGCCGGTCTTTAACGAGCAGAAGATGAAACTCGGCATCTTCGGCATGAACTGTAGTAACGGCTGCACCATCTCCCATGCCGAGACCACCTTTGTCCCAACCTACAAGCACAATCTCGCTATTGCGCAACAAGCCGACGACTTGGGATTTGAACTGCTGGTGCCAGTCGGGCGCTGGCGCGGTTTTGGCGGGACCACCGATTTCAATGGCGATTGCATGGAGGTCTACACTTGGGCGGCAGCACTAGCCACGCAGACCAAACACATCATGCTCTTTTCCACCTCGCATGTGCCCACCGTGCACCCGATTGTGGCGGCCAAACAAGGTGCGACGGTCGATCATATTTCCGAAGGGCGCTGGGGGCTGAACGTGGTGTGCGGCTGGTTCACGCCGGAAATGGAAATGTTCGGCGTGCAGCAGATGGACCATGATACTCGCTACAAATATGCCGGCGAATGGATGCGCGTGGTCAAGCGCTTGTGGAGCGAGCAACACTTCGACCACGAAGGCGAGTTCTTTCGCGTCAAAGATGGCTATCTGCTGCCCAAGCCCGTGCAGAAGCCCTACCCTGTGCTCATCAATGCCGGCTTCTCCCCCGCTGGAAAAGATTTTTCCGCGCGTGAGGTCGATTTCAATTTCATTTCCATCGACACCTTGGAGAACGGCAAAGCCGCGTCGGACGATGTCAAACGCATAGCTCGCCAGAGCTATCAACGCGAGATCGGCGTGATGAGCTACGGCCTCGTCGTCTGCCGCGAGACCGAACGCGAAGCCCAGCAAGCCTATCGCTACATCGTCGAGAAAGGCGACTGGGAGGCGACGCGCATTATCCTCAACCTCTTGGGGGTCGAAAGCGGCTCGTTCACTAAGGAACATTTAACGACCTTTGCCGAACACTTCATTGCTGGTTGGGGCGGGTATCCGATGGTGGGCACGCCGGAACAAGTCGTTGAGGAGTTGGCGAAACTCTCGGCCATCGGCATCGAAGGCATGATTCTGTGCTGGTTGGATTACAACCAAGAGATCCAGTATTTTGGCGAGCGCGTCATGCCGCTCATGAAGCAAGCCGGGTTACGACAATAACGGAGCACCTTTTATGGCGGAACAGCAACCACGACCTCTTCCCGCACCAGATGAACTGACCCGCCCATTTTGGCAGGCGGCGCGGCAGCATCAGCTTGTCGTCCAGCAGTGCAGCGCGTGCAGCTACTTCAACCACCCGCCGCGCACGGTGTGCGACGCGTGCCAGTCGC
>SYOC01000126.1 GCA_005804965.1 Pseudomonadota bacterium
ACAATGGGTGCCCACCGGCGAATCCGGCCGTCGTGTTGAATAACTTCTTTCACCGGGTGGTCAATGACACGCTGAATCCATTCTTCTTGGATCATGGCGCGATCTGGACGTTGACGCATCGCATGAAAGTATTGGGTAAAGTTCACAGCCGCCAGTCTACCAGACGCTGTCGCACCGTGAAATCAAGACGGCTGAACGCCCCAAATGAGCCGCGCACTGCGAGCCGCCAGAACGTTGCCTTGCGGGTTCTCCGAAACCGCAACAGGGCTGGGGGCCGTGCAGTGCGATAGTTAGGCTGCGACCTCGACATATTCGACCTGACTTGAGGGCTTCGGAATGGGCAGCCCATCCTCCCGCAGGCCAGCCAAGTGTAATTCGATCGCTTCGCGGATCAGTTGCTCCGTCTCTTTCGCTGTATCGCCTGTGGCGATACACCCAGGAAGATCTGGAACGTACGCCGAGTAGTTGTCTTCCGCTTTTTCAATCACGATGGCGTAGCGCATAACTCCCTCACTGCTTTAACCCTGCTTGTTTAAGAATGCTGTTGAGGGTGCCGGGAGCGAGATCTGCGCTCAGCTTGCCCGCAACTGTGACCCGGCCAGATTTGGTGGAATGCTTGAACTGACGATGGCTCCCCCGTGTGGTCACGAGATACCAGCCATCATCATAAGAGCAATCGCAACATCTCGCTGACCTTCATCTCGCTCGCATACCAACGCTGTGGGCTTGGGGCAAAGCAGAATGCCTGACTGCTACTTCAGCGGTTTGAATTTCGCGCCATGTTGCGCTACGTACGTTCCGACTTTCTCTATTTCTGCCGCCGTGATTCTGTCTTCCAGTCGCGATATGCGGTCGCCAGTAAACATGGCACGTTCTTCCGCCTCGATGCGACAATCCGGTGCACCAGCAAGGGTGTAAATGATCGCACAGCGAATCCATACGCCGCCATCCTTTTCGACTGGACCTTCGAGTATTTCAAGTTTGCGAGAGGCAAAACGACGATCGAAGGCGTTCGCTGAGTTTTGGAATTGTGTAAAGATCGCCGTACGTCCTTTATATTCCCCACCGAATGGCGCTGGAGCAATGCTCTCGTATACGGCATTCTCTGTGAAAAACGGCTCAAGCTGAGCCCAGTTATCAGTAGCATACGCTTCTTCAAAAGCGGAGGCATACGCGACAAAACGATCGCTAGTGCCCATAACTTTTCCCTTACAAGGAGTGTCTGAGTGCTGAGCGGTTTGCGATAGAGATCCCTTCGTTCCTAAACGCCTCTCCATTCCCCAGAAATGTCATCAACACATCAGCGATACAATTCTCTCTGAACCTTTGCGAAACGGGCTAACCACTGATTATCCGGGCAATTTGCCTTGATAACAGAATATTATCCGGGTTTTCGGGCAACTTTCGTAGCCTTCATAATGGTGCGCTCGGGGCGTTTTGCCGAAAAATGTCCTGTGGCGCGGCCGTCCGACCGGCCACAGGAATTGAGGATTGGGAAAAAGCCTTACGCGCTGCGCAGCACTTGGCCGGCGAGTGCGCCGGTGTGTTCGCCGCCTTCCATGAACACTTGGCCATTCACCAATGTGCATTGGTAGCCAGCAGATTTCTGGATGTAGCGGGTACCACCAGCCGGTAGGTCTTGCACGAAAACCGGCGGCGGTAATTGCAGGTTGGCGAAGTCGATGACGTTCACATCGGCATGCGCACCTTGGCGCAGTTCGCCACGATCCTGAATGCCGAATAGGTGCGCGGGGTCGCGTGTCAGCTTGCGAATCGCTTGCTCTAGCGTGAAATGCTGCCGCTCTTTCACCCAGTATTTCAGGAAGTAGGTGGGCAAACTTGCATCCATGATCTGCCCAACGTGTGCGCCGGAATCCCCCAAGCCGATGACGACTTGCGGATGATCGAGCATGTGCTCGACGGCATCGAAGGAAGGGTTCAGGAATGGATAGTTGAAGATGGCTTTGCCGTTGCGCTCGTCGGACAAGATGATGAACGCCTCAGCCGGGCTTACGCTCAGGCGACGCGCATGCGCTGCAAGGCTCTCTTCAGGACGATGGTCGTAGCGCACTTCGTTGTCCGGTAGGAGGAACACCTGCGCGAAATCAATCGGCGGCGGATCGGCGAGGGCTTCGCTAATCATGGTCGCGCGATACTCGGGGTTACGCATCTTCGCCACTTTCTGGTCGAGCGTGAGATTACGTAAAGCTTTCCACGACGAGGCACGGTCGAAGAGCGTGCGGTTGACGAAGCCAAAGAGCACGCCAATGCCGCGCGTGGTCGATTGCGCGAACACCTGTGCACCACGTGCTGCGCTAGCGCTGATCTGGTCAAGCAGTTGCGCATAGGCGGTCGGGTGTGGGCGGCTCTGCGCGAGGCCGAATGTCACCGGGCGACCTGTCGCTAAGCTGACTTCTGTCATCCAATGCACTTCGCGTGCGAGGTCTGCCGGGCGGCCGCTGTCGATGCCCGGTGCCGCTTCTACCAAACCGCGTCGGAGTTTGCCCAAGGCGCGGGCAATGCCCATGAGTTCGTCGAACTCGGCGAAGGTGCCGGGCACCGGCTGACCTTCGGGCGTGCGGTGCAAAATCGTGCGCGAGGTCGAGAAGCCCAAGGCACCGCCGGCAATCGCTTCTTCGACAATGTCGTGCATGCGGGCAATTTCGTCGGCGTTCGCCGGTTGATTATCCAAGCTCTTCGGCCCCATCGCCCAATAACGCACGGCGCAGTGGCCAACCATGCCGCCGACGTTCATGCCTTTGGCCCGCGCATCCAGCGCTTTCAGATATTCGCCATAGGTTTCCCATTGCCACGGCATGCCGGCCATGATGCTTTGCGCCGGGATGTCTTCGACCGACTCCATGAGATGCGCCAAATACTCGCGGTCGCCGGGCTTGCAGGGCGCGAAGGTCACGCCACAGTTGCCCATCACCACGGATGTGACGCCATGCCAGCATGACGACGACGCAACCGGGTCCCACCAGATTTGCGCGTCAAGATGCGTGTGAATATCGACAAACCCGGGCGTGACGATATGTCCGTCAGCGTTGATCGTGCGCTTCCCGGCTTCGGTGACTTTGCCGATTGCGGCGATGCGGTCGCCTTGAATCGCTACGTCGGCGCGATACGGTGCGCGTCCGCTGCCATCAATGACCGTTCCGTTCTTAATGACTACGTCGTAGGCCATGCGGTCCTCCTCTTAAAATGTGCTGGGAAATGGCCTGCCACATAGAGTAATGAGAGGCAGCAGGCTCGATAGCCGCTCTACTGTGCGCGATCCTTGCCAATCTGTCAACGCAATTTGCGTGGTCGGTGCGGTGCCACATTCGGGCAGATGAGGGAAGATTAGGGAAGATTAGGAGTGTTCCCGAGCCGCGACTCCTGGTATGATCCGGCGGCAATGCACCGCTGCTGTCAGGAGGAGAGAGGATGAGCGAAAAGCAGACCACCGATAGAGAGGTCCGTGCCCGCGTCAACAACGTGCCGGTCTTTGAGTTCGCACAGACGGCCTTCACGCTGCCGCCGTCGCTGGCCAAGGCGCGTGTGGCAATTGTCACCACCGCTGGCTTGCGTGTCGAAGGCGATGCCCATTGGCAACCCGGCGATCAGAGTTTCACCGTGCTGGATCACGGTGCTCGCAACGTGAAGCTGGCGCATTTTAGTCCGAACTTCGACCGTAGCGGTTTTGCCCTTGATCTTAACGTGGTCTATCCACTTGACCGGCTCGACGAACTTGCTGCCAACAAAACCATCGGCTCGGTGGCTTCCAAACATATCTCTTTCATGGGGGCGCAGCTCGATCACACGCTAGCGACGATGCGACTCGATAGCGGACCCGCCGCCGCCAAGATCTTGCGCGACGATGGTGTGGACGTCGTCTTGCTCACCCCAGTGTGACCATTATGCACGCGCACTGTAGGTGTGCTTGCCAATGTTTTTGAGGCTGAAGGACTTTCTACTGTGTCGCTGGTAGCGGTTCGCGGTCAAGCCGAACGGGCTAAGGCTCCACGCGCATTGTATTGCGACTTTCCTTTGGGCCGCCCACTTGGACGCCCGCTTGATGCTGCGTACCAGCGCAAGGTCCTAGCCGCCGCCTTTGCCTTGCTCGACACTCCGGCTGAGCAGGTGCCGGTGCTCGTCGATTATCCCGAGGTGATTGAAGATGCTGGTGGTGAAGCCGCTGTCTGCACTTTGCCACCACGCTTTGATCCCAATGTGCATCCCGCAGTGGATGAAGTCCGTGGATTGCGCGCTGCCTATGAACGGACCTTGGCGCACACTGGGCGCACCTCGTTCGGCAAGACGCTCACAGTCGAGGCCATCCCCCAGGTGGTAGAAGGATTGGTTGCGATTGCCGGTGGCACGGTGCCTGACCAAGTCGGATTGCCGGGCGGGCTGACTTTGTGCGCGGCGGATTTACGCGCCTACTATGAAGAAGCTGCTCTAGCTTTGGCCGAACACGTACCGGCTGCGCGGCAGACCGAAGCTTGGTTCTTTACTCACACCGAAGCTGGCAAGCTCCTACTGCAAGTGCAAAGCTCATTGCGCCGTAGCGGTGCGCCACAACAGGCGTGGTTCTATTTGACGCCGATGAATCGCCTAGCAGCGGAGGGTGCATAATGAATCCATCGACGAAAGTTGCACTTATTACCGGTGCCGTGCCTGCAACCAGCGTCGAAGGGCTCGGCATGACACGACGGGGTGGCTCCATCGTCCAGGGGACGAATGTTCTCTGGTCTAATTGAGAAAAGAATCGAAAAACTCGTTCAGTGTCTCTCCTGCGGGACATTCTCCGACTGCGAGCACTACACGGGAGTAGCGGCACCGCTGAGCATTTCGTGGTGTCCGGCAATCTACTCACCTGCAAGCGCTCTTCAAGAAGGAAGGAGAAAACATCATGACACTGAACTTGAACAACGTATGCCGGGCGGTCGCGGCCTGTGTCGTTGCAGCTCTTTGCGTCGCCGTTGCTTTGGCGGCCCGGGCCGATGACCCTCATCCTGACGGCGAGGCCCGCGATCAAGCCGCATCGGAAGCGATCGACGTCTCCATCATCGCTCAGGACAAGGGTTGGGCTTTGGACGCTACCCAACGCCACATGGACGATCAGCGGAAGTTCGGTGACCTGCAGGACCAGATCGAGGCGCAGTTCCCCACGAAGTTCTCGGGCGCGGAGTTTGCCAAGACGCCGGGCGGCAAAAGCTATCTGCGGTTCAAGGGCACCGTTCCCGCTGCTGCCAAGTCTCTGGCAACCGAATCGGGGCTCAACGTCAAGCTCACCGGCGGTCGGAAGTACTCGGCTGCCGACCTGGCGCAGCGCGCTGTCGCCATTGTCACCTTCTTCGGCGATAATGGCTATCAACAAGTTGGCGCAGCGGTGCTGGCTAACGGTACGATCAGCGTCGCCGTCACCGGAGCGTCGCAGCCAGGACTCGCCCTGCCGTCGAACTTGAAGAACGGCGTGCAGGTCACCTTCGTGGACCACGATGTGGCGCAGGATTTCCACACCTATGGCGGCGCGTACATCCACAGCTCATCCGGCCAATGCACCACCGGGTTCTCCGTGGAGTCGCAGACCTCCAGCGACCTCGGGGTAACCACGGCCGCCCACTGCTCGGGCATGAACCACTACCACCAGCCACAGGGTGGACCTGCCTATGACACGTTCTGGGAGGATCAGCATATTGGCCTGTCTGGTGACGTGGAGTGGCACACCACCCCGGACCACAGCGTCCTCGCCGAGTACTATGCCGACCCGACCGACCGTCGCGAGGTCAATTCGGTCGAGACCTCTGCCGCGGTAAATAACACGTACTGCCTCTACAGCCGGATGCAGGGAACTCGCACCTGTGACCAAGTGTACTCGACGTATGTCGTGATGCTCACTTCAAGTGGCTTGGCGTCAGATCTCGTGGCCATGGACGACAGTAACTCCGTCGGTGGTGACAGCGGTGGACCATGGTCGTACAGCACCGAGGCGGCGGGCATCGTGAAAGGCTCGCTGTGGCTCCCCTTCAAGAACCACGACACCTGGAGTAAGGCGTGGCGGTTCGACGAAGCCATCGACGTTGAGGTGCTGACTCAGTGACCTGTGAAGTGCTCGGTGGGCGAAACAACCGAGCACTCTGCCAAACGGCGGGCGACGTCATGGCGAGGCGGAGGCATGGCAGGCCGTGTCTTCGCGGACTGCCCGTAATAGTCCACCGCTGGACTTTCTCTGTGTGGTATGATGTGCGTTTCGTAATCGCTGAAGAAGCAGACAGGGAGACGCCATCATGACTCCATCCACCAAAGTTGCACTCATTACTGGTGCTGGCACCGGGATTGGTAGAGCCACCGCGTTAGCGCTGCTGAAAGACGGCTATCAAGTGACGCTCGCTGGTCGTCGGACTGCGCCGCTGGAAAAAGTCGTGGCAGATGCTGGTGAGGCGGGACAACGCGCACTGGTGGTTCCCGCCGATGTCAGCGATCCGGCTGCGGTGAAAATGCTTTTCGCACGCACGAAAGAAGTTTTCGGTCGGCTGGACGTGTTGTTCAATAACGCTGGCGTGGGTGCGCCCGGCATTCCCCTCGAAGACTTGAGCTACGAACAGTGGAAGACCGTGGTCGATATCAACCTCACTGGCGTGTTCCTGTGTACGCAAGAGGCGTTCAAGCTGATGAAGAACCAGGACCCGCAAGGCGGACGCATCATCAATAACGGCTCGATCTCTGCACATGCGCCGCGCCCCAATTCTGCACCCTACACCTCGACCAAGCATGCGCTGACCGGCCTGACCAAAGCCACCTCGTTGGACGGGCGCAAATACAACATCGCCTGTGGGCAGATCGACATCGGTAACGCCGTTACCGAACTTACTGCACGCATGGCCCACGGCGTGCCTCAAGCCAACGGGCAGATTGTTCCCGAGCCAGTGATGGACGTGGAGCATGTTGCCAACGCGGTGTTGTACATGGCCAATCTGCCGCTCGATGCCAACGTTCAGTTCATGACCGTCATGGCTACAAAAATGCCGTTCGTCGGACGCGGCTAACCTCGGCGATGCCTATGCGTGAACGCGACCTGCTCGCCCTTGAATTCGATAAAGTCCTCCTCTTGCTCGCTGGCTGTACGCTCTCCAGCGCTGGCCGCGAGGCGTGCCTGACGCTCAGTCCGCACACCGACACTGCCATCGTCGCAGCGGAGAGCGAACGGACGTGGCAATTCTTTCGTCTGGTGGAAGAACAGATCTCGGTGCCGCTGCGCGAGTTTCCCGACATCCGCCCGGCGCTCGAATGGGCCGGACACGTCGGCTCCATTCTCGAAGGGCAGCGGCTGTTGCAGATTCTGGAGGTGATGACTCTGTCGCGCACGCTGGCTGCATTCCTCCGTCGTCACGCGAGCGCCTGCGACCATCTCCTTGATCTTCCGGAAGCGCTCTTATCGTTCCCCACTCTGGAAGATGTCCTGCGCCGTTGCCTGGATGAGACCGGCCAGCTCAAGGATGAAGCCAGCCCCGAGCTGCGTTCGTTGCGTCGTCGCGTGCGCCTGCTGGGCGAGGAGATTGAGCAGCGTTTGCAGAACACACTGCGTTCGACACAAGCACGTGACGTAGTTGCCGATCAGTACATTACGATCCGCAACAGCCGCTTCGTCATTCCCGTGCGTCCAAATTTCAACATGCGGCTGCAAGGCATCGTGCAGGACCGCTCAAGCTCTGGAGAGACCGTTTTTATCGAACCGCTCTTTGCTGTGGAGCTGAATAATCGCCTGCTCCTCGTGCAGAAAGAAATCGAGGCCGAAGAAGAGCGTCTTTACCTCTGGCTCACCGAACAGGTACGTGAAGAGCTGCCGCAGTTGGCAAGCGCTTTCGCTGCGCTCGTTGAGGTGGACATTCTGCACGCTAAAGCCCTGTTGGCGAGAAAGCATCGCTGCTCCAAGCCGCAGTTCGGTGGCGCGGCGGTGCGCTTGCGTAATGCTCGCCATCCTTTGCTGCTCGCTACGGGGAAGCCGGTCACGCCGGTCGATTTGTTGCTACCCGCCGGCAAGACTGGGCTGATTATCACCGGGCCAAATACTGGCGGGAAAACCGCTGCGCTCAAGACTCTGGGCTTGCTATGCCTCATGGCGCAAAGCGGATTGCTGATTCCAGCAGAAGACGAGAGCCTCTTGCCGGTATTTCATGGCATATTTGCTGATATTGGCGACGCCCAATCCTTGGAACAGAGCCTGTCTACCTTCTCCGCCCACATTCGTAACGTGGCTGATATCCTGCGCGAGTTGGCACCACCAGCACTGGTCCTGTTCGACGAACCCGGCGGTGGCACCGACCCGGCAGAGGGCGGAGCCTTGGCCTATGGCTTGCTCACGCATCTGAAAGCCAGCGGGGTGCATGTTGCGGCTTCGACACATCTCTCGCCGGTCAAGCTTTTGGCATTGGCGGATGGTGCCTATCAAGTTGCGGCTGTAGGCTTTGATCTCGACACGTTGACCCCGCACTATCGGCTGCTCTACGACACGGTCGGTCAGAGTCTCGGCTTGCCGATGGCGCGTCGCTTGGGCATGCCGGAAGAGGTGTGTGCGGCAGCAGAAGCGACGATCCCTTCGGAAGCTCGGCAACTGTCGCAAGCCATCACGCAGTTGGAAACAACCCGAGCCGCGTTCGAGCGCGAGCGCCAACAGGCGACTGCCGAACACGAACGAGCCGCTGCTTTGCGGGCGCAACAGCAAGCGATGGTCGCCGAGTTGGAAGAGCGCAAACGACGCTTATGGCGCGAGGAGCTTGCCGAAGCGAAGACCTTGGTGCGGCGGCTGCGAGAAGAAGGGCGCGACATTGTCACGCGCATGCGGGCCGCGCAATCGCATGCCCGCCAGGAGCTGACGCAATTCCTCCATGCCCAGCAACAAACCATTAGCGAAAAGGAGCATGAACTCCGGCCCGCCTTGATCGCCAGCGAGGAGCCGCCGCAGATTGGTGACGAGGTTGAGATCAACGACGGCAAGATTCGTGGCGAACTCACGGCTGTGCAGGGCACGCGAGCGCGTATCCGGCGCGGTGGGCTTACCTTCGAGGTCGCGCTGGCGCAAGTCCGCAAAGCCGTGAAAGACAAACCTCAGCGCAATATCAGGGTGACGGTCGATAGCGCCGCGCCAGCCATCACTGAACTCAACCTGCTGGGCTGCCGCGTGCATGAAGCGCTGCCACGTCTCGAGGCGTTTCTTGATCGGGCGGTACTCGAACAACGTGCGTCCGTGCGCATCGTGCATGGCTTGGGCACCGGCGCACTGCGTCGCGCCGTGCGCGAATTTCTCGCCAGCTCTCGTTACTGCGCGTCGTACAACGAAGCGCCACGCGCCGAAGGCGGCGGTGGTGTCACCATCGCCGAAATCTCAGTATGAAAATCGCCACACGCAATCTGCTGGCAGAAATCATGCTGGACGCATTGGACGATGATACAGCGGCTGCGACACTCCGCAGCCTTGCCGCCTCTTTCCACACGCTCGATCTCAGCAACGCTTCGCAACGCCTGTGCTTGCCGGTGTCAGCGGAGGAATGCCCAGCCATCGTCAGTAGACTTCGTGCTTTTGAGGCTGCGCTCGCCGAGTGGGCAGAGTCCACCACTGGGACGCTGGAGGAAACATCACGCAGCCGTGCGCTGTGCAAAGGCGTGCTGCTCTTCAACCACCGGCTGTTCTTCGAGGTCCACGAAGTGCTTGAGGTGCAATGGCGGCAAGAGTCTGGCGCAGAGAAAACCTTCTTCCAAGGGTTAATTCAGATTGCTGTGGCCTTCCATCATTTGGAGAATCGCAACCTACGCGGAGCGCTTGCGCTGTTGCACGACGGCTTAGAAAAGCTCGTGCCGTATCAGCCGGCGTTTCTTGGTGTCGAGCTGGTAGAGTTCGTACGAGATCTGCAAGCCTGCCAGGACGAATTGTTCGCTCTCTGTCAGTAAGAAAGGTGAAGGGTAGGGGGGGCGGCCTTGTCATAATGGGCAAGAACAGGTTGCGAGCGGCGGAAATGTGTTGCTACTCACTAGACCTGTAGTTTGGGAGCAGGCATCCCCGCATCCCAGTAGTGAGAGCGACCCCTTTGCCAGCATAAGCTAAAAGACAAAATGCCAACTCTGAGCCGATTTTATGGCATGGTCATTTTTATGAACTACAATGACCATCTGCCACCACACTTTCATGTCCGGTATCAGGACCAGGAAGTGTTGGTGGAGATTGACACGGGCATTGTCCAGGGAAAAATGTCGAGCCGAGCGTTGCAGATGATCTTCGAGTGGAGCGAAAAATATCAAGAGGAGTTACGGCGGAACTGGGAATTCGCGCGTACTCGGAAACCCTTAGAGCCGATTCCTCCCTTGTCATGAGAGGGCGATATGTTTTTACACGTGACTGAAGTCAGGCTGATGAACGCATACGAGTTACAACTCACCTTTAACGATGGTGTCGTAAAAATGGTGGACTTGTTAGGAGAACTCTATGGTGAGATCTTTGCACCGCTCAAGGATCTTAGCGTATTCAACCAAGTCCGAGTAAACCCCGAAACGAACACGATTGAGTGGCCCAACGGAGCTGACTTCGCTCCAGAGTTTTTGTACGAAATTGGCAGAGAGATAAAACAAGTCGCTTAAAGTCCTCTGTCGACGAATGCTGTAGGTGGGTATGCGACAACACCGCATCCCACCAGCGAGAGGGGAAATCTCCCTCAGTCCTCAGACTCTTTCCGACAAGTGAAATGCCGCAGTACTAGGCAAGTGTATAGGAATCGTCACATGCGCTCTCTCGCTGCCTTGTCACCTCGGGCACGAGCCTGTACACTGCCGCCGATGGATTCTCTTGCTCCTTTTATTCAGAACGTCTGCCTCTGGGCGTTGCCGGTGCTAACTGCCGTGGTCTTGCACGAAGTTGCCCATGGGTATGTGGCCTTTCGCTTGGGAGACCCGACTGCGGCGCAGCTTGGTCGCTTGACGCTCAATCCGCTCGCTCATGTCGATCTGTTCGGCACGATCATTTTGCCAGGGCTGTTGCTGCTCAGCGGCGTGCCGTTTCTGTTTGGCTATGCGAAGCCAGTGCCGGTTAATGTCCTTAATTTGCGTAACCCACGGCATGGTATGGTGCTGGTCGCACTTGCCGGTCCGATGATGAATCTGCTGCTGGCTGCTGTGTTTGCATTTGCTTTTCGCTTTTTGCACTCCATGCAGGTTCCTACCGAGGGGATGCTGGCCGCCAATCTGGAATTTCTCACTCGCATGACCGGCTACGGCGTGCTCATGAATGTGGGCCTAGCGGTGTTCAACATGTTGCCCTTACCGCCGCTCGATGGCGGCCGGGTGGCCACTGGCCTCTTGCCGCGCGCTCCCGCCATTGCTCTGGCACGCCTCGAACCCTATGGCATGCTGATTATCATGGGGCTGATGGCGACCGGGGCTCTGAATCATGTCCTCCGACCTATGACGAGATTCCTCGTCCGAACTTTGTTATAAGGATTGCTTCATGCCCGAGACGATTGTGAGTGGAATGCGCCCAACTGGGAAGCTGCATCTTGGCCACCTCCACGGTGCCTTGGGGAATTGGGTGCGTCTGCAAGAGAGTTATCGCTGTTTCTTTTTTGTGGCCGACTGGCACGCTCTGACGACGGGAAAAACCAGCGCCGAAACGATTCGGGAGAGCGGCGAGGAGATGCTCCTCGACTGGCTGAGCGCTGGTCTCGATCCGCAGCGTTCGGTGATTTTCCGTCAATCCGATGTGAAAGAACACGCCGAGCTGCACCTCCTTTTCTCCATGATTACCCCCACGCCGTGGCTGATCCGCAATCCGACGGTGAAGGAACAGGCGCGAGAGCTCGGTTATATCGAATCCGACGATGAAGCTGAGGTCACGAAGATTAACTACGGTCTCCTCGGCTACCCAGTATTGCAAGCGGCGGACATCCTGATGTACAAGGCGCATCGGGTGCCGGTCGGGGTCGATCAAGTACCGCATATCGAGATTACGCGCGAGATTGCACGGCGCTTTAACTCGGTCTATCGCGAGATTTTCCCCGAGCCGCAGCCATTGCTGACCGAGATTCCCAAAGTGCCTGGAACCGACGGGCGCAAAATGAGCAAGAGCTACGGTAATGCTGTGGTGCTGTCCGACCCGCCGGAAGAAATCGACGCCCGCTTGTCGAAGATGATGACCGATCCGAAGCGCGCCCGCCGCCGCGACCCTGGCGAGCCGGCGGACTGTCCGGCCTTCAACCTGCATCGCTTGTACTGTACGCCGGAAGAAATCGCTTTTGTCAGCCACGGCTGTCGCACGGCGGAGATCGGGTGTTTGGACTGCAAAAAAGTCATGATTAAGCATGTGCTGGACGAGCTGGCGACCTTTCGCGAGAAGCGCCTCTCCTGGGAGCAGCATCGCGACGACGTGCGCGACGTGTTGCGCGAAGGTGGACGCCAAGCCAAGGTCATTGCCCAGCAGACGATGGAAGAAGTCCGGGAAGTAGTGGGGGTGTAGGTGAGGAAAGGATGAATCAGGGTGAATAGGGTTTCTTATCGTTCTAGAACCTATCCCTAACCCTTCTCTCACCCGAAAACCTGGATTCCCGCTTTCGCGGGAAAGACGGACCATCGGGGCCAGCAGCGTCATGCCCGCGCAGGCGGGCATCCAGGGGTGGAGTTTTGGGATGACTTGTACATTCTGTGTCCATATTTTCTGACTTCTTTTATGCTATACCGCGTCAAACTTGATGTCTTTGAAGGTCCGCTGGATCTGCTGTTGCACTTAGTCAAAAAAGACGAAGTCGATCTGTCGGATATTCCGGTGGCGAAGATCACCGACCAGTACATGGGCTATCTCGAACTGTTTCAGCAGCTCGACCTCGATGTTGCTGGAGAATATCTAGTTATGGCAGCGACGTTGTTGCATCTGAAATCACGCATGCTTTTGCCCGAAGATGGAACGACGGACGATGACGAAGGCTCCGACCCACGTGCCGACCTTGTACGCCAACTCCTGGAATATCAGCGCTTCAAAGATGCGGCAGAGCTTTTCCAGCGGCGCGAGCTGCTCGACCGCGACGTGTTTGCTCGTGACCCCGCCCGCGACGATAGCGATAACGAAACCGACCTCGTCTATGACGTGTCGCTTGGCGATTTGTTAGATGCGCTCCAATCGGTCCTCAAGCGGGCTGCGCCAGAGGTTGTGCACGAAGTCATCCTTGAACATATCTCCCTGCGCGAGCGGGTCTGTTTCATCCTCGATACCCTGCGCGAGCGTGGTGATGTGTCGTTTACTGAGTTGTTTCCTCTCGGGGCGACGCGCTTGCACCTGCTGACCACATTCTTGGGCCTGTTGGAGCTGGTGCGCATGCGTATGATTCTCGTGCAGCAAGAAGAGCGATTCGGTCCGATTGTGTTGTCTTTAGCCGTCAGCGCTGACACTCCGCTACCGGAAGCGTTAGAACAATTATGAGCCCTCAGGACATCAAACCCATTGTGGAAAGCCTGTTGTTTGCTGCCGGTGCGCCGGTCGCGCTGCGGCGCTTGGCGGAAGTTATTGGCCTGACACAAGCCGAGGCGAAGTCGGCCGTGACTTTGCTCCAGTCCGACTACGCCGCGCCCGGGCGCGGCCTTGCTGTGGTCGAGGTGGCCGGTGGCTACCAATTGCGGACCGTTGCTGAATACGCCGAATACGTGAAGACACTTATCCGCGAGAAACCCAATCGGCTGAGTCGGGCGGCGCTGGAGACTTTGGCGATTATCGCTTATCGTCAACCTATTACGAAAGCTGAGATTGAGGCTGTGCGCGGTGTCGATGCCGAAGGCATGCTCAATTCTTTGCTGACTAAGAAACTCATTCGTGTGTTGGGGCGCAAAGACGTGCCAGGGCGTCCTTGGGTGTACGGCACCTCGCCGCAATTCCTGGAACTTTTCGGGCTAAGCGACCTCAGCAGTTTGCCGCCCTTACCGGAGATTCATGAGCCCTCGATTAATCCATTCAGCGAATTTGGCCGTGACGCCGCCATCATCCTCGAAGAGCCGGAAAGCGACGCTGCCGGCGGCGTCACGAGCGGAACGCTTGCAGAAGATCCTGAGTCAGGCGGGGATCGCCTCGCGCCGGACAGCAGAGCAGATGATCCAGTTGGGGCGAGTGAAAGTGAATGGCGAGACGATCACACGCCTGGGGACGACGGTCGATCCGCAGAATGACCGTATTCTGGTGGATGGCCATCTCCTCACCCTGCCGCACGCACCCGTCTACTTTCTGCTGCATAAACCGATTGGTGTGGTCAGCACCCTGAACGATCCAGAGGGACGTCCGACCGTACGCGACCTGCTTGCCGATGTCCGCGAGCGCGTCTACCCGGTCGGGCGGCTCGATTACGATTCCTCTGGACTGTTGCTGTTGACCAATGATGGTGCGCTGACAGAACGTTTGCTCCACCCGCGCTATCAAATTCCGCGCACGTATCATGCCAAAGTGAAAGGCACGCCGGCCCCGGAAACCTTACAAACCTTGCGTAGCGGGGTCCGGCTCGACGATGGCACTGTGACTGCCGCTGCCGATGTCGCGATTCTCCGCATTACCTACAAGAAAGCGTGGCTGAGCCTCTCGCTCCGTGAAGGGCGCAATCGTGAAGTGCGGCGCATGTGCGAAGCCGTTGGGCATCGCGTGGAGAAACTCGTGCGCGTGCGCTTCGGGCCGCTATCGTTGGGCAACTTAGAGATTGGGGCGTATCGGCCTTTGACCGCGCCAGAGGTGTACGAGTTGAAACATCTCGCTGCTCCGGCCGCGAAATCTAGGGGTTGACTTCCCGCTGCCGCAGTTATACAAGAACTGCCCGCAAGCGTTCCTTGTAACGTGCGCTTGTGCCTGACGCGGGGTGGAGCAGC
>SYOC01000127.1 GCA_005804965.1 Pseudomonadota bacterium
AGCGGCCGTGTTGCCCATGCCTTTCTCTTCACCGGCCCACGTGGAGTAGGGAAGACCACCACTGCCCGCCTCCTTGCCAAAGCCCTCAACTGCGAAACCGGCCCAACTCCAGACCCGTGCAATACGTGCAGCAACTGCCGAGAAATTACGGCGGGGACGGCGCTGGACGTGCTCGAAATCGACGGAGCCTCGCATACCGGCGTCGATAACATTCGCGACCTGACAGAAGGCGTCCAATACCGCCCAGTCAAAAGTCGCTCTCGCATTATCATCATCGACGAAGTCCACATGCTGTCTAACGCAGCGTTCAATGCCCTGCTCAAAACCCTCGAAGAACCGCCGCCACATGTCACCTTCATCTTCGCGACGACAGAGTCGCACAAGGTCCTGCCGACGATCCTGTCGCGCTGCCAACGTTACGACTTCAAGCGCATCCCATTGCGCGAGCTGATACAGCGCCTCAAGGACATCATTCAGCACGAGAACCTTACGGCAGACGATGTCGGGCTTGCCATGATCGCCCGCGAGGCTGATGGTGGGCTACGCGATGCGCAATCCCTGCTCGATCAGGTTATCGCGTGGAGCGGCGGGCAAATTACCGAGCAGGCCGTGAAAGATGCCCTTGGCGTGGCCGACCGACAGGCATTCTTTCGCGTTGTCGATGCCATCCTCGCCCGCGACCCTGCACAAGCACTCCAGATTGCCGGGGACCTGTATCAGTACGGGTACGATCCGCGTCGTTTGAGCCGTGACCTGCTCGAACACTGCCGCCATCTGGTCGCGGCAAAGATCAGCACCGATCCGTCGTTGTTGACAGACCTGCCGGATCACGAAGTAACCTTGGTGCGCAAACAAACAGTGGAACGCTCGCTCGAAGACGTGCAGCGGTTTTTTACCTTATTGCTGCATGCCGACGAAGAAATCGGCAAGACGGCGTATCCCCAACTGGTCATCGAAATGACGCTGGTCAAACTGGCCAGTCAACCACCAATTCTGCCTATCGAAGAAGCTCTTGCCCGCCTGGAGGCGTTGCAACAAACGCTGGCTGGCACTGGTGCAACACAGCCGGCAGTCGCCTTTTCACCCCCACAGGCAAAGCCTCTGTCGGCAGCACCAGTCGCACCGCTACGCCGCGAAGAACGTCCCGCGCCGCAAACGAACGTGGCTCCTCTTCCCCGTCAAGAGTTCTCCCCTCGGGTAGAAGAATCCTTGGGCGTAGCGACAGATGATCCAGAAACCTGGGAGGGCTTCCTTCGCGCTGTCCAGAGAGAGAAGATTTCGCTGTTCTTCCCCCTGAAATCTGCGCAATTGCTTGAGTTGACCGCGACCACCATGCACCTCCGCATCGAGAAAGACATGTATTTCAAAGAGCTGACGCGCAAGGAGAGTCGCGCCTTGCTCGAAGAGATTGCCCAGCGATTTTTCGGCCATCCACTCAAGATCGACATCAGCAAAAATGGCGTTCCATCTCCTCCTCCCGGTCCTTCTGGCCCTTCGGATCTCTCTCATTCGCCGAGAACAACAAGCGGTGCAACGGTGTCAACTCCTACGGCGATGCCGCCACAGCAAAGCTCACAAGCCCCCCCGGCAACAAACGACCCTCTAGTACAAACAGTCCTTGACGTGCTCGGCGGAGAAGTACAAGGTACACGCTCTCACCGACCGTCAGGGGAACCACGATAAGGAGCGATCATGGCAAACTTCGGCGACATGATGAAACAGGCGCAGCAACTGCAAACCAAACTGGCACGTATTCAAGAAGAAGCTGGCAGCAAAACAGTTGAGGCGAGCGCCGGCGGCAATATGGTCACCGCCGTCGTCAACGGACGCCTAGAACTCCTCTCCTTACGCATCGACCCTGCGGTTGCCGAAGGCGGCGATGTCGAAATGCTGCAAGATCTCGTCCTTGCTGCGGTGAACGAGGGGCTCCGCAAAGCTCAGAAGATGATGGCCGATGAAATGGGGAAACTGACCGGAGGATTGAAGATCCCGGGACTAACAGCTTAGAGAGAATTGAACGAACTTCCTCTCGTGTCTTCTCCCCTTCCCCTCCCCCTCTCCCCTGAGAGGAGAGGGCAGCAGACGCGAAGCGGATGCGGGAGAGGGAAATCATTTAAGCCAACCCAAGCCATGCAACTCACACCTTCTCTCGCCCGCCTCGTCCAGGAACTGGGCAGACTCCCCGGGATTGGGGAGAAGACCGCCACACGTCTCGCCATGTTCATTCTGAACTCTGACCGCGACTACGTCGAAAGACTGGCAGAGGCGGTGTGGGCAGTGAAAGCCGAGACCACACTCTGTCAGGAATGCTTCAGCCTCGCCGAAGGTGATCTCTGCGCCGTGTGCCGCGACCCCCAGCGTAGCGACGAGACCCTGTGCGTAGTCGAAGAACCTGCGGATCAAATGGCTGTCGAACGCATTCATGACTACCACGGCCGCTATCACGTCTTACAAGGCGTCCTCGCACCGCTCGACGGCATTGGACCAGACGAGCTACGCATCGCACCGCTGCTCACGCGACTCAGACGCGGCCAGACACGTGAAGTCATCATTGCCACCAACCCTACCGTGGAAGGTGAAGCCACGGCGCTCTATTTGGCGCAACAAATCAAGCCACTGGGCGTGCGCGTCAGCCGCATTGCTCATGGCATGCCGATGGGTGGCGATGTTGAATACATCGACTCGGTCACGCTCGGCAGAGCCATTGAAGGCCGACGGGAGATGTAGAGACGAGTTGCGTTCGGGAACTCTCTTTACACCCCACGCACCCTTTGCTACAAACTCCCTCCACGTGCGTTGTGCAAACAAGCACCGATCCTCGGTAGCTCAATCGGCAGAGCAATCGGCTGTTAACCGATGGGTTGTAGGTTCGAGTCCTACCCGAGGAGCTTTTCCGCAAGCGCCGCTCGCAGCAATGCCAGCGGCGCTTTTGTTTTCATGGCAAAGTGCGTGTGCAATGAAGAGGTTTTGCCTTCTCTTCAAGAGGAAGCTGCCAACAGCCGCTCCAGCACAGCAGGGTCGTCGAGCAACCCCGGCAGCGTCGCCACATGGTGCGCGTGGGCTCGTTGCAATCGTAAGAGCCGAGCCAGTTCCACAACTGGGTCCGAGTGATCTTCGACACGCAAATCAACGGCACGATCAACCCACAGTTTGCCCGTTGGCTGCCCACGGACGATGAGTAACGCGGCAGATTGCTTTCCGCGTCGGTCGCCACCTTCTTCTTCAGCCGCTTCCAGCGCTGCCAGGAGGCGCTTGGCAAGATCGCCTCTGGTGTTGGCAAATCGCTCTAACATGGCGCTCCACACCGTAGGCTGCTTCATCAGGTTGGCTTGCGCCACGACTTGCTCACTGCTGCCATGTCCCGCAGCTTCGATGCACTGAGATCCGGTATGTACCGCTACCCGCCCCACGGCGTCAATCATCGCGACTTGGCGATACGCCGCACCTGGATCGGCTGACACCAGCAAGCGCAAGGCTTCGGGTGCGCTTTTCCCACGCCGCATCAGCTCTAGTCCGAGCGGCCCATACGACGGATCGACAAACGATTGCGTCGCCACCGCACCGACCCCGGCTTCAGCCCAGGGTACGACACTGCCCACAGAGAAATAATACGATTGCACGGCGACACCCAGCTCTCCGGTCAGTGGATCTCGTGCAACGATGGAATAGGTCATGGCGTTGTCGCTGTTGGCTCTTTTGTCGGTACTGGCATGCGGTTGAATTCTGTCGCGGCTAAGATGTACTCAATGAAGGCTTTATTACCATGGTCTTTCACCCACACAAGATGCGGAACCGCTTCTTGTGGCTTGCCGGAAAGCGCGAGGTCGATGCCAGCATAAGTCTGCGCTTCGGTTTTCTTATCGTCGTCGAGAGCGAGGTCGAGCAACGCCGCGATCTCAATTTCGCCGTGGAGGTAGCGCAGAATAGGGTACGGCCACACCCCAGTATTGGCTTTCTCTTTGGCCTCGGTCAGCAGCTTACGAGCCTCGTCATCTTGCTTGCCGTGCCGATAGCCGACATAGCCAATCAACACGACGTAGAGTGCCCGCTCGTCTTTCCACCCTTTCAGCTCAAGGTATGAACGTGCATCGGCTGCGGCCTCGCCACGTGCGAGCAACAACTGGACAAGACTGCGATTATATAGCGCCTCGGCATTGGTCGGCTCCAACGCGATCATTTCGCTATAGTCCTTCAGCGCTTTGTCGAACTGCCCGATATCCATGTACACATTGGCGCGATTGTAATAGGCCATGGCATAACGCGGGTTCAAGCGAATGGCCTCGTCAAAATCTTGAATAGCGCGTTCGTTTTGCACCAGAGCATTGCGAATCGTGCCACGCGCCGAGTATGCCTCGGCATAGGTAGGCTTGAGGCGAATCGCTTTGTCGAATTCATCCAGCGCTTGCTTGAGCACGCCAGTTTTCGCCAACCGCGCACCTTCTTGATAGGCATCTTCCGCCGCGTCTGCCCATGCCACTCCGGTCGTTGCCATCAGACTGAGGAAGGCTCCTCCTAGGAGCTGCCTCCAAAGCTGCCACCCGTACTTCTTCTGAGCGAACGTCATTGCACCCCTCTTTCCACGCTGGACTCTCAGCGTGCGCAGCAAACTTACAACGAGGTCGAATCGCCCACAAGGAGATTGGGATGCATAACAAAAGCCTGGATTCCGGGTCGCGGCCTATGGCCCCTGGATCGAGTCCGGGGCAGGCTCGCCCGGAATGACGAATGCGACAGAGTCGTCATTCCCGCGCAGGCGGGAATCTAGGGAGAGGTTGAGAAGGCTTTTGCCAAGAAATCGTTATGCACCCAGGAGATTGCAGGAGCTTGTCTCTTCGGCCTGATACGCTTATCCATGACACAAACATTTCTGTCTCAACCTGAGGAGGCGTTCCCTATGTTTATCGTTACCAACCGTATTCCTGTTGCCGCGAGCCATGAAACCGAGTTTGAAGACCGCTTTCGCAATCGCGCTCATCTCATCGACCAATCTCCAGGGTTCATCAAGAATCTCGTACTACGTCCGGTCATGCGGCGCTTCAGCCATCAAACTGGCCAGTGGGAAGACACGAAGGAACAAGGCTACTATTTGGTGCAGACGTATTGGCAAAGTGAGCAGGATTTCTGGAACTGGACCAAAAGCGAATCCTTCCGCCTTGCCCACAGCAACCGCCCGCCAGCCGAGATGTTTGCCGGTCCCAACGTCCTCGAAACCCACGAAGTGATTCTGACCACCGAGAAACAGTGAGGTGCGCCATGCCGACTTCTCAGCATCACCATGAGCGCATCGTCCAAGGCTTCCACGCGATTGCGCCAGCCGTCGATTTTTGTTCCCTGCGCCTCATGCGGACGCAGTCGCAGTACCTGTCCGTGCGGCAAAATATCTTGCAGCCCGTCTCCACCTCGGACGACATGGGAGCCATGATTACCGTGATCGACAAAGGCGGCTTGGGATATGCCGCCACCAGTGACCTGAGCGAAACCGGACTGCGCCACGCCGCAGCCCACGCCCACGCATGGGCACAACGCAGTGCCGGACGCAGTGTGGTCGATTTCTCTGCGGTCGCGTTTCCCCACCCCAGCGGTTCGTACACCAGCCCGGTGCAACAAACGTGGGACTCGCTGCCGCTTGCCGATAAGATCGACCTGCTGCGCACGACCAACGCACGGCTCAAAACCGATGATCGCATCGTCGATTGGGAAGCCTCACTCTGGCACACCGACAGCGAGACGCTCTTCGTCACCGCTGACGGTGGACAAGTCCAGCAGCATTTTTCTTATCTCGTCCCCATGATGAGTGCGACGGCCAATGCTGGCACGGAAACACAAACTCGCACCTTTGCCGGACGCGGGTACTGCCGCCAAGGCGGCATGGAGTTGCTCGACCAATGCGCTTTTCGCGACGCTGCCCCGCACATCGCCGCCGAAGCTCTCGAACTGCTGCTCGCTCCCAATTGCCCGACTGGTACCATGGACGTGCTGCTCGCTCCCGATCAAATGATTCTGCAAATTCACGAATCCATCGGCCATCCGCTTGAACTTGATCGTATTCTCGGTGACGAGCGCAACTATGCCGGGACCAGCTTCGTCACCCGGGACATGTTCGGCACCTATCGCTACGGTTCTGAGTTGCTGAACATCACCTTCGATCCGACGCGCCCGCAAGAGTTTGCCAGTTATGCCTTTGATGACGATGGACAACCAGCGCAACGCGAATATCTCATTCGCGCAGGTGTGTTGGAACGCGGCTTAGGCAGCACCACTTCACAAGCGCGGCTCGGTCTGCCGGGGGTCGCCAACGCCCGCGCGACCAGTTGGAATCGCCCGCCCATCGACCGTATGGCAAATCTGAATCTCGAACCCGGCCAGTCTCGATTTGCGGACATGATTGCCGCCATCGAACGCGGCGTCTACATGCAAACCAACGTGTCGTGGTCCATCGACGATTCACGCAATAAATTCCAGTTTGGGTGCGAGTGGGGCCGGTTGATAGAAAACGGCCAGCTCACCACCGTCGTCAAGAATCCCAACTACCGGGGCGTCTCGGCCACCTTCTGGCGGAGCCTGAAAATGGTTGGTGCTAGCGACACCCTCGAAGTGCTAGGCTCGCCCTACTGCGGCAAGGGCGAACCCAATCAAGTGATTCGTGTCGGGCATGCTTCTCCGCCTTGCGTCTTTGCCAACGTTGAAGTCTTCGGAGGAGAGTGACATGCAGGAGTATTTTTACCAGCTTGCTGACCGCTTGACCGCGCTCCTCCAGGGGAAAGAAATCTACACCTGCACCTTCGATGCCGAAGAGTCGGATTTCGTGCGCTTCAATCGCAGCGCCGTGCGTCAGGCCGGGACCGTCACCCAACGTTCACTTTCAGTCAACCTGATTGATGGGCAACGCCACACGCACGGCGGCATCTCGCTCTCTGGCGATTGGGAAGAAGACCATGCCCACCTCGCTACGTTGGTAACGAACCTCCGCGCTCAGTTACCGTATCTCCCAGACGATCCCCATCTGCTCTACGCCACCGAGGTTCACTCGAGTGAGCATGCCGGCGAGAACCGCTTACCCGAAGATACCAATGCCGTCATCGCTTCTATTCTCGACGCTGGGCGCGGCAGAGACTTGGTAGGCATCTACGCCGCTGGCGGCATTCACGACGGGTTCGCGAACTCCTTTGGCCAGCGCAATTGGTTCTCCAGTTACAGCTACAATTTTGATTGGAGTTTTTACCATCAAGGCGATAAAGCGGTAAAATGCGCCTATGCCGGGTTGGTCTGGAACCCAAGCGAGTTCGCCCACAAGGTGGCCACAGCTACCGAGCAACTTGCCGTGCTTGCCCAGCCGCCACGCACCATCGCACCTGGGCGCTATCGCGTGTATCTGGCACCGGCAGCGCTCGCCGATATCGTCGGACTGTTGAGCTGGGGCGGCTTCGGTCTCAAAGACCATCGCACCAAGCAAACCGTACTCCTCAAAATGGCCGAGGAAGGGGCACGGCTTCATCCTGCGGTCACGATTCAGGAGAATATCGCTGATGGCGTTGGAGCCAACTTCCAAGAGGCCGGGTTCATTAAGCCGGATTGTGTCACGTTGATCGCCAACGGTGCCTTCCGCGACTGCCTCGTGTCGCCGCGCTCTGCCAAAGAATACGGCGTACCGACTAATGGGGCCTCGGGTGGCGAGATGCCCGACGCGCTTGATGTCGCGGGCGGCTCCTTGCCGGAGAGCGAAGTGCTGCGGCAACTTGATACTGGCATCTACATCAATAATGTCTGGTATCTGAACTACTCGGATCGCACCGCCTGTCGCATGACTGGCATGACGCGCTTCGCCACGTTGTGGGTGGAGAATGGCGTCATCCAAGCGCCGCTCAATGTCATGCGCTTCGATGAAACCCTCTACCGGATGTTGGGCGAGAATCTCGTGGGACTGACAGCCGAGCGCGAGCTGATTCTCGATTCCAGCACCTATGGCGGACGTTCGACGGCAAGCAGCCGTATGCCCGGTGCTGTGGTCAAGGATTTTACGTTCACTTTATAATAAAGAGCACGATGCCCGCGCAATCAAAACCCGCTTTGCTGCTCGCTCCTGCCCTGCTCGTCGCCGGGTTTTTGCTCCTGCCAGTGGCAGCGATTTTCTGGAAAGTCCTCCCGCAAGAAGAAGCGTGGAGCACGTTGCAACAACCGCTCGTCACTCAAGCCTTGCGCCTGAGCGGACTGACTTCGTTGTTGAGCCTCGTGCTCGCGTTGGTATGCGGCACGCCGATGGCCTATTTGTTGGCCCGGTATCGGTTCCCTGGCGCGGCGCTGCTAGACACGCTCATCGACTTGCCGATGGTGTTGCCGCCGACAGTGGCTGGCGTTGCCCTGTTAATGGCATTTGGCCGTCGCGGTCTGGTCGGGGCCTGGCTCGACTCGCTCGGCATCCAACTCGGGTTCACCACAGCAGCGGTGGTGCTCGCGCAGAGTTTCGTGGCAGCACCTTTTTATATTCGCGCGGCTCGAGCTGGATTCCAAAGCATAGATCAAGAGCTGGAACGCGTGGCTTATACGCTTGGGCATTCGCCGTTCAGCACCTTTCTGCGCATCACCGTGCCGTTAGCGTTTCCTGCGTTGCTCAGCGGTGCGGTTATGGCCTGGGCACGAGCTTTGGGGGAGTTCGGCGCGACCATTATGTTCGCAGGGAATTTTCTTGGCCGCACGCAAACCATGCCGCTGGCGATCTACACCGCCATGGAGTCGGACTTGCCGGCAGCGTTAATGCTCTCGGCAATGTTGATCGTCATCTCGTTTATTATGCTCTTCCTCGTTCGGTCGCTGCTGCGCCGTAGTCCATTTGGTTCGTATGCTTGAAGTGGCGATTCACAAACAACTCGACGGCTTCCGGCTTGATGTCGCCTTCGCTGTCGAACCCGCGCTGGTCGCACTTTTCGGACCTTCTGGTTCCGGCAAGAGTCTTACCTTGCAAGCCATTGCTGGCATCGTCACACCAGACGGTGGGCGCATCGCCTTAGACGGGCAACCGTTGTACGACCACACCAACGGCATCAGTTTGCCGCCGCAAGTACGACGGATCGGCTACGTGCCGCAGCGCTACGCCCTGTTTCCCCATTTGTCGGTCGCCCACAACATCGGCTTCGGCTTGTTCTCACTTTCACACAAAGAACGAACGCAACGTATCGGCGAGCTTATCGAACTCTTCAGCCTCCAAGGGTTGGAACGCAGACGCCCACACGAGATCTCTGGCGGGCAGCAACAGCGAGTGGCCTTAGCTCGCGCCGTTGCGGTCCGACCGCGTTTGCTCCTGCTCGATGAGCCGTTCACGGCCCTTGATGCGCCGCTGCGCACCGCATTGCGTCAAGAACTGCTCCAACTCGCCGAACGCCTCGCGTTGAAAATCCTCCTGGTCTCGCACGACCTCGCCGATGCTTTTGCTTTAGGTCAGCAAGTGCTGGTCTATGAAAACGGGCGCATCATTCAGCAGGGGTCGCGAGAAGCAATCTTCTTTCATCCGGCAACCGCGCGGGTGGCCGAGCTTGTCGGGACTAGCAACATCCTGCCCGCTGTGGTTGAGCGCGTCGAGCCGCAGACGCTGTGGCTCCAGTGGCAAGGACGACGCATTGCCGCGAATCCTGCCCCGTTCGCCCCGGGTACACCGGTCTATCTGTGCGTGCGACCGACGCAGATTTTACTGGTGCGACCCGACCGCGTGGCAGAACGGGAGCGAGAAAACTTGTTTCATGGGCGGCTCGTCAACACCACCATGCAAGCCGAGCTGTACACCCTCTCCGTGCAACTCGCGGGCAGCACAGCAGCCGTCGATCTGGAAATCGTGTTGCCCGGCTACGTCTATCACCGTCTTGCGCTGGATCGCGAGAAAGAGGTACTCATCGAATTGCGCAAACATGAGCTACATCTGGTACCAAGAGAGCAGCCGTAACCACAACACCCGAAAGGAGACCCACCAATGACCAGCGAAGAACAACGCACCCTCGCCGCAGCCAAGCTGTATGAAGAGTTATACAACACCGACGCCGAGCGCTTCGTGCGCGAATGCTACACGCCAGACTGCGAAGTGAACGGCGGCTTCATTCGTGGCTACGAACAATTCATCCAAGTGGAAAAGAACGTGTTACGCGCGGCCCCCAAGCGCAAGATGCGGGTGGATCGTCACCATGTGACCGGCAACGTAGCCGTTGTTGAAGCCGTGCTGCTCGATCCCGACAAAGGAGCCGATTGGAACCTACCGTTCTGTGCGGTGCTCACCTGTCGCGACGGCAAAATCGCCAACGACTGGACCTACGCTGAATTCAGCAGATGGCCGGGCCTCTAAACCAGAGGGCCTGCCCCCTGGCCTCATCGCTGGAACAACGATAGGGGTGGCCTTGGGGCTGTGGGGGTATCTTCTCGACGGTATGGAGGTGCGTACATGAATCCCTTTACTGCGGCATTTACCGTGCTGGCTGTGCTAGCCCTCATTGGGCTTATGATCGTGCTTTTCGACAAGGGCCTGAAATGGAAAGGCAGACCGTAACCACACGGTCCCTGGGTTTCGCAACTGCTCGTAGGCTGGGATACCAATCTCAACTGAACCTGTTGGGGTTCGTTATTTCAATCCAACCTCCGATTCTTATTCGTTAAATTCACCGCCAGGATAAAAGGGTTCCGTCGCATCCAGCCCCTCCGGCAAAATCTCGCGACTGTCATTCACTCTCTGATTCACGCACTTCTGACGTTCCGGATAATAGGAAGGGTCGTCGGGACTTGGTAGATTTCTTTCGCACTGCTCCCCTTCTCTGAATTTTTCATAGGCAGAATCGAAAAATTTGTAGACGCAATAGGCCGCTGCACCAACTTGCACTACGACAAGCACGTCCAATTGGCCATCGGAATCTACGTAGTTTACAGGGTTGTTTCAGGCGTACTCGAACAGATTCCCTCGTGGATTTCCCGTAAACTTGATCGGGTCCTTCGCCGTCCATCTCCCGATTGCCGGGTCGTAGTCACGGGCACCGAAGCGCACGAGGCCGGTGTCACGGTCGTAGAGGCCGCCAGCGAAGCCGAAGGGCTGGAAGCCGGGGTTGGTGTCGTTCAACACGTTGCCGAATTCGTCGTAATCGAGTCGCTGCGTGATCGTGTTCGTGCTTGTGTTAATAACCAGCCGTGGGCTGCCGAGGTGGTCGGTGAGGATGCGATACGTGCCCGTGATCGTGTTCGTGCTCGGGTTATACGTTATGAAATAATCCGGTACATTCACGTGCATGCCGTAGACGAAGCGGCTGACGACTGCTCCGCTGCCGTCGAGTTCGGCGATGGGCTTGAGTTGGTCTTGATACAAGAAGCCTTGCACGGGCGTGCCGTTGACCTTCTTGCCGATGCGGCGGTTCTGGCCGTCGATCAGGTAGGTCAGTTGCGTGCCGTCCGCCAGGGTGGCGGCTACGAGATTGCCGAGTTCGTCATAAGCGTAGGTCGAGCTTGTGTTCGTGTTCGTGTTGGTCTTGGTGGTTAATTCGCCGTTGGCGGTGTAGGCGTAGGACTGCGTGCTGAGGACTGAGGCCCGAGTCAGGAGGCGGTCCTGGTCGTCGTAGGTGTAGGTAGTGGCCGCGCTGGGTCCGCTGAGCCGGTTGCCGTTGCTATCATAGGTGTAGGCGGCAATGGTGACGGTATTCTTTTGCACTTCGATTAACCGTCCCGCGAGGTCGTAAGCATAGGCGTAGGTGTCGGTGACGCCGCCGATGGTCTCTTGTTTCTGAGTGATACGCCCAAGTTTGTCGCGGGTGTAGGTGGTGGCGAACACGCCGCTGCCGTTGGCGGTGGCGCTGTAACTGGTCATTTCGCCGAAGCCGTTGTAGCTCATAGCATCGCTGACATTGCCGAATGTCGTGCCAGTCAAAAGTCCATTCAGTGCGCTGCGGCTCAGTGTCATACCGCCGACACTGGTCAGTAGACTTCTTGCAGAAGTGGTTGGCAAACACGCAGCCGTAGGGCATAGGGTAAAGGCATATGAGGTACGACCAACTCAAGGCCTTAGCAGCGGCAGAGTTTAAGCGTTTTACGGGAGTCCAGCGGGCAACGTTTGAGAAGATGGTGGAGGCCCTGAGGGAGCAGGCACGCCACAAGAAGAAGAGTGGCCGTCCGGCCAAGCTCACGGAGGCCGAGCAGGTGCTAGTAGCTTTACCGTACTGGCGGGAATATCGCCCTTATTTTCATATTGCCGTGTCGTGGCAGGTCTCGGAAGCCGCCGTGTGTCGCATCGTGCACCGAGTCGAGAAGAGTGTCCTCCAAGTGGCGGAGTTTCACCTCCCCGGCAAACAGAAGCTGCGCGAGCGCGGCACGCCGTGGGAAGTGCTGGTGATTGATGCCACGGAGAGTCCGGTGGAACGCCCACAAGAAAACAGCGCCGTTATTACAGCGGCAAGAAACGACGGCAGACGCAGAACGCCTAACTGCTGCTCGATCAAGTCAGTCGCCAGATTCTCTGTGTTGCCGTCGGCAAAGGGCGCGAGCACGACTTCAAGCTCTTCAAACGCAGCAAAATCCCTCTAGCTCCGGCCCTTGAGTGTTTGGGGGATCGCGGCTACCAAGGGCTCCAGAGGCACCATGCCAAGAGTCGCACGCCCACGAAGAAACCGCGGGGGGGGGCAGTTGGGCTAGGCGGAGAAGCAAGAGAATCGTCGGCTCGCCAGTCAACGCATCGGGTGCGAGCATGTCATCGGCAAACTCAAAGTGTTCAAAATCTTGGCCGAACACTATCGTAACCGTCGCCGTCGCTTCGGCTTACGCGTGCATCTGCTCGCGGCTCTCTACAACTTCGCTCTGCTCCACCCCCGCTCACTTTCGCAAGAGGTCTCATCACGCTCGCAGGGAGGGGTAGCAGAGCGGAGCGGAGGTTGTCAACAACTCGGGGCTCGGGAGTCGTGCTCGGGGCTCGGCAGTAGGGGCGTCGTTCCCGTGAAAACGGGAATCCAGTTGGCTTCTTCTTCTGGATTCCGGGTCGCGCGTTGCTCGCCCGGCATGACAGACTTTACGACGGAAAGAACGCTTTGAGCACCAAGGCCAGGACACCGCCGAGGAGCAGACCCAGCATCCATTTCACCAGGGTCAGTTCTCCTTTTACGAGGGTCAGATCCCCTTTCACCAAGGCTAGCTCTCCAACAAGTTTGGCTTCAAGACGCTCAAGGTCATGCTTGGTGGCGACTTCGGCTTCTCCGGTGGCTTGGAGAAAAGACTCGGCGATAGCTTCAGCTTGCGGCTCGGTGAAGCCCGCTGCTTTGAGACGCTTGGTGAATTTCAGCGTGTCGAAGGTAATCGCGCTCATGAGGTTGTTGTGGCACGTGACATAAGGAATTGCAAGCCGTTCTCTGTCTCTATCCCTTCTCTATCTACCCTCATCATTCATGAAGCGCCGAGCCGCTTCCCCACTTCTTCCAGCATGACTTCCGTGGCTCCGCCAGCAATGGCTTGGACGCGCGCGTCGCGCACCATGCGTTCGATGGCGCTCTCGCGCATGTAACCGAAACCGCCGTGAAACTGCTGGCAGGTGTACATAACTTCATCCACTAGCTCACCGCACAATGCCTTCACCATGGACACTTCTTTGATGCACTCGTGTCCCTGTGCGTCCAACCACGCCGTGTGGTAGACCAATTGCCGCGCCGCCGCCACTTTGGCACTGAGCAGGGAGAGGCGCTGACGAATCGTTTGTTTGTCATACAACACGCCGCCGAAAGCTTTGCGGTTCTGGACGTACTCAACCGTGAGGTCGAGCCCTTTCTGTGCCTCGCCAATGGCCATCGCCCCCAGCACCAAGCGCTCGTTCTGGAAGTTGCGCATGATGGCGTAGAAGCCTTTGTTCTCCTCTCCTAACAGATTGGCAGCGGGGATGCGGCAATCGGCAAAGTTCAGTTCCGCCGTGTCAGAACTGAGCCAACCGGTCTTGTGTAGTTCTTTGCTCACGGTGAATCCCGGCGTCTCTTTCTCCACCAGGAAGATCGAGGTGCCGTGTGCGCCCTTGGCCTGCGGGTTGGTCTTGGCGGCGATGAAGTAGAGGTCGGCATGCACGCCATTGGTAATGAACATCTTGCTACCGTTGAGCACGTAGGTATCGCCATCACGCCGCGCCGTGGCCCGCATGCCCTGGACATCCGACCCAGCGTCAGGTTCGGTCACGCCTACTGCAGTGATGAGATCTCCGCGAATGACCCCCGGCAGATAGGCATCGAGCTGCGCCGGAGTACCAAAGCGTGCCAGATGAGGTGAGGCCATATCAGTATGGACCAACACGGTGACGGCAAAGCCGCCAAAAGTGGAGCGGCCCAGTTCTTCGGCGAGCACAACTGAGGACAGCGCATTGCTGGCGATGCCACCATACTGTTCCGGGTAACGAATACCGAAAAATCCCAGTGCGCCCATCTGGCGCAGGACTGCACGCGGGACGTAGCCTGCCGCTTCCCAGGCCTCGCCGTTAGGTTGCGCCATTTCAATGACGAAGCGGCGCACCTGCTCGCGCAATAAGTTCTGTTCTTCGCTGAAATAGATCGTCTCCATCATGCGGCTTCCTTTGCAGCTTCCTTTGTACGACGGTACGATGCTATCCACGCAGCGGTCGGAAGAAGGCGCGGATGTCTTCGACTAATCGCTCCGGCTCTTCCATCGAAGCAAAGTGTCCACCGGAGGGCATGACCGTCCAGCGTTGCAAGTTGTAGTAGTTGTCTGCCCATTTGCGCGGCATCAAGATGACTTCTTTAGAAAACAGCGCCACACCAGTAGGGGCTTCAACGACAGGCGTCCGCGCATGGGAGGGCTGCCACGGGTTGTGTGTGGCTTCGTAGTAATAGCGCGCGGAGGTGCCGTAGCTCTGCGTCACCCAGTAGAGGGTCATCGTCGTGCAGAGGTCATCTTTGCTGAAGCGCGTCTCGACGTTACCACCACAGTCGCTCCAGGTGCGGCGTTTTTCGAGAATCCACGCACACAGCCCTACCGGCGAATCGTTCAAGGCAAAGGCAATCGTCTGGGGCTTGGTGCTCTGCAATGCGGAATAGCCACTCTCGGCCAGGAAGAAATTCATATTCCGTTCGTACCAGCCTTGCTCATCTGGTCCATATTCTGACGCTTCCGGCATGCTGCCCATAAAGATGTTCAGCGGGGCCATGAGGTGAATGTGGCAGCCGATGACACGGTCGGCATATTTATGACCAAGCTGCTCGGTAATCAACGCACCCCAATCGCCGCCCTGGGCCGCGAATTTCTGGTAGCCAAGGACATCTTGCATCAACTTCACCCAGAGGTCTGCCGTGCGCCAAAAATTGATCCCCGTGGTCGTCAACGGCGTGGAGAACCCGTATCCAGGCAACGAAGGCACCACCACATCGAACGCATCCTTGGGGTCGCCACCGAACGCGGCTGGGTCGGACAAGGGGCGAATGACTTTCTGTAAATCCCAGAACGTCCACGGCCAGCCATGATTGAGAATCAGCGGGGTCGGGTTGGGACCTTTCCCCGGCTCGTGAATGAAGTGGATCGGCATGCCTTCAATCGTGGTCTTGTAATGAGAAAAGGCGTTCATCGCCCGCTCCTGCACCCGCCAGTCGTACTTGTGCAGCCAGTAATCGACGAGTTCCTTGAGATACGCGAGATTGGTGCCGTACTGCCATTGGTCGTTGGCGAAATCGACCGGCCAACGCACCTTGGCCAAACGTTCACGCAAGTCAGTCAGGGTCGCTTCGGGAATGGCAATCGAGAACGGTTCTTTTTGCATACAGGACTCCTCACAAAAGTTTGCCTCTGTACAGCATTGCCCGGCAAAGAATGCAAGGTGTGGCGAGACGGGACATAACGAGGGAAGGGCAGTCCTTTGAGGAGTAGGTTTTTATCCAAGAGCCAAGCAGCGTCGCCATTCCCGCAAAAGCGGGAATCCAGCAAAACTGCACTAAACAAGGCAAGACCCCTGGAGGCCCGCCTGCGCGGGCATGACGGGCGCACTGATATCCGGCCTTGATTAGGTCCTTGCTCACAGTAAGGTGTCTGTGGACAAGAATGACCCTCAATTTCTCAAGAAGAGGAGGAAGCGGACATGGCAACGTGGAACTACGACAATGCTGCCCATCTGCTACGCCGCGCGGCCTTTGGCGGGACGCCCAAACACATCCAAGCCTTCCTCGACCGCCATACTTCGGTCGATAGTGCCGTCAACGAATTGCTGAACTTTCCGCATGTGTCAGCCAAGCCGCCAGGAGCCGGGTTTAGTGACCGCGCTTTCCACGGCATGCAAGGGTGGTGGCTCGCACGCATGATCGGCGCGAAAGCCCCAATGGACGCCTGCCGGGAGAAGCTCACGCTCTTCTGGCATAGCATGCTCGTCAGCGGTGCGTCGAAACAGCCCGATCTCAAATACATGGCCAACCAGAACGGCATGTTCCGCCTCCACGCGCGCAAGAACTTTCGCACCTTGGTTCGCGAGTTCAACCGCGACCCGGCCAATCTCTATTACTTGGATGGCCTCCATAACGTCGCCAGTAACGACGGCGTGCATGTCACCGTCAACGAAAACTTCGGCCGTGAATGTTTGGAATTGTTCACGCTCGGCATCTTTCAATTCAAGGCCGATGGCGCGCCCGACCCTACCAAGCCCAACTACACTGAGCACGACGTGCATCAGTTCGCCCGAGCACTCTCAGGTTGGACGAGTATTAAAGGCGTGCTCGGCGTATGGAACCAATACGATTGGGACGGCGGGCAATATGACGATACCGGCGACGATGTGGCCGATGACATTTCAATCTTTGGCGTCACCAACAATAACTTCCGCATCGACAACGCCGTCGCCGGGACGGACGACGATGTGCTGAAGCTCATCTTCGCACGGACGGACTGGGAAGGGGTGAATCAGGTCGGGCTATTCCTCAGTCGTAAACTGTGGACATGGTATGCTTATGCACCACCAGCGGCAGGTTTGAAAACAATCCTCAACAGTTTCGCCGCCACTTTGGCCAGCAACGACTTTGAACTCACGCCGCTGCTCCGCGCGATGTGGACCCACGACGAGTTCTATTCTGACCGGGCCAAAAGCCGCACGGTGAAGAACCCTGCGGATTTCGCCGCGCAAGCATTCACGGCGTTTAATGCAAAAAGCGCGAATAATTTCGGTTCTAAAGGATTGAGCGGACTGGCCGAGTGCGTGGAAATGATGGGCATGAGCCTCTTCGAGCCGCCAAGCGTCGGCGGCTGGCCGGGAGGGTTAGCCTGGATCAACACAGGCTCGTTGCTCACGCGCGCCGAATTTGCCGAAATGTTTGCCACCACCACGCACAAGCCCTCGCTCAAACTCAAAGACATCCCAGGATTGTTGGGCAACGTGGCGGCAGACCCGGCTGTAGTCGTCGATATGATCCTCGCCCAGCTTGGTCTTAATGCCGCACCGGTTGGCACCGTGGCCGCCAATACGCGGACCCCACTGAATAGCAACCAGCGCACAGCCCTCATCAACTATCTCACCGATAACGGTGCCAACCCCACGCTCAATCTCACGAAGGACACGAACTATGACGCAGCAGTCAAAGTTCGCGGCCTTATTTCTCTAGCGCTGCAAACCGCCGAGCAGCAGATTTTCTAAGGAGGGCGACAGATATGGCTATTTCTCGACGAACGTTTCTCAAGCGTAGTGCTGCCGCCACCGCCGCCCTCGGTCTCGGACCATTCGGACGTTGGCTTCCTGGCACGAATGTGAGCTATGCCGCTGGCCCCAGCGACGCCATTGTGGTGTTCGTGCAGTTGTTCGGGGGATGTGACGGCGTCAATACTGTGTATCCGACCAACGGCACCCAACGGACGCTCTACGAACAATTTCGTCCGACACTGCAACTCCCCAATTCAGACACTGGGGTGGCCGCTTATTACGGCGGTCAGTTCGACACCTCCACGGTACTGGACATCGGGACCAATAACGGCTCGACCTATGCCCTGAATCCCACCATGAAAGGGCTCCACCAGATCTATCAAGACGGAAAATTGGCTGTGGTGCATGGCGTACACTATCCCTGGCCGGATCATTCGCACTTTCGCAGCATGGCGATTTACAGCTCCGGCGACCCGCTGGGACCCGGCACTGCTGGGTGGTTTGGCCGCTACATGAACAACACGACGCCACCGTTCGGCCCCGGTGACGTTCCCGGGGTCATGGTCGGCGGCGGACAAAACCCGCTTTTCATCCCGACAAATACTTCGCTCTTCGCTTTTCAGGATCTGCATTCGTTGACCTATCACGCCGGGGAGGATTTCGACCTGAAGAAGGCGACATTCCAGCAACTGTACGACGAGACGGCGACGACGGTGAACCCTGCGTCATACTTGGAATTACGCAAGATCGGAGAGGTTGGGGCGAACAGCCTCGGCCATCTCGAAGACTATTACAAACCCGGCGACGGGATCGATAATGCCGGCAAAGTGGAAGCCCTGCTCTTAGACAGCAGCGGATCGTACTACAGCCCCTATAACCCTTTGGTGTACGACTCACCGCTCAACGACGCCAAGCTCGATAACATGGGGCTTGCCCGTGATCTCAAACATGTAGCAGCGACCATTCGCTCGAATGTCGGCGCACGCTTTTTCCACGTTGGCATTGGCGGCTTCGATACACACTCCAATCAAGAAGAAAACTTCTGGCATTCCCGCTTGCTGTATGAAGTCAGCGAATCGATCGCGGCGTTTTTCAACGACATGAAGCAAT
>SYOC01000128.1 GCA_005804965.1 Pseudomonadota bacterium
ACTAGGGCGCAGGCACCGTCGGTTTCCAAGCAACAGTCGAACAAGCGAAACGGCTTCGAGACCCAACGTGAATTGAGGTAGTCCTCCATTGTGAGCGGTCGCCCGCGCATGTACGCCTTCTCATTCAGTTGGGCGTGTTTGCGCGAGGCAATGGCAACGGCACCGGTGGCTTCGTCTGGGATGTTGTAAAGTGCTTTATGGCGAGTCGCGAGCCAAGCATACCACTGCACCGGGACGGACGCACCAAAGGGCAGATAATACTCGTTGACCGTGGTCATAAGACCGGCGAGGGTCCCACTAAGGTCTTTCCCACCACCATTGTCATTCGCCCCGAGGTTGCGTACCCGCGCACCGGAATAGCCTTTCCAGCCGAAGGGCACCAAGACATTCTTGGCGACACCGAAAGCGACGGCCAACGCCGCGCTCTGCACGGCCGTAAGTACGCTGGCTCCCCCCATATGCACGGTGGCCGCGTATCGTAAGTCTTCGATACCAAGGTTAGCGGCAAAATGTTCAGCCGTAGTGGCCGTCGGCGGAGGAATAATGCCGTCAATATCGTGTGGAGAGAGACCAGCATCGCTAATCGCCTTCATCGAGGCTTCCAGCATGAGTGCCAGCTCGGACTTGTTCGCGCCGCGCGTGAACGCTGTTTCCCCAACTCCAACGAGACATGCCTGATCTTTCAGAGAGTACATTGCATCCTCCTTGCACCATGTTTCTGCGGGCGATGTAGCATGGAAGCGAGAGCACGTACAGAGATCGCTTGCCACAGACCGGGCCGACAATCCCCAGTAGTGGTGCATGGCGGTCTTTTGTAGGGCTTGACGGAAGCCAGAGCTTTCGTCATTATTCAACCATATGGTTGAATTAAAAGAAGAGGCACTGACGCAGATCTATAGCGCACTCGCCGATCCGACACGACGCGCGATTCTGCTGCGCCTCCAACATCAGGAAGCCCGAGTCACTGAACTCGCTGCGCCGTTCGCTATGTCGCTCAATGCGGTTTCCAAACATGTGCGGGTGTTGGAGGGGGCGGGATTGGTCCGCCGCGAGGTACGTGGTCGTGAGCATTTCCTCGCCCTGGAGCCGGCCCCGCTTGAGGCGGCTTCGGCGTGGTTAGAGACGTATCGTCAGTTTTGGTCGCAACGTTTGGATCGGTTAGAGACGTTTCTCCGCGACAAACGCGCCGAGAAGAAATCGCCGAGGAGAAAATAACGATGGCAAAGCCTCAGCAACCTCCGGCCCTTCATCTGCGCCGACTCTTCACCGCGACGCCACAAGAAGTGTTTGCGGCCTGGACTGACCCGATCGGAATGACGGAATGGATGTGTCCCGAAGGGATGAGTGTGACGGCATTAGAGCTTGAGCCGCATGTCGGCGGTCGCTTTCGCCTCGTGATGCGTGGCGCACAGAGCGAGATAGAACACATTGGCGAGTATCGTGAGATCGAGCCACCGCGCAAGTTGGTGTTCACTTGGCGCTCGCCTGCAACCTACGGACAAGAGACGCTCGTGACCGTTGAGCTGGTTCCGCATGGCACCAAGACCGAGCTGCTACTGACGCACGAATGGCTCCCCGATGCGGTCGCCCAGAAGGGTCACTCTCAAGGATGGCAGAGTATTCTGGAAAAATGTGACGCTTATTGCAAACCTACTCCGGCAGTTTTTTCGTAACATTTCTCATTCGTGAAGGAGGTCGATATGCAACAGCATCAAGTCGTGTCCCCAGACGAGTGGCTCGTGGCCCGTAAGGAGCTGCTCGCCAAAGAGAAGGAGTTCAACCGCTTGCGGGATCAGCTGAGCCAACAGCGTCGCGCCTTACCGTGGGTACATGTGGAGAAAGAGTACGTGTTCGACGGGCCACACGGAAAAGAACACCTCGCCGAGTTGTTCGCCGGCAAGAGCCAACTGCTGGTGTACCACTTCATGTTCCACCCCAGTTGGAGCGAGGGCTGCAAAAGTTGCTCATTTTGGGCGGATAATTTCAATAACGCCATCGTGCATCTCAATCACCGCGACGTAACGATGATCGCTGTGTCGAGGGCGACCCTGCCGCAGATTGAAGCGTTCAAGGGACGCATGGGCTGGAGCTTCAAATGGGTGTCGTCGTTTGCCAACGACTTTAACCGCGACTATCATGTGTCATTTTCGCCGGAAGAGATGGCGGCTGGTCAGAGGTATTACAACTATCAGATGGGGCAGTTTGGCCAGGAAGAAGCTCCTGGAATCAGCGTGTTCTATCGAGATACGGACGGGCGCATTTTTCACACCTATTCGTGCTACTCACGCGGATTGGACATGGTGAACGGTGCGTATCACATGCTCGACCTCACACCGAAAGGTCGGGATGAGGCTGGGTTGTCCTACCCACAGGCGTGGGTGCGGCATCATGATCGCTATGACGAATAAAAGTGAGTCTATCGACTGCCGCGAGTACGTCATTCCGGGCAAGGCCAAAGGCCGCGACCCGGAATCCAGAAAGAAAACCCTGGATTCCCGCTTGCGCGGGAATGACGACTCTATTGTTTTTTCGATAAAAGAACCTAGCTCTGAAAGGCAACAGTCAGAGAGCAAGGCTTACGCTGCCGCGTATTGACGAGCATCGAACTCGGCTGGGTCGGCGAGCGGCTCGGTCTCCCACTTTTTCAGCTCAGGTAGTACGCTCTTAGCGAAGAGCTTGAGACTCTTCTCGACATCGCCAAAAGGCATGCCTGCGTAGCTGAAATTCAGCATGAAACCATTCGCATCGATCATGTCCTTGATCGTCGCTAATTTTTCCAGCACTTGGTCCGGCGTTCCCCACGGCATGAGTTTGGCGAAATCCTCGGCAGCGGCATCAACTCCGTGTTTGCCGATGTACTTGGTAATCTGCCGATACGACTCATAGCTCTTATGGGTGCCGAACTTCTCCGAAGCCATCTCGTAGTGCTTGACGACGGTCTTGTAGTTCCCTGCCAGCCACTTCATCGCCATCTCTTCGGCGCGGTCCTTGTTCTCATCGACAAACACAAACCCGCCGCTGAGCGGCTTCGGGGCCGGGGTATTGCCATGATATTGCTTCCATGCGGCGTGGTAGATCTCGAAGTCTTTTTTCACTGCATCCCAGGGTTTCTGTGGGATGACTAACAGGCCGACGCCAAGTTTGGCCATGATGGGAGAGGAATCTGGAGAGACTGCTGCTGCGTACGAACGTCCACGGAACGATTTGTACGGAAAGGGACGAATCTCGCGGCGCGGCTGCTTGGTGTGCAAGCCACCTTCCATGTAGCCTTTTTCCAGAGCTTCGAGAATGAGTTCCGCATATTCGACGAAACGGCTGCGTCCTTCGTTCTGGTCAATGCGGAAGCCTTCATACTCGATACGGGCCAACCCGCGTCCGATGCCGAGAATGAACCGTCCATTGGAAACATGGTCGAGCATCGAAATTTGCTCGGCGACGCGCATCGGATCGTGCCAGGGTAGCACGATGACCATCGAGCCAAGCTTCGCCTTTTGCGTTCTTCCCGCCATGTAGGTCAGGAACTGCACCGGGTCCGGGCACATCGTGTAATCGTCAAAATGATGCTCAATCGCCCACACCGAATCGAACCCGAGCGGTTCGGCCATTTCCGCGAGGCGGACTTCGTTGAGCCAGACCTCGCGATCCGACAGTTGATTGTTGGGATTCTGAAAAACAGCTCCGTATCCTACGTGCATACGACCCTCCTCATAGGTTGTCACGGCAACTGCACTGTGTGCTGCCGTTGGTTGTGTTGGCTTGTGTTGTCGCTCGCTGGCGATGCGTGGCGGAAACCATCCTGAGAACGCTCTTGTAGCAGAGCAGACCGCCCTTGCTCAACCGCTTCGGCAAAAATACCGGGCAAACGCAGGTCAACCATCTGTCATTTCGTTCCTTACCCCTCATCCTGGCCCCTTCGATAAGAATCATGAGGGAGTGGAGCCGTCCGCTTGCTCACGCGCGCGGCTCGGATGAGGAACAGGGTACCCGCAGGTCCAGCCCTGCGTGAGCGCTCTTCCTCTTGTTCCTCGTAAACTGCCTTGCTACACTTCACCCATCTGACTTCCAAGGAGGACCGTATCCATGATGTGTACTCATTTTTCCCGATGTTTGGGGCTGGGTGCCACGGCTGGCT
>SYOC01000129.1 GCA_005804965.1 Pseudomonadota bacterium
CGAGGGCTGAGGACCTGCTCGAAGCCTGGACCTCGCGACCGATTCTCGCCCGGACTGATGTTCAAGAGGCTGGGCAAGCACTGCGCAGCACAGCGATTCCGACGGACCACGGAGCGGTCACCGACGTGCAGACCTCGGGCTCGACTGGCCATCCCGTACAAGTGTGGGCAACCGGGCTAACGCAGTTTTTCTGGCAAGCTTTCACGATACGAGAGCACCTCTGGCAACGGCGCGACCTGAGTGGCAAGCTCGTCGCCATTCGTCCGGACCGTCAAAAGGTGGCGGGTGGAGTGACAGCAGCTAGTTGGGGTCCTCCCATGGATTTGCTGTTCGCGACTGGTCCGGCAGCGCTACTCCATAGTAGCGAGTCTATCGACATTCAGGTGGCGTGGCTGCAAGAACAACAACCCACCTACCTGCTCAGCCTGCCAACCAATCTGCAAGCATTGGCCGAAACATGCCGCGCAAAAGGCATTGCCCTGCCCAACCTACGTCAAGTGCGTAGTTATGGGGAAACCCTGCGCCCGGTCCTCCGCCAGCAGCTTCAAGAGACCTGGAACGTCCCGGTGTCTGACGTGTACAGTGCGCAAGAAGTCGGCTACATCGCCCTCCAATGCCCAGAGACAGAGCACGCACATCTGCAAAGCGAACATCTCATCATCGAAATCCTCGATGACACAGGCCAACCGTGTCGCCCTGGAACTATTGGCCGTGTGGTGCTGACCACGTTAATGAATTTTGCCGCACCGCTGATTCGCTACGCGCTGGGAGACTACGTCGAAGTCGGTCCGCCCTGCGTCTGCGGGCGGGGCCTGCCGGTCATTCGCCGCGTTTTGGGCCGTGAGCGAAATTTGATCGTATTGCCAGACGGTCGGCGTCATTGGCCCAGCTTTCCTGAACACGAGTGGATGGAGATCGCGCCGATTCGTCAGCTCCAACTCGTGCAGAAAACCCCTCAGCATATCGAAGCCCGCATCGTAGCCCCCCGTCCTTTGAGCGAGCCAGAACAGCTTCGTCTGACCAGCGTGCTCAATGCCTCACTCGGCTATCCGTTTCTTTTTACGTTCACCTACCACACTGCCTTGGCACGCGGTAAAAACGGCAAGTTCGAGGATTTCGTGTCAGAAGTCTCCCCGTCTTCCTGACCCCTGGCCACCGACCGCAGAAGTCGGCTATAGTCGCGGGCATGTTACAAGCTGGGCACATTACCATTCATTTCTTGAACGCTGGATTCTGGTGGGACGATGGCGGTGCGCAATTCGGCATTGTCCCGCGCGAGCTGTGGGAAAAAGAGAAGCCGGCCAATGCCCGGCATCGCATTAAGATGAGCCTGACCTGCCCGCTGATTCTGACCGGGCATGAAGTGATTCTCGTTGATACCGGCATCGGCAACCGATTGAGCGAGCGCGAACGGCAGATTTATGACCCAGAACCGGCAACTCGTCTGACCGATGGCTTGCGGGAAGTGGGGCTTGCACCAGGAGATGTGACTCACGTCGTGTTCTCGCACTTGCATTTCGATCACGTCGGCGGCGTACTCGATAAATCTCCTAGCGGCGACCTCCGCCCGATTTTCACCAAAGCGCGTTTTTATATTCAGAAAGCCGAGTGGGACCTCGCACTTACGCCCACAGACGAGCGACTAGCAGCGGCGTATCGGCATGCACCGGAGTGCCTGCGCGTGCTCGATAACGTTGCGCTGCTGGAAGGCGACTCGGCCATCGCACCTGCCGTGCGTACGGCGGTTTCCGGCGGGCATGCCGACTGGCATCAATGCGTCATCGTCGAAGCTGGAGGAACAGGGCTGATTCATTTGGCAGACATTGTGCCAACCACGTCGCACATTCGACTGGCCTGGAATGCCGCATACGATACCAATCCGTTGGGGACGATCACCGCGAAAAAACGATTCTTCGCCGAAGCGCGGGCGAAGCATTTGTGGGTGTCGTTTTCCCACGACGATCACGTCGCCGCAGCTTTGCTGGGACCAGAGGGAGGCAAGGCACCGCAGCTCGCCGAGACCATTCGTATCGGGTAAAGAAGGTAAAACCATGAATCCACTGGAAATGGTCTTCCGTGGTCTCGGAGTGCTGGCCCTCATCATCGGCTTCATCATTTTCACCGATACCGGCCTCAAGTGGAAAGGGAAAGATTGAGTCATGTTGAACACCACTCCGACTATTGCTGGCGTCGCTTTTCCGTTCTGCTTAATGAATGCCGCCGGGGCGCTGTCCACCAGCCGTGAGGAACTGCTCGCCTTGGCCGCTTCTGACGCTGGGGCAGTCGTCACCAAGTCGATTACGCAAGAGTCTTTTCTCGACCCGGGTGCACGGTGCGGTATCGAGAACCCTGGGGTGGCCTACTATGCGTCTCTACTACCAGAGCTGCGCCGCGCCGGGAAACCAATTATCACCAGCGTCGCAGGGCTCTCGTTAGAAGAATTCATTTCTACGGCGCAAGCACTAGCGGCATCCGGTGCGGATTTGATCGAAATCAACCTGAACGATCCCCACGTTCACCGCCACGTAAACCCCTTCGCCTCTTCGGCCCGTCTCTTCGAGATTATCTCGGCCATCCGTCAAGCCGTCTCGACACCAGTGGCAATCAAATTCCCTTCCACCGTACCACTGCCACTCGCAGAAGTTGCCGCCGTGCTCGATGATGCCGACATCCGCACCGTTGTTTGTCATAACGCTTCCCTCAACGGTACACCCTCGCAAGCCCAGACCATGCTCCAGTTAGTACACGGGAAGATCGACATCATCGGTGTCGGCGGCGTTGCGAGCGGAGCTGAGGCAGCAACGTTTCTCCACAGCGGCCTCAAGGCGCTGCAAGTCGCCACCGCCGTAGTTAAAGAAGGCGTCGATGCCTTCACGCGATTGAAGCGAGAGGTGTTGGAGTGCGCAGAGCCGCGCATTGCCGCTCTCTAACCTACACCAGCCCGAGCCGCACCAGAGCGGCCCGCGTCTGCGGGGCGTATGCAGCACTTTCCGGTGGAGTCAGCTCCTCAATCAGCTTGTACAAATCGGCGTGCTCATCGACATCGTACCAAGCCGGCACCTGCGCAACGCGCAGCCTCGCCTGTCGTGCCTGAGCTAGTGTTTCTGCGAAGACGCTCGACGTGCTCCAGTGAATGTCCTCGAACAACGCCAGATGCAGCATGCGCATAGCGATCAAATAATATCCGCCATCCTTGCTCGCGCCGATAACGACATCGTTTTCAGGTGTGTCCAGATACTCGAACGCTTGTTGGAGATGCAGGCGCGGCAGCGTAGGAATATCGCTGCCAATCAACAGCACCTCCGCGAATCCAGCAGCAAACACATCAGCAAACGCATTGGCTTCGCGCTCGCCCAATGACCCACCACGCTGCGGGAAATAGTGCAGAGGAAACGGCAACAGCTCACGCAAACGCGGTTCGCTCTCGGCAGGAGTAAAAGCCAAACAAACCTGTACCTGCGGCAATGCACACGCCCGCGCGACGGAGTCGAAGAGAAAGCAACTCGCGAGTTCCGCTGCTTCAGTTGGCGAGAGCGGTGGGCAGAGCCGGGTTTTGACCTGACCAACCGCTGGAGCCTTGGCAAAGACGATCACTGCACGCGCCATAGGACTCTTCTCTTACGTGGTCGCGCACCGTGCTGGCAACTCCCAGCGGTTGACAGGTTCCTAGCGCCTCAGTATCGTGCCGGGCTGCATGAACCCAGCAGACGAAATCGTCGCCCTCGTCGATGGACGCAACCACGTCATCGGTGCCGCGACGCGCCGCACGATGCGAGCAAAGAACCTTGCGCATCGCAGCACTTACATCCTGGTCTTCAACTCCCAAGGACAACTCTATGTCCAAAAACGCACAACAACGAAGGACGTGTTCCCTGGGTATTACGACCCCGCCACTGGCGGCGTGGTGTTGTCAGGTGAAAGCTATGAGCAAAGCGCCGTGCGCGAATTAGCCGAAGAGATGGGTATTCGTGATGTACCGCTGACGCGCTTATTCGACTTTTACTTCTCCGACCCCGGTACCCGCGTATGGGGTGGCGTTTTTTCGTGTACCTATGACGGCCCGCTGACTCTCCAAGCAGAAGAGGTCGAAAGCGTGTCACTCCTCTCCGTTCAGGAGATTTTCCAGCATGCCCAGGTGGAGCCGTTCACACCCGACGGGTTATATGTGGTCCAGCGTTATGCGGAGGGCGGCAGATGAAATTCGGACTGCTCTTTCACACCCAGGACCCACCCAACGGCGACCACATCCCGCGCCTCTACGATGAGATCTTCGCGCAAGCGCAATATGCTGAGCAGTTCGGCTTCGACGCCTTTTTCGTGCCAGAGCATCATCAAATGCCGGATGGCTATTTGCCAGCACCGCTGACGTTCGCTGCTGCGTTGGCGGCGAAAACGCAGCGGGCTGAAATCGGCACCAGCATCATGCAGCTTCCGCTGTTTCATCCGCTGCATGTGGCCGAGCAAATCGCGGTGATCGACAACATCGCGAAAGGTCGCTTCATTCTCGGGGCTGGACTTGGACTGGTACAAAAAGAGTTCGATGCTTTTCAGATCCCCCTGTCCGAGGCGGCCTCGCGTTTCACCGAGTCGCTGGCGATTCTCAAACACGCTTGGAGCGGACAACCGTTCTCTTTTCATGGTCGCCACTTCGATTTCAGCGATGTCACGATCACGCCGCGCCCGGTGCGCCGCCCACATCCGCCCATCTGGATTGGTGCCATGTCAGAGATCACGCTCAAGCGCGCCGGTCGCCTCGCCGATGGCTGGGTGAGCGATCCACTCCACAACTTCGCGGTGATGAAAGCCTGGAGCGAGATTTACCGCGCCGCCGCCGCGCGTGCTGGGAACCCACGTGTCACAGTCGCTCTGCTACGCGACGCTTGGGTCGGTGAGAGTCGCGCCGAGGTCGAACACGTATGGTGGCCGCATATCCAAGCCTATCACTTGTTCTACTTGAAGCTGGGTTTCTTCTCCTCTGGTCGCTTCAATGCACAGTGGGAGCCGTGGGTCAAAGAGATCAAAGCCGATGCCGAGTGGACGTTCGAGCGCGTCGCGCCCAACCGCTTACTCTGCGGAACCCCGGACGAGGTCATCGCCGAGGTCAAACGCTACCAACGCGAGATTGACTGTCAGTACATGATCTTTTCACTGCGGCATCCCACCGGTCCCAGTCATGAAGAGACGATGCAGTGTATCGAGCGGTTTGGGAAAGAAGTGTTGCCGAAATGCAAAGAGAGTTTTTAGTCGTTAGTTATTAGCTTTTAGTCCGCTCAACTCCCTTGTCCTCATTTATCGTCGCGAATAGCTACGAACCACCTACTAATCACTACCAACTCATTACTAACCACTTGGCCAAATCCATGAAAATCGGCTATCTCCTCGACACTCACGGCGGCCCCTACAACATGCCTATGCCGTCGAGCGGGCAAGTCACCAGCTTTATTGACCATCTGTGGCAAGAGGCAGATGCCGCTGAGCAAGCGGGGTTTGATGGCCTGCTTGTCCCCGAGCGCCACACGCGCACGGAGTGCCTGTTTCCATCGCCGCTGTTGTTGCTGGCTGGGCTGGCGACACGCACAACGCGGATTCGGCTGGGAACGTACATTCTCATCCTGCCGCTTCACGACCCGGTGCATATCGCTGAACAGATGGCGATGCTTGACCTGATGTCCAAAGGCCGGCTGATTTGCGGTCTCGCGTCCGGCTATCATCCCGACTACCACAACGCGTTCGCTATCCCCATGAAAGGCGGACGGCAACGGTTCGAGGAAGGGCTGGAAGTCCTCAAGCTGGCGTGGCAGCAAGACACCTTCTCGTTTCACGGCCATGTTTTCAATTATGAAAACGTCCGTATCACGCCCAAGCCCTTGCAGCAGCCGTATCCAGAATTGTGGCTCGGCGGCATGTTCCCATACACCATCCAACGGGCCGGACGTAGCGGCGACGCATGGTGCAGCGATCCGTTTCCGCTCCAAAAAGAAACCTGGAAAAGTCAGGTGGCCATGTACCGCGAAGCGGCGGCCAAAGCCGGTCGCAAGTCGCACGTGGTGCTGATGCGCGACGGCTGGGTGGCACCGACGCGAGCAGAAGCTGAGCGCATATTCGGTGAGATCTACGTCCAAGAATTACTCTTTTATCATCGCTACGGACTGTTGACGCACCACCCTGACTTCCGCTCGGAAGCCGACTTCACCGTCGCTAACTGCTTTCGCCATGCTGTGGCGGGTACACCGCACGAGTGCATCGACCAGCTCGCCATGTACGCGCATGAGTATGACGTGGATTACGTCGTGATGCGCTTCCGCCTTCCCGGCGGTCCGGAGCGCAGCCGCGTGTTGGACTGCATCCGCCTGTTTGGCGACACGGTCGTGCCGACATTTCACCGCTGAGTTCGTCTTTCAGGGGGCTGCTGCCCATCTTCTCACCCCCGCCCTGCGAAGAAGGCCGGAAAAGAGAATTGCTACCATGCCGTCCCCTCAGTATAATCCCTCCCGCGTATGGTGGCGGTGAACGGCTGGCGGCAACACTCTTTCATATTGGCTCTCGTCCTCGCTCTTGTGGTCGGGGGCTGCAGCACTGTGGAACAGCGCCGCCCTGCGTCGTCTCCCCGTTCACAGCCGACGCCAACGCCGGTTCCTTCTGGCACTCCCGGCGCGATACAGACAGGCCTCGCCTCGTGGTACGGCCCCGGCTTTCACGGCAAACTGACGGCCAATGGCGAGGTCTACAACCAGAACGAGTTGACAGCAGCGCATCTCACCTTGCCCCTGGGTACTCATGTCATGGTCACCAACCTCCAGACCAAACAAGCCATCGAAGTGCGGATCAACGACCGTGGCCCCTACGTTGGCGGTCGCCTTATCGACCTCTCCTACGCTGCCGCACGCAGCATCGGCGTCTATGGGCCGGGCGTCGCGCCAGTGCGCGTCGAAGTGCTTTCGTCTGTGGCTCCAGTCTTAACGATTTCCTATGCTGTACAACTTGGCTCGTATGCCGATGCCGGGATGGCGTCTTCCTTGAAAGCGCGGATGACGGGACACTATCGCGATGTCTACATCAGCCCTATGGACACTGGATTGAAGCGCTACTACCTCGTGCGGCTCGGTCCCTTCTCACGCCGCGAGGACGCAGTCGCGCGGGCAGAGGAAGTCGCGCGTATGGGCATGCAAGTGATCGTCGTGGAAGAAGACGACCGCTGGGCGGAAAGCTGACCCTTGAAAGATTCTCCCTAGCCTCAGCCAACAACACGATCATTCAGGAAAACACGGCGTCCACAGCGCAGGAGAAACCTGGGAGACGCACAGCCTGCACCGTCTCTCCCAGCGCGTGAACTCTTGGCTCTTCCCACCCTTGTGTACCAAGCACGCGCTGCTCGATGGTTTTTCGTATCGTGTCGAGGAGCCACAGCTCACCCACTTGTAAAGCCGCGTAGGTATCGGCCTTAGTCGTGCGATCATACACGGCAGTACTCGGCGAGATCACCTCAATCACCAAATCCGCAGTCGTAAGGCGACCAGCATCGGTAGTTGCGAGACGTGCCGCGCTGACGAACATGAGGTCCGGTTCCAGGTAAGTGTGCGCCGAAGTCCAGATGGCCGCGCGCGGCACGAAGAGTTCGCCAAGTTCCGGGTGAGCGATAAGGTGAACAATAAAAAAGCGATTCAAGCGAGACACGGCAGTAGAATGGATGATATCCGGTGGTGGCACCATATATAAAACTCCTGCGATCAGTTCGTAGTGTCCTCCCTCGGGCGGGTTATCCAATGCCCAAAATTCTTCGAGCGTGTACTGGCGAATCAGTGGAGAAGTTGTCACTGCTACTGCCACCATGGGAATTACCTCGCTGTGAAAGTTTGCTGAGTCTCCGTCTCTGCCACCCCTGCTTTATTCTTTCCCCAGCACCCGCCGCAACGTCGCCGCATCAATATTGCCGCCGCTGAGAATAATCGCCGTCCGCTTTCCCACCAACTGCTCCCGCAGCTTCACCGCCGCCGCCAGCGACGCAGCCCCAGCCCCTTCGGCGACATTGTGCGTGTGGAATAGGAAAAGGCGAATCGCAGCAGCAATCTCCTCTTCGCTGACGGTCACCATGTCATCGACTTTCTGGTTGATGATCGCTTGAGTCATCTCTGCTGGAATCCGCGTCGCCAACCCGTCAGCAAAGGTATCCGCGCTGTCCGTCGTGACCATACGTTTCTCTTTCCACGACAACGCCACCGCTGGGGCACGTTCAGCCTGCACCCCGATCAAGCGCGTCTTGGGGCTGAGACGTTCGCGTACCAGCGCGGCACCGCAGATGCCCGACCCCAACCCGACCGGCACGATCAGCACATCCAGAGGTGGGGCATCTGCAAACAACTCTAAGGCACCGGTGCCGACCCCAGCGATCAGCAACGGCTCATTGGCGGGATGCAGATAGCGATAGCTATGCGTCTCGACCAAAGCTGCGACATGCTCGCGTGCTTCGTCAAAGTCTTTGCCATACTCTACGACCTCAGCCCCCAGCGCTCGCATCCCTGCATTCTTTTCGGGATTGTTACCGAGCGGCACGGCAAGCACCGCCTTGGCTCCGAACACACGCGCAGCGTAGGCGATAGATAAACCGTGATTGCCGCGTGTGGCAGTAATCACGCCGCGCCGCCGGTCTGCTTCCGACAGCGACGCCATGAAGTTGATGCCGCCCCGCACCTTGAAGGCACCGATGGGCAAGTGGTTCTCGTGCTTCACCCACAACTGACCGCCAATCACCTGCGAGAGACCAGGGTAATCGTAGGTTGGGGTGCGTAGCAAATACCGCCCAATGACGGCTTGCGCCTTCAAGACATCTTCGTAGGTAGGGTAATCCATTGTCATCCTCTGCCTCAGCTTGGCCTCATTTTTCCAGTTTCATTCGGAGCAGTGTCTTCGCCAGCCAAGAATCGACGAATGTCCTCCGTGGTTAGCGAAGTCCACTGCTCAGCGAACAGTACGGCGGCTTGCACCGCTACCCGTTCGCTTTCACCAATCAGTTCACGCGTTACTGCATATTCTTGCGTGTGGCTGCGCAGGAGTAGACCGTGACCGTTCTCTGACCATTGCGCCGATCCCAACGAGACGGACTGCAACGGCAGCCCATGTACAGCCTCTTGCAGCAGCAGATCGCTCTCTTCGATCAGGAACTGGCAACGCGCTCCTATGCTTTGACATAAGGTCCGCATTTCTTCCTGCTGAATGCGGATACCTTCAATGTCGTTCTGATATCCTGGGGCAAGCGCAGTCAGCACGGTGACATCCGGCTGGAGCGTGTGCAGCAAGCGCCGCATATCGCCACGCCGACGAATGCCGAGTTCAACGACCAGCACCTGGGGTTGTTCAGGCGAAGCCAGCGCCGTCCACCCGGCTCGCAGCAACGCCCACAAGGTTTTCCGTAGCGACTGGGTCTCCAACTCAATATTCAAGACGGCCAGCGGCAAGCCAATCTCGGTATTGTACGAGCGCGGATTCGTGCGCACGCGATAATGCCCGCCCAGCAATTCACCAAAGAGCCGCTTCACCACAGTTTTGCCACGATTCCCGGCAATCGCGATTACTTGTGGCTTTTTTCTGCGTAAAAAGAAGCGCGCCGCACTTTGCAAATACCATGTGGCCACTCGCGTCGCGCTTTGCCGCAGCCAGCCTCGTGTCGCCGGTTCGGCAAGCGATGGGGGTGCAGCATCGACGTGTACTGGCACCGGCGCGACCAGCGCTTCGCGCCGTGCTCCGTTTACGGGGAGCTGTTGCTGAAAATAGACACGCAAGCGCTCGAACGCGGTGTCGATGTCCGCCACGTCGCGGCCAAAATTGAGGCGGAGATGGGCCTCCCCACTCGGGCCAAAAGCCACGCCAGGCACGAGGGCGACCTTGGCGTGCTCAAGGATATGCAAAGCAAGGCGACGAGAATCGCGGGCACGCGGGACGCTGTCCTTCACGCGCGGAAAAACGAAGTAGGCACCTTCCGGCTTCTGGTAATCGAACACATGAGCAAAGGCTTCCAGATGTTGCAGCGTACGGTCGCGTCGCTCTTTGAACGCCTGACGAAAACTGGTAATCGACGCCTCGCCATATTCGAGAGCAGCAATCGCCCCATACTGCGACACCACCGGCGCACAAGTGACAAGCGCATCGTGTACTTTGAGGATTTCGCGCACGTTGCGAGCATCCGAGTGTACATACCCTACCCGCCAGCCCGTCATACCGTAGGCTTTCGAGAACGTGAACACCCGCACGACTCGCCCACGCTGTTCGTGGATCTGTGCGGGACTGAAATAAGGCTCTTTGGTAAACACGAAGTCTTTGTAGGCTTCATCAATAATCAAAAACAGATCGTGGCGCTCGGCTAACTCAACCAGGGCCACAGTCTCTTCTTTCGAAAAGACCGTCCCCGTCGGATTGTTGGGATTACAGTAGAGAATCGCGCTGGTGCGCGGCGAGATGCAGCGCTCGAACGCATCGAGATCGAAGGCAAAATTCTCTTCCTCGCGTAGTGCAGCAAAACGCGGCGTGCAGCCAGCCATGCGCACCACTTCTTGATACGAGGCGTAACTTGGAGACGGCAGAATCACTTCATCTCCCGGCTGGGTCAGCGTCAGCAGCGTAGAAGCAATGCCCTCGATCGAGCCGCACGTGACAATGATCTCGCTATCGGCATCGTAATGCATGCCTTCGCGCAGCAGGGATTCGGCGATCAGTTCGCGCAGCTCCGGCAGCCCAGGCGACAGGGAGTATTTCGCACAGGCACCCTCAGCGATTTTCTGCTGGACGAAGGTTTTAATCAGCTCTGGCGTATCAAAACTCGGAATCCCCTGCGCCAGCGACACTGCACCGGGTACGCGGCTCGCCGCTAATTCGATGGCTTTGATGGGCGAAAGCTTCAGATGTCCGGTACGAGGTAAACGCCGTGTGGGCCTCACGTCTGCATGTGGCATGGCGGCATTACAGCCGGAGCGCCTAGGCTTTGCAATGCCGCAGGGAGTGAGCTATACCCCGCACAGACTGACAAGAGCATCGTATGAAGGAGGACATACCCATGGCAGATCGCCTGTTTGCAGAAGCCGAACTACGGGAAATGGAAAAACGCAGTCTCGACCGCCTCACCGAAGCTATCGACGCTGGGGACACACAGAAAGCCAAGCAAATTGCCCAGCGCATGTATAACGAGTTCACCAGCATGCACGATCTCTATCGCGATTGGACCACCGCGACGTTGAGCGCCGTGGGTCGTCGCTTTGGCGATGCCGCGCTGGAAGAGGTCATGACCGAGGGAGTGAAAGCGTGGTGGACACCGAATCTCGAAAAGATGGCGCAAGGCTCCCCCACGCTTCAGCAGCGCATCAAGATGTTCGTCGCCGGTCTGCGCGGCCATCTGCAACCGATGCACATCGAAGAGGACGACGAAAAAGTGGTCATTCAGATGCGTCCGTGCGGCAGCGGCGGGCGGCTCGTACTCGAAGGCAAGTACGAAGGTCCGAATGCCTTCCTCACCATCGAAAAGCCGCAACGCATGACCTATAACCGCGCCAATTTCCCCGTCTACTGCGCCCACGAACCGCCAATGGAGATGGTAGACATCGAAAAGAACGGTGCGCCGTTCGTTGTCGTCGAACCAGCAGCGGTGCTCGGGAAAGAGCATTGCTCGTTCATTATTTACAAAGATAAGAGCAAGGTGCCGGAAAAATACTACGAACGCTTGGGGCTAAAGAAGCCAGAGGCGGTGAAGTAGGGCAGGCCAGCGAATGGCATAGAAATACAGGAACCCGTCATTCCAGGCGAGCGGAGCGAGATCTGGAATCCAGGGGTAGGACTGGATTCCGGGTCGCGGCCTGCGGCCTTGCCCGGAATGACGAAGATGCGGCGTTTCATCGCCACGGAGCACAATATGCTACACGCCGGAGTCGGACTGTCCACGCTCAAAGATACCGAGAAAGCGGCGCTAGAAGCCACGAGCACGGCACTCGCACGCGCCGGAGCAGGCAGCGCAGACCTTGCCCTCGTGTTCGCCACCGTAGAACACGGGCCGCTGTACAGTCGCCTGTTGCGCACCGTCAAAGACACCGCGCACGCCACCCACGTCGTGGGGTGCAGCGCTGGCGGCGTCTTAACTACCGATGGCGAGATCGAACGTGCCCCTGGAGTGGCGGTGCTGACCGTAAGAGCAGATACTTTTTCAGCTTCACGGTTTTTCATCCCGCAGTTACGTGGGCGCGGACGTGAGGTCGGCGAGGAGACTGCCGCACTCGCGCAGGCTCACCCCGAGGCGGACAATCTGCTGGTAGTGTTTCCCGACACCTACAACTTTAATTCCGCCGCGTTTTTCGCGGGCGTGTCTCAGGTTGCTCCCACCGTGCCTGTCGTTGGTGGCGGCGCGTCAGAAGACGGCACCTTGGGAGAAACCTTTCAACTGTGTGGCGACACGGTTAGCAACGACGCTCTGTCTGGGGTGCTGTTGAGCGGACAGTTTCAACATACCATCGGCATCGCCCAAGCCTGCCAGCCGATTGGGGCCGTGCATACCGTGACCAAAGCGCATCAGAACTTGATTCTCGAACTCGATGGCCGTCCTGCCTTCGACGTTTTCTCTGAAGTCGTGCGCAAACCCCTGATCGAAGATTTGCGGCGGGCAGCGGCGTTTGTCTTCGTGGGTCTGCCGGTCGATGCCGAACGCCAACGCATCGTGCGCGGCGAGTGCATCATCCGCAACATTGTCGGCGTCGACCCACGCCAAGGCATCGTCGCGGTAGCAGATGACATTCGTCAGGGACAAAAGATGGTCTTCACGTTGCGCGACGGCAGCGCCTCGCGAGAAGATCTGAAAGTCACGCTCGAATCGCAAGTGCAGCAGTGGGGCGAGCAGCGCCCCGGCTTCGGGCTGTATTTCAATTGCCTGGGTAGAGGCCGTGGGTTGTATGGTCTGCCGGACCTCGATGTCGCTTATATCCGGCAGCATTTCGGCGACATGCCGCTCATCGGCTTTTTCACTGGCTGCGAGATTGCGCCGATTCAACGGCAACACTCACTGCACCAGTATTCCGGGGTGCTCGTCCTGGTGGGGGAGAAGACTGTTCACTAGCAGGTCAGGGCCGACAAAGAGACGGCCCGCCTCAAAACGGCCACAGCCGGTCCCAAATGCTTTGCTCTTCTTGGCTCGTGCTTGTCGTGGTATCGGGCGACGGGCTGCGCGGGCGGTAGCCGTCGTCAGCGCTGCCAAACGGGTTCAGCCGCGCAAGCCAGCCTTTTTTCACGACCACGGCCCCTGGCGGCGGCTGCAGGTCTTCTTCTCGCGACGTGCCATAAACAGGAATGTTGGTTGTGAAAGGCTTGGGTTCTTTTCCCGCCGCCACCGCATAGCGCGGCAGACAGCACATCTCTTCGAAACAACAGGCGGCTTTGTTTTCGCAGCACTCGACGGTTCTCTTCGGCAAAATGTAGGAACATGCGCCAGCCACCAGCAACACCAGCAACAACAAAGGATATAACGTTCTTATCATACGGTTCTTCCGGCCTCTTCTTCCGCTTCACCACAGCCGTGGGAAAACGGCGGACGCCACCATAGCATGGGCTTCAAGCAGGGAAAGCCCGGCCCAGCGCGTTAAGCAGCTCCTTTAGCGTGCCGCAGGGCAGCACCACGTCGCAGACCGGGGTATAGAGCGCCATCACGCTGTCACCGGTATTCCAGCGCTCGCGTGGTTCAGGGTTCAGCCAGATGAGCGCCTTGACGCGCTCGTGTATCCGCGCCAACACGTCCGGTCGCGGCGGGCGGCGATTGTTACGCGCATCTCCTAATATCAGCACGATGGTGTTGCGCGTCAGTAGCGATTCCCCCTCAACCCAAAACTGTTGCAGGACTTTACCAAAATCCGAACGCGCGTAGAGGTCGAGTTCCTCGTGCGGCACGACGTAGCCGTTCTCGAACGAGACTGCACACAAACGATCCACATAAGCGAAAGAATGCACCTTGCGCAGGTAGTCCTCGGCTGGGGCCAGCAACGCGAGAAGGAAATCGCTGACCATCGCCACCGAGCCGGACAAGTCGCAGAAGGCCACGAGGTCAGGTTTCCCAGGACGACGGCGACGCCAGGACAGTTCGATGGGAATGCCACCGTGCGCGATCGAAGCACGAAAGGTGCGGCGAAAATCGAGTCGCCCACGTTTTGCTCGCTTGAAGCGGCGACTGAGCCGACCTCGGAGTTTGCGTGCCAGCTCGGCCATGAGTCCTTTGGTCGCTTCGACATCACGAGCATCGAACTCCTTGAATGGCTTTTCCAACAACGCTCTGTGGCGAAGAGAACGCGAGGGAGCATCTGGTGCCGGAGACTGGGCAAGCCCCGGCGCTTGTCGGCGCTCTCGTTCGTCCCGGTTGCCCTTCTCCTGCTGTTTTGGCGAGTCTTGTTGGTCCTGCGCAGGTGAATCCTGCGAGGGTTGGGAAATGCACGGCTCTCCAGGTCGTTGCTGCTCTGGCGGCGGGGCTTGCAGTTGCGCTGACGTGCCTTGTCCTTTGATGTGTTGTTTCTCGCCTCCGCCACTGGATTGAGGATGTTTGCCTTTGCGCTGGCGGCTGGGTCCAGCAAAGAAACGAGCAAAGACCTCATCAAAAACTGGACGATCCTCTTCCTCTTTCACGAGGCTGGCAGCCAAGGCTTCGCGCAAGAGATCTTTCTCAACTCCTACCGCAGCCAGAGCCTGCAGGGCATCCATACTTTCGCTGAGCGAGACTCGCAGCCCAGCCTGGCGCAGCGCGGCGATGAAGGAGAGAATAACGTCGCGCATACCATCAGACGCGCGGTTTCCGTCTCTCGCGGTACACCTGCATCGACTCATCAAGCTCGCCGGTGGCCAGAGAATCCGAGCGAGCGCGGTCGATTGCTTCAGTCAAAGTCGCAAAATCCATCGCGGCGGCGTCGCGTAGCAAGAATTTTGCAGCGGTCGCCGCCTTCGCTCCAACTTGTAGGCAACGGTCGGCCAACTTCTTCGTTTCCTCAGCCAAGGTTTCAGGCTCTGCTACCCGCGTGAGCAACCCCCAGCGTTCGGCTTGCGCAGCATTGAAGCGTTCACCCAAGATGACGATCTCCAAAGCTTTGGCCAGTCCGATCAACTGCGGCAAGCGGTAGGTTGGTCCGGCATCTGCCGGCGAGCCGTAGAGCACCTGCGGCGAAGAGAAAAATGCCGTCGTCGCCGCAATGCGAAAATCGCAAGCTAACGTCAACTCGAACCCCGCCCCCAGGCAGGGACCATGAACGGAGGCAATCGTGAGCTGGGGAAGCTCTTCCAAGATGTGGAGCGCACGCATCCACGGTAGCCACGCCGCAGTCAACGCTTCAGGAGTTGGGGGACGATGCGCGGCGGCAGTAAGGTCCATCCCCGAGCAGAACGCTCGGCCTTCCCCTTTCACCACGACTATCCGCAGGTCCGCCTCACGTTGGATAGCCTGGCAGGCGGATTCAAGATCGAGAATGAGCTGATCGTTCACGGCATTCAGCGATGCCGGGCGATCCAAGATCACATAGCCCACCTGCTCTTCGCGCTCAAAACGGACCGTATCCCATTCCATTGGCTCGTTCTCCTCTCAGGGGCGTCGGGCAATGACAGCCCTTTCTCGTCTGTAAAGAGGCAGGTCATCTATCGCTGTGAAGCCTCTAGTACGGTGACTCCTACAAGATCTTTATCTCTGTAATCGAAAATGACGCCATCCTCCCGCATTTCACTGTGGGTTGCGTCTGCCTTCTCTACGAAATGCATATACAGGACATCCGCGTCCTCATCGTAGTCCAACCACATGCGGTGTTTTGGCAACTGTACCAAATGCGAAACGGCTTTCAGCAAGTGTCCTAAACTTTTTTTCGCTAACGCTTCTTTGGCCATATGATCGCACTCCGGTTCACCTTCTGAGAAATAAAAGCTGTCACAATGAAACCATCCTGTTGGTCGAGTTCACGATACACCACATGAAGATATTGCCGCTTACCTAAAGATAAAACAGCGACGAGAGCTCCAGCATATCCCCGCAGAATCCAGGTTGGGCGTTCAATAGCGTCGAGCACTGTTTCATAATATGCTGACATGTAGGGTTTGTTGCTGACAATGTGCTCCCATCTCTCGTCAGTAAGACGAATCGGCACCCCGTCCACCGAGTACACAGCGTCCACACGTCATCCCTCCAATTCCACTAACAGCGCCTTCGCCTCCTGCAAATCTTTCGTGTCAAAGCCTGATGTATCCGTGCAATTCCTTCCTCTCCCCGCCCTTGCTCGACCAGCGCTCCTCCTCGCACGGTGGTTCCCCACGCTAACCAGAACGCAAGCCTTTGCTCGGTCGAGAGCGCAATGACTACCTCTGCCAGGTCTTGGGCGGCCTGCTCCCGCCGACAGAGCTGATGGACCCTAGCAGCAAGGCTCAGGGCAAAAGCCAGACTATGAGGGTGAGACAGCTCCTGGGCCAGGTCAATCGCCTCTTGGCTCCGCTTCAGGGCTTGGGTCGGATAGCCAAGATTCCAGAGGGCGAAGGCCACACCTGAGAGGCAATACATCCCAGGGTCAGCTCCACCATAGAGAACAGCCAGAGCACGGTGCTGCTGGGGGTCATAGAGGGCGATGCCTTTCAACTCCACAGCACCGAGGTCTTCGCTATCGAACAACCCTTCAATGAGCCGATATGTCACCGCACTCACGACAACCGTGTCAGGCTCGGCGACGCCTTGCAGCCGCGCGGCAAGATTAGGCGTTTCGCCCAGCGCGAGTTGTTCACGTTTTTCGCCGTCGCCGAGATATTGCGCCACGTGCCCATCAAACCGGCGGATCACTTCGCCACAAACGTGTTGGTAGTCCCGAACAACAGCTCGTAACTCTTCCGGGTCCAGCCGCGCCGACAACGCCGTGGACCCGACGAGATCACAAAACATCACGGTGAGTTGGCGACGCTCACCCAATGGGGATTGGGGATTAGGGGTTAGGGATTGGTTTTTGCCTTTTGACCTTTGCTTTTTGACTTTTGACTTAGTTTTGAGCGCCGTGCCGCAGGTATCGCAAAACGCCGCTCCTGCTCGCGCCGGATTACCGCACGCCGAGCAGGTCAGCGCAAGTTTCTGCCCGCAGGCTTCACAAAACTTCGCCTCTTCACGATTCTCATGCTGGCAAGCGGAACAGTGCATTCCCCGACCTCTAGACCTAAACTGCCATCTGCTCTATCACGAACACAGGCAGAAGCACAGAGAAAAGGAGGAAAGGATTATGTCAGAACTATTTCACGTCGGACTGACGGTCAAGAATCTGGAGCGCTCGGTCGCGTTCTATCGCGATGTCGTAGGAATGAAGGAGACTGAGTTTAAGATGATGAATGTCAGAAGCGAGCAATTCGATGTGCTGACCAATAACCCGGGCGCGGAACTGAAAGTCGCGCACCTTACGCTCGACTCCTTCATGCTCCAGCTTATTGAGTATGTGGCAAAGGGAGGAACGACGCTGGATCTCCACCACAACAACGTCGGCAGTCCGCACCTGTGTATCTATATTCCTGATGTCGAGGCCAAGCTCAAAGAAGTGCAGCAACGGGGCGATGTGGTCATTACTTCGGGTCTCGTGCAGATCGCGCCCACTATGCGCAGCTTCTACACGGAAGATCCCGACGGCGTGCCTGTGGAGTTTTTGCAGAAGACGGCGTAGCTCGCCGGGTCTTTTGCTTTGATTTGAGATGTAGGGGCAACTCTCTATGGTTGCCCTTGCTGAGGGCGGCCACGCAGGGCCGCCCCTACGCTTTCCCGCCGACGAACCGCCGATAATCCTCTGGCGTGTCGATATCCGCGAGAATCCCAGGGTCATCAAACTCCAGCTCACGCACCCGATTCGGGTCTTTACGCACGACCACTTTTGCTCCTTGATCGAGTGGCGCGGCGAGAATCTCACCGTATACGTGGCGGGAGAACAACACCGGATGTCCGCGCTTGCCGTGGTAAGCCGCAATAAGAATTGGCATCGGCTCGGCACGAAACGAGGTCAGCAATGCCTTGATCGTGCTGGTCTCTACCATCGGATGATCGACCAGATTCACAACTGCGGCTGCGCTTTCGGCAGACACGCCACCAATGCCAACCATGAGCGAAGAAAGCTGCCCCTGGAAATAGTTGGGATTCACAACCGTACGCAGCGCGGGATGCGCAGGAATGGCGCGTTGCAGCTCCTCGGCGCGTGCACCGAGCACGACGATCAACTCATCGACGCCAGCCGCCAGAAAGTTGTGGCAAATGCGTTCGATGAAAGTCTTCCCTTGATAGCGGAGCAGCGCCTTGGGCGAACCCATGCGGCGAGATTCGCCAGCTGCGAGGATGATGCCGGAGATCATAACGAAACTCTGAGCCTTTCGTTGTCTGTCATTCCGAGTTGCCCACAGCACAAGTCCCCCAGCAACTGGGCAGAAACCGTAGGTTCTCCTGGTTCGTCATTCCCGCGCAGGCGGGACTCCAGGTTCTGTGCCTGGATTCCGGGTCTCGCGTTGCTCGCCCGGAATGACGGGCTGCTTGGAGTGCCCGACCCGGGGGAAACGGGAATCAGCCGTTAAACTTCAATGGTCCGCTAGCACGCGATTTCGCAGCCAGTGGAAGGGTTTCGAGTGACCCGTGCCGACGTACGCGCACAATCTCAGCGGCGATAGCAACCGCAATCTCGGCTGGCGTCTCAGCCGCGATGTCCAACCCCATCGGCGTATGGATACGGCTCAAGGATTCAGTGCTGTAGCCGTGCTCGACTAAGCGTTCCAAGGTCGCTTTCGCGCGACGTTTGCTGCCAATCATGCCGAGATACCCAGGGTTCTTCTGCAAAGCGATGCGCACGCAGGTTTCGTCCCAATTGTGCCCGCGCGTCACCACGACGACGAAGGTTTGCGAATTGAGGTCGAGACTCTCTAATACTTCAGCGAACGGACCAACGCGCACTTCCGTGGCATGAGGAAAGCGTTCGCGGTTGGCAAATGCCCAGCGGTCATCCACTACGATAGTGCGGAATCCCATCATGTGGCCGATCTCGCACAACGGCTGGGCAATGTGACCGGCACCGCAAATGACCAGGGTTTGCAGTCCAGGTTGCACATCGACGAAAACGCGCGGCCACGTTTCATGGCGTGCCACCGAGTCTTCGACCACCTCACCTTGCGGGGAGATGCTGAAGAGTTCGGGCTTGCCAACAGAAACCGAGGACGAAAACGCTTGCACAGCGCGTTCGTCGAGTGACACACTTGGGGTAAGCACCGAGCCTTCGGCTCCTAAAGCCAGACAACTTTTAGTGCCCGCAGGCAGCGCTTGCACGTCGTGAATAGCGGTCACGAGCGCTGCCGGTCGCCGAGTACGGGTCGCTTCAGCAAGCGCATGCGCCAATGCCCGATGTTCCTCGGGTCGCCACATATCGAGAGCAACATCCATCAGCCCACCGCAGACTTGAATTTCATCTTGATCGAAATCGCCAGTCAGATCGACTTCGACGACGCGAGGCGGCAGATTTTCCTCGAATAATGGATAGGCGCGGCGCAAGACTTCACCCTCGCCGCAGCCGCCACCAATCGTTCCGAACGGTTGCCCCTCACGCGGCACGACCATTTTCGCGCCAACTTCGCGTGGCACTGACCCACGGGTGCGAATGATCGTCGCAAGCACGAACGGTTTCCCGGCAGCAAGTAGCTCTTCAGCACGGTCCCATAAGTTTTCCATGAGGTCCGATCCTAATAAACGGTCTCGGTAAAGGCAACGGAAGCAAACGGCGCAAC
>SYOC01000130.1 GCA_005804965.1 Pseudomonadota bacterium
GCACTTGACTATAGCGTCTGGACAGGGGGGGGGCAACGTGAAATGAATAGCGCAACATTACGTTTAGGAGGGGGTGGCGCTATGCCCGAGTTGTACGATTCCTGCTTGCCGCTCACGACGCTGAGAGAAGAAGAACAGCTCTTTCGCGACACGGTCCGAGAGTTTGCCGAAACAAGAATTAAACCGCATGTCATGGAGATGGACCGCGAGGGCAAGCTGCCGCGCGAGTTGATTGATGACCTATTCCGGCTCGGCGTGATGGGGATCGAAATCCCCGCGATATATGGCGGCGCGGGCGCGAATTTTCTCATGGCGATTTTGGCGATTGAGGAACTTGCGCGTGTCGATCCTTCTGTCGCCGTCTGTGTTGATGTGCAAAATACGCTCGTCAACAATGCCCTTGTCCGCTGGCTCAATCCCGAGCAGAAAGCCCGTTTCTTTCCCAGATTGGTGCGCAACGCGGTCGGGGCCTATGCCTTGTCCGAGTCCGCTTCCGGCAGCGATGCCTTTGCCATGCAAACTCAGGCCCGGCTTGATGGCGATTCGTTCGTCCTAAATGGTCGCAAAATGTGGATCACCAACGGGGCGGAGGCCGAGCTGTATCTGCTCTTTGCCAACGCCGACATGACGAAAGGCTACAAAGGCATCACCGGGTTTGTGGTCGAGCGCGACTTTCCCGGCTTCAGCGTCGGCAAGAAAGAAGACACGCTGGGGATTCGCGCCAGTTCGACCTGCGAATTGATTCTCGATGACGTACGCGTCCCACGCGAGAATGTTGTCGGCGAAGTAGGGATTGGTTACAAAGTTGCGATTGAGACGTTGGACGAAGGGCGCATCGGCATCGGTGCGCAGATGTTAGGGCTGGCCCAAGGCGCGTTCGAGGCAGCGTTGGCCTATGCGAAGGAGCGCAAGCAATTTGGCAAAGCGATTGCCGAGTTTCAGGCGGTCCAATTTCAACTGGCGGAAATGGCTACGGAGATTGAAGCCGCACGCCTGATGGTCTACAACACCGCGCGCCTGAAAGAGAGCGGGGCGTCGTTCGTGCGCCAATCGGCCATGACCAAGTATTTCTGCTCGCAAGTGGGCGAGCGCGTCGCCTCACAAGCCTTGGAAGTTTTCGGCGGCGTCGGTTTCACCAAGGACTATCCCGCCGAGAAGTTCTATCGCGACGCAAAAATCGGCAAGATCTACGAAGGCACCTCGAACATTCAACTGCAAACCATCGCACGCACTTTTTTGGGGAGATAAGCATGGCGCAACCAACACGTATTGTCAGCGACACGATGGCCGGGCTTCGCATGCCCGACTTCGACATTTGGAGTGATCGCGTTTCTACGGTGCTAGGAAAAAATCCCGGCCCTTTCACCGGCCCTGGAACGAACACTTATTTGGTTGGCACTGGGAAACGGCCAATCCTGCTCGACACCGGCATCGGCTTGGAAGTGTACGATCCTTTGCTGGAGAAAGGGCTGGCGGAAACCAAAGGTGGCAACGAGCTACAAGAGATCGTGCTGACGCATGTGCATCAGGACCACATCGGTGGTGCTGGGCGGGTACGGGCACGGTTTGGCGACCTCAAAGTCTCGAAGCACCCCTGGCCGGGAAAAGACGAAGCCTACAACTTGTCGCTGACCTATCTCGAAGACAACGCACGGATTCAGACGGATGGTGCCACGCTGCGTGCCATTCACACGCCTGGACACGCCAAGGATCACCTCTGTTACTACCTCGAAGAAGAAAAGGCCCTGTTCACCGGCGACCTCGTGCTAGGTGCGGGGACGACGGTAGTGCCGGAAGAGGGCGGCGGGTTGATCGAGTACATGGCGTCGCTGCGCAAGCTGTTGCCGCTCGATCTGGCCGTGATTTATCCTGCCCACGGACCAGCCATCCGTGAGCCTTACAAGAAGCTCAACGACTATATCGCCCACCGCGAGTTGCGAGAAAATCAGATTCTCGACGCGATGAAAGCCGGAATTGCGGAAATCCCCGCTATGGTGAAACGCATCTACACCGACGTACCGGAATTTTTGCACGGTGCCGCTGGTAACTCGGTCTTGTCGCACCTCAATAAGCTGCTGAAGGAAGGCGTGGTGCGGCAGGAGGGCGAGCGCTGGGTGGTGATCTGAGGAGGTCGTCAGTCAAAGAGGAGAGTCGCCCATGGGACAGCAGACTTCTACAGCAGCCACACCACTTGAGGTTGCAGTCGCGATTCCGGCATTGGAGGCTGGCGACCACCTGACTCGCTGCGAATTCGAGCGGCGCTATGAGGCTAGGCCGGATATTAAGAAGGCGGAACTCATAGAAGGAGTGGTGTATATGCCGTCACCAGTGCGTTTAGAAAGTCATGCAGAACCTCATGCTTCTCTCGTGGCTTGGCTGGGAGTCTATCGGGCGGCGACTCCTGGGGTGCGCCTTGCCGACAACGCTACTATGCGCCTGGACCTCGAAAATGAGCCGCAGCCTGATGCTCTTCTACGGATAGACCCCAAGGCAGGAGGGCGGGCTCAACGGAGCCAGGACGATTATCTTGAAGGTGCCGCTGAGTTGGTTGTGGAAGTGGCCGCCAGCAGCGCTTCCTACGACCTGCACGAAAAGCTTCGCGCCTATCGTCGCAACGGCGTGCAAGAGTATCTCGTCTGGCGTGTCTACGATAAACAGGTCGATTGGTTTCATCTGCTGGATGGGGAGTATGTTCATCTGACGCCTGACGCAGACGGCATGCTCCGCAGCCAAGTATTCCCCGGATTGCGCTTGGCCGTCGCCGCGTTATTAGTGGACGATCTAGCCACAGTTTTGGCGGAAGTGCAGAAGGGGATCGGAACGCCCGAGCACGCGGTGTTTGTGGAGTGGTTGCAGGGCAAATCCTAATCGGAGTTCGGGCGGGTATTTCCCACCCTCTTCAAAGCTAAAAAGCTAGTCGCTCATAACTTTTAACTGAACAACACCTTCGCCAACTCCGAGCGATAATGTTCCGCCAGTTCGCTGCGTGCACCGACGACCTCGAAGATATCGAGGATCGCCTTGCGGGCACCGTCGTCACGGAATTTCCGGTCTTTCTTGACGATCTCTAGCAACTCGGCGAGCGCTTCTTCGTAGCGACCTGAGGTGGCCAGCACTTGTGACAGCTCGAAGCGGGCGTCCTGGTCTTTGGGGTCGGCTGCCAAACGTTCGCGATACTTTCCTTCGTCTTCGGCATTGGCACCGCTCTGCTTGAGGCGTAACTGAGCAATCATCTGTTGGGCGAGGGCGGACTCAGGGGTGTTAATGGGCACCCGACCGAGCAGGGTGAGAGCATCGGCGTCTTCTCCGCGTTGCGTCAGCAGACGCGCGAGACCTAGCAAGGCCAATGGGTGATTGGCTTCTTTCGACAGCACTGCACGATACAGGCTTTCAGCGCCTTGTGCCTTGCCAGCGTACTCCAAGCGTTCAGCTTCTTGGGCGAGAGTGTCAGCCTCAGACGGTAAGAGCTGCTCGACAAATTGGCGAATCGCTGGCTCAGGTTGCGCACCAAGAAACTCACCGGCGATGGCACCGTTACGCACGGCTTTGACGGCAGGAATGCTGCGGATGCCGAAGGCTTGCGCTAGCGTTGGGTTCTCGTCCACGTTGATCTTGGCGAGGATAAACTTTCCTTCTTGTTCATCAGCCAACTTTTCCAAGACCGGACCAATGGCGCGACACGGGCCGCACCACGGTGCC
>SYOC01000131.1 GCA_005804965.1 Pseudomonadota bacterium
AAGGCTTGTACCAAGAAATTGTTATGCACCCTTATCCCTCCTCGGAAAATTGGCGAGCGGCTACCCTTTCCAAGCGATAATTTTTTGCCAGCTCGGGCGGACGGAGAGCCGCTGCCAGTACGCCTCGACCTGCGGCCAAGGGGAAAGATCAGTGCCGAGGTCTCTGGCGAGATACACATAGGGCAGCACCGCAATATCCGCAGCCGAGAACGTCCCGCCGAGATACTCACGCCCAGAGAGCGCCTCCTGCAAAATGCCCATATTGCTCTGCACCTCCGACTGAGCTTGAGCGATGGCAGCAATATCTTGCTTGTCCGGTGGGGTAAAGCGCGTTTGCCGCACCAGCAACGAAAGCGGCGGGCGGAAGGTGGTTTGCTCGAATAGCAACCACTGAAACACATGGGCGCGGTCGTGCAGGCCGGTCGGTAGCAGCGACTGAGCCGAGAATTTTTCGATGAGATAGAGCAGGATGGCGTTCGATTCCCACAGCACGAAATCGTCGTCCACCAGTGTCGGCACTTTGCCGTTGGGGTTGAGTCGCAGATAGTCAGGGGTCTTTTGCTCGCCTTTTTGCAAGTCGAGCTTCGACAGTTGGTAAGATGCCCCCACTTCTTCGAGCAACATATGCACCTTGCGCCCGTTGCCCGACATTGGTGCCGTGTACAGCGTAATCATGTCCCCTCCTGTAAAAACTAAAGACGACGAACTAAAAACTCATCACTGGCGTCACACAATCCCTTTCTGCCGCAGCAGATTCAAGATGACATCGAGACTGTGGGTACGGAGCTTCATCTTGAGTTGATCATACAGCGTAAAGTTCGCCAGCCGCAAAAACGGTCGGCCATGGACGAAGTCGATAATATTGATGCAGCCGAAGTCTTGCTCGATGTTGAACAGGCGTCCGTTGGTAACGCCGGTCGCATAGGCAAGCATGGCGTTGTTAAAACCGCCATGCGCCACAACGAGCAAGGTTTGCCAATCTTCCTGACTGAGTACGGAATTGAAGAACCGCACCCCGCGCTCTTGCACTTGGCGAAAGCTTTCCCCACCCAAATATGGATCATCCCAACTGGTCTCCGGGTCCTGAAAAAAGCGGCGCACCTCACGGAAAATATCGGCAATGCTCTTGCCAGCAAGCCCGTCTTGGTGAGGCGTAATCTCACGCAGGTCTTCGGTCAGCAAGACATCAAGTTTCTGCTCTTGCGCGATGATCCGTGCGGTTTCCTGCGCCCGTGCCAATGGGCTGGCATAGACACGATCCAGCGCTACTCCACGAAACAGCAACGCCGCAGCAGCGATTTGTTCGCTGCCGCGTTCCGTCAGCGCCCCGTTGCCAAGTGCCCCTTCGCTGGCTTCCGATTGATAGAGCGTCTCGCCATGACGCATCAGGTAAATGCGGCGTCCGTCCATGAGCAGTGACCCTCTTATTTTTTCGCGGCAAACGGTTTATCGCGGTCGCGCAACGCATCCTTGAGTCCGCGTTCACCCATCTTTTTCACTTCGTTCTTCACGGTCACGGTTTGATGCGCGATCACGTCGAATTCCATGGCAGACTGTTCAGCGGAATAGATGCCCATGTTTTCAACGAAGCGATTGGTCGCGGCTTTGTGCAGGGTCAGCAAGTCCACCGGCACCATCGCTACGCGGCGTGCATACGCCAACACTTCTTCTTCAAGTTGCTCGCGGGGGAAGACGCGGTTAATCAAGCCGTTTTCAAGGGCTTCGTGCGCATTCATGGAATCGCCAGTGAAAAAATATTCTTTGGTTTTGCGGATGCCCATGTGGTAAGGCCACATCGACAGCGTAGGCAGTACCCCCAGCGAACGCCCTGCCGGATGACCAAATTGCGCATCGTCGGCGGCGAATACGATATCGCAGTGACCGACGAACTCTGTCGCGCCGGCGAGACAGAATCCATGCACCTGGGCAATGGTCGGTTTGGGCAGGTTCCACAGGCGTTGCCAACGCTGCACGATTTTGCGCATCCCCAAGCGGTCGCTCGTCACGGTGAACCCGCCCGAGCCGCTCACCGGCTGGAGATCGTAGCCAGCACAGAACGCACGTCCGGCCCCACGAAAAATGAGGACGCTGGCGTCGTTATTGCCCTCGAACTCATCCATGGCACTGTCCAGGTCCGACAGTAGCTGGCGGCTCATCGCATTGAGCTTCTCTGGGCGGTTGAGCGTGATGCGGAAAATTTTCTCCTCGACCTTTTCGTAGATAATCGCTTCGTAAGTCATAGATTCCCTCCTTCGTGAGTGTGAGTACAAGAATGTTTGTACCGGGCTATGCCTACCATAGGCGCAGCTAGGTTGCCTAGTGGTCTGTCTGGAGACGTGCGGCCAGGAAGAGCGCTTCAGGTATCACGCCTCCTCAAGGTTCAGCTCATGAGTTTCGTACTCACAGCGCGGCAGCCGCGAGTGGGGCTAAGCGAATGGCATTGGTGGGATGGGGGATGGTGTCGCCGGACACGATGCGCCGAATGCCTGCCGCGCGAATATGCGTCAGGGCACCCATAGCGAAGATCGCATGTACAACCACGGCATCAACCGTGGCGACGCCGTGCTTCAGCAGCCCCTGCGCGGCCACGGCCAAGGTGAAGCCACTGCTGGCAATGTCATCGACAAGAATGGCCCGAGTACACGGTGGAATCGTCGGGAAGCGGATACGCACGGCGTGATCGCTCAACCGCTCCTTTTGCCCGACGATCCACGGAAGATGAGCGGCATCAGCAATGGCGCGTACCCACGCCTCAGATTCGGCATCTGGTCCCACAATCAACGGATGGCCTCCGGTGCGCTGAATCCAGTGAGCCAAGGCCGGGGCTGAGGAAACCCCTGTCGCGCGGCAGGGGAAAATCTCTGCCAATTGCTGAATACGATGCAAATGGGGCTCGACGGTCACGATCCTATCGAACGCTTGCCCCAGGCAATTGGCGATGACGAGCTGCGACACCGGCTCTCCAGGCGCAAAGACCATATCTTGACGCATATACGGCAAATACGGCGCGACGAGCGTGACCCGCTGCGCACCAGCGCGGCGTAACGCATCAGCGGCGAGCAGGGTTTCAACGAGTTTACTGTTCGGATCGTGCAGCGAGCGCACCAGAATAGCGTCGGGAGCGACCGGCGAGCGGACGCGTAATAGAGTTTCTCCGTCGGGGAAACGATGTTCGGCGATGCGCGTGACCGCTTCGCCTAAAGCACGCGCCAATTGCCGGGCGAAGTGTTCCGAGTCAGTGAAGGTGTGAATACGCCGAAGGGACGGCTCCGGCGTTGGTCGGGGCTGTTGTGGCATGGGCGGATTGTGGACAAGAGACGACGCGCTGTCTAGACTCCTCCACCGCCTATTTGCCTCGTGGCCGGTGCAGTGTTTCCGGCTGTTGTCGGAGCGACAGCACTGGGCAGATCGATTCCCGCATCATCTTTTCGGTGAGGCTGCCCAGCAGCAAACGAAAGAGACCATGAAATCCATGTGTCGTCATAATCAGCAAATCGGCCCCCACGAGCCGCTCCATTTCCGCGATGGTTTTCGCTGGATCGCCGCTGACATGCAGCGTGGGCTCGTAGCGCACGCCATGCAAATGCGTCTGCGCGAGCCGTTCGAGCTTCTGCTTCGCGACGCGCTCGGCTTTGACGAGATTCGCATGTTCACCTTCTCGGGCTTCATAGACATCGCGTAACAACAAATCGGGTTCGTCCGACGGCACGATATGCAGAGGGTAGACCATCCCCTGACTGTATTCGGCGATGCGTCGAGCTTGAAGCAGAGCTTCAGTAGAGTGCTCGGCAATGTCGACAGGCACGATAATCTTCTGAAACGGTACCATACTTCCCAGCGCATCGCCGCGATGCGTGGTAAACACCGGACACCGCGACTCGCGCGTGACCTTTTCCGCCACACTGCCAAGAATGAGATGCGCAAGCCCGGTGCGTCCATGCGTACCCATCACCACTACATCGGGAGTGATTTCGTGCTCAGCTTCGAGCACCCCGGCAGCAGGATCGTTATGAAATCGCGTTATCAGCTCATACCGGATGCCACGCAAGTGTGCGTCGGCGAGTTCTTGCATTTGCTCGCGGGCGACCTGCTCTGCCCAGACGGCATTTGCGCCACCACCGCGGTCCGGGCGGTAAGCTTTACGTAAAAGGTGGAGTTCATCGGTGGGTACGACATGCAAGAGACAGACGCTGCCGTTGCTTTGCCGGGCGAAATGACGCGCGTATTCAAGCGCGGCCGGCGAGGTTTCGTCGAAATACACGGGACACAACACTTTCCGGAAGAGTTCCGCCATCCTGTGTTCCTCCTAAGCTTGTTGACTGTAGCAAAGATACTGCCGTGTTTTTCGTGAGCAGAGAGTAGAATTTTGTCAGACCTGAGAAATCCGTTCGCCTCCTTTCGTACCGCTGGGAACGTGGCAAGTCCGCAGCTGATGCGCCTATCGTTCGCCCCAACGGAGCTTGCGCCGCAACACGTCAAAAAAGGTGCGGCTAGGTGGCTTCACCATCGACACCATAATCCCCGTGCGTTTAATGCCGACGGTATCGCCTTCTTTCATAGGCAAACCTTCTTGTCCGTCGAGCGTCAGGATGACTTCCTCGTCGGCGGTGCGCAGGACGACTTGGACGTGCGCATGATCGGGAAGGACAATCGGGCGGTTGCTGAGGGTATGTGGACAAATCGGAGCCAGCACAACAACATTCACTGCCGGGTCGATGATCGGCCCGCCGGCTGCCAACGCATACGCCGTTGAGCCAGTAGGCGTGGAGACGATTAAGCCGTCGGCCTTGTAGGTGCAGAGGTATTCGTCATCGACCCACGTTTCCATGTCGATGATGCGTGCCAATGCGCCTTTGTTGATGACCACATCGTTCAAGACCTGAAAGGCACCGAGACATTGGCCATCACGTGTCAGCACGGCTTCAAGCAAACTGCGGCGCTCGACCTCATATTGTCCGGCCAACACCCGTTCGACGGCAGTGAAAATTTCGTCGGTGGTCGTGGCGGTGAGAAACCCTAAACTTCCCAAGTTGACGCCTAAGATCGGCACCTCGCGCTTGCTCGCCCGCCGCGCCACGCTCAGCAGCGTGCCATCTCCGCCAAGCACAATGGCAAGGTCAGCTTGCTGCATGATCTCGACCTTGCGCCACCCCTTGGAGAACCCCAGCTCTTCGTTCGTGCGATCCTCGGGCATGATGGTCTTGCCACGGGCTTGCAGCCAAGCGGCGAGTTCACGACCGAGGGTAATAGCTTCAGGTGTTTTCAGCTTAACGACTAGACCGATAGTGTTCATGCCTGCCCCGTGTCGAAGAGATCTCTCCCCTTTACGTGACTCTTGGGTATAATGCAGCGTCATGGTGACGCATACCGATGATTTGTTTGCCCATAGTGCCGCAAAGGCGGCAGCCAAGAAAGCCCCTTTAGCCGAGCGCATGCGCCCGCGCA
>SYOC01000132.1 GCA_005804965.1 Pseudomonadota bacterium
GTACAAATTGCGCTTCACGGTGGAGCGTACCTTCGCCTGGGAAGATAAATTCAAACGCCTCTTGCTCCGCTTTGAAACCCTCCCCACCCATCATCTCGGGTTCAAACTTCTCGCCTTCACCCTGATCAATCTCCGGGAGTGTTGTGGTACCTGAAACTTGCAACCAGTTCCTTAGCCTGACCTACAGCTATTTGGGCGAACAAGAGCAAGCTGCGGATGCTGCTGACCGCGCTGTTTGGCATGCACAACAATGCGGTGACACAACCACGATGGGCCAAGCGCATTACGTGCTCGCGCTGCGAAGCTACTGGATGGGAGAACCGGCAGCGGGAGCCGTGCATGGTCGCCAAGCTGTCCACTTGCTGAGCGGGACAGCAGAACTCAACTGGCTGGGACTGTCGCAATGGATTCTGGGGCTCAACTATTTGTTTCTGGGGGAAACCACCCCAGCCTTGGCTGCCGAAGCTGAGGCCGCTCGCCTCGCCGAGGAGCTTCAAGACCCGCGACTTCAGAGTTTTGCGACGTGGAGTATTGGGTGGATTCAAGCCGCTCACGGGGAATGGGAGGACGGCATTGCTCGGTGCCTGCACGGGGTCGCATGCGCACCTGATCCCGTCAGTGTTGCCGCTGCTGCCAGTGCGCTCGGCTATACCTATCTCGAATCCGGCGACATCCGTCAGGCCATCACGCATTTAGAACAGGCTCTCGCCCAACTCCTGCAACTGCGACTGCGCCAGAGCGAAGGTCGTATTAGCGCGTGGTTAAGCGACGCCTATTTGCTCGATGGCCGTAGTGATGAGGCGCATGAACTGGCCACGCGAAGCCTTGCCATCAATCGAGAGGTCAAAGCCCAGTATGGCATTGCTTGGGCGCAGCGTGTGCTTGGCAAGATCGCGCGGACGAGAGCGGCGTTCGCCGAGGCCGAGTCGCACCTCACCGAAGCCCTGCAAACATTTACGGCAATGACTGCGCGTTTCGAGATGGGCCGCACTCGTCTCCTCTTAGCCGAGCTTGCACATGCGGGCGGGAATTGTACGGCAGCAACTGCCCATCTCCACGACGCTTGGCAATTGTTCGGCGCTTTGCCGGTGAAGAAATATGTAGAACGGACCGAACAGATGGCTGAAAAATGGGGGGTGTCATTGGGCGAGCCACAGATCACCTCGCCATGATCTTCTCGCGCACAAATTCTGGATAACTCGGCACCAATTTCTTCCTCACGATGGTTCTCAACACGCGCAGCTCGTGCTCGGTCGGAGGCGTAGCAGGCTGGACGGTTGTGGAGACGCGGAGGTCGAAGCCGGTGCTGTCCTTAATGTCTTCTACTGAAGAGCCGGGCTGCACGCGGTCGAGCAGCCACCCGCCTGCGGCTTTGTCCCAAGCAAGGATGGCCTTGGGAGAGACGAGCAGTGCCGGGCCGCCCTCGCGATACACTGACGCTGGCGTGATGCCAGCAGCGGTCACGAAATCGACCTGTTCAACGAAGATGCGCGGCGTGTGCTGATCGCGAAAGAGGATAACGCGATGCGCCATGTAATAGAGCATGGCTGAACCGTAGGCCCCGGCCATGCGCACGGTTGGCGCGTAGTAATCCCCGATCACATGCAGGTTGAAGTTCCCACGGCGATCAAACTGAATGCCGCTGAGAAAAAACAGGTCCAGCTCACCACGTTGTGCGAGAAAATGCAGCTCGCTACTGCCGGCGGGAAACGGGTAGTATTCTGCGCAATCAAGAATGATGAGCGTGATGTGCGGCGCATGCAGTTGCTCGGCTAACATGCAGCCTGCCGCAGGAATCGGTGACACCGCACCGACCCCAACCGTCTCGCCGTCGCGGACTTCGCGGGCGATTGTCACAGCCATGAGTTCTTCAGGCGTGTAGCGCATCTCTCTGTCTCTATCTCCCTTCTCTATCTGTTTTCGTGGTCCACCTGCTCCCAATACTCTGGCTGTTCGCGCACGTTGTAGACATAGCGATCCAGATACGCCTGAAACGTTTGCGGAGTTTTCGCCGCCTCCAAGTAAACACGGAGATGAGCATCGTCACGATCATAGAGCGTACCCAAGCCACAGGGATGCGCACCAAGCGGCACATGCACGACGACATCAACATCAAGTGCTGGGAGAAAGGTGTCGTCCACGGCATCGCGAAGCGACAATGGCTCCGCGACAATCTCCTCGGCAGTGACGACCACCCGCCGCGCTGCCCGCGCCATCATCAAGTCATCACGCCGCCCTGGTGTCACGGCATTGCCCCAGCGGTCGGCTTTGAGCGCATGAAACACGGCGACATCTGGACGCAGCGGCTGCGCCACCACTACCTGTTCGCTAGGATTGAAGGGATTCTCTTGTACCAGCAAATCCGGACGATGCTTGAGGATATCGCTGCCGAGCAAACCCCGCACAGCAATGAACGGCAGTCCCATAGATCCAGCCTGGACCATGCTATAGAGCACCCCTCAGGTGGTGTCTTTCATGTTGATGAGACTGGCACGCACCGCACGTTGAAAATTCGGCGCGGCACCGTAGACGCCTAGGACACACGAACACGTTTCATACTCAGCCAACGCTTGCGCACCAATCAGCAAATCGGCATTGAGTCCGCCACCGGTCAGCGTCACCAGTCGCAGCCGTGAGACCCCATGCTTGAGTAGCGCACGCAGAAACGCCATCGGCGCATTATCGAGCGTAGAAGAAGTCAGACCGAGCAAAGCTCCGTCCGCCACAACAGTAGCAGCTTCGGCTAACGACATGAGTTTTTCGCGCATGAGCGGCTGCCTCACCTCATCGCTGGCTTGCATGCAAAATGGTGAAGCCAACGATTTCCTCCCCTGAGTATCGAACGATGATGTCATCCTCCGTCAGCTCGCTATCGGTAGCGAAGCTTGGTTTCCTAAAGTTGACGTACAAGACATCTGCCTCGGCGTCGTACGATGACCAAAGCGACGCTTGTGGAGTTTGTTTAACGACCGGGAGAAGTTTTAAGTACTCTTGGATAGTCGCTAAGGCCATATCTGCTTCCTTTGCTCGAAAGAGCGTGGCTTGCTGGTCAAGAACGCCGTAATGATGAACCCATCATCCCCTAATTCGCGATAGACAACCACTAGCCATTTGCCATTTTCCATCTTCCGCAACGCCAAAAACTCTCTGGTCTTTCCTTCAACGATACGTTCTGGTTCTGCAACCGTTTGGAGTAACTCTTGCCGCAAGTCAGCCAGCTCACTATGCTCCTCAAGAATGTGAGCCCAGCGTTCTTCCGTCAGCCGGATAGGGACACCGTTTTTGGAAGGAAGAATCGAGATCATTCTGCTGTCACAATTCTTGCCACCCGCGACAGCGGATGACCTTTGGCATCAATGAGCAACGTATTGAACCATCCGAACGGCGTGCGCAAGACCTGCAAACCGGCAGCGAGCAGATGCTGCTGCGTGCGCGTCAGCACGTCAATTGCCGTTTCTGGCGGACCGAGTTCAGCGAAGAGATGTGCGAACGGATGCAGAACGACGGTCGTCACCTTCAACTGCGTCGCCAACTTGGCAATCTCAGCACTGGCACGTGCCGCCACAACCTCAGGCGATGCGTCATCGCCACGCTCCACGCTGCTCAAGACGATCAGGGCATTCTCGACCTGCGTCACTGGATCATCATAAGGTTCATAGACCTGCGAGCGGCCTTTTTCCGTAATCGTGCAGCGGAAGCTGTTGACGTGGAGGATGAGAAAGCGCATGGGCAATACCTCAAGTGAATGGCCGGACGGAACAGGTGGCTAGCCAGTGACTGCATACTCGACTGCGCTCAGATTTTCTAGCCGCTTGGATGCATCGAGAATGTCCAGCCCAGCGATATTGCTATCCTTGTGTCCGCCCCATTCGTTTCCCTTCTCACCCCCAGGATGCCGTACTCGGGTGATATCGCTCTTCGTCAGCTTCTTTGTCATGCGGGTTCCCTTACTTGCGCCGCCATGCCTGCTCAGATATGTCCTCCTGAGCGAACGATGCTGGTGGGAATCAGCAAACTCAGTGAGTGACCACACCACAGCAGAAAAAGTGGAAGGAATGCAGCAGGTGGTGCATGTCGACATGAGATATTACGCGGGGTTAGGTAGGGTAGTGATACGTCATGCCTGTAATGCACTGTGACTCTTAACCAGCGGGTCCGGAGTTCGAATCTCCGGCGGCCCATCTCCCATGACAAACGCGAGAGTGGCGGAATTGGCA
>SYOC01000133.1 GCA_005804965.1 Pseudomonadota bacterium
CGCCTGGGAAGATAAATTCAAACGCCTCTTGCTCCGCTTTGAAACCCTCCCCACCCATCATCTCGGGTTCAAACTTCTCGCCTTCACCCTGATCAATCTCCGGGAGTTTTGTGGTACCTGAAACTTGCAACCAGTTCTCTGTGAGTTTTTAGTTTTGTCACAGGTTGTGTAAGCGTGAATCCCAACATTGTCAGCGAGACTCCTGTTCTGTAATCGTCCCCGATTGCTATGACACTACTACCAATGCGGCGGGTAGGTTCGCTCGTACCCAGGGATCGCCTCGATGCGCTTCACCCAAGCCGCAAGGTGCGGGTAGCGCGTAGCAAGTGGCAAGAACCCCAGGTTCAGCGGTTTTGCCGCCTCCTTCCCTGCCGCGCGCAAGAGCAATTGAATCCACGGGAACACGACGATGTCAGCCGCTGAGATGGCTGCGCCTGCTAGCCAGGGCGACTTCGCGACAGCCGCTTCTAGATGCGCCAGCTCTTTGGCGACGGTTGTTGCTGCCGCCCGTATTTCGGACTCCTTTTCTGAAGCACCCCCGAACAACAATGGTCCAGTCACCCTGCTGATCGGCTCGCAGACGTAAGAGATACCTTCAGAGACCTTCTGCCAGATGGTCCCCGTCTCTTGCGGTGTTCTGCCGAAGATTGGTCGCTCGGGGTATGCGCGGTCGAGGTATGCCATGATCGCGAGCGACTCGTAGAGGGTGAAGTCACCGTCCTTCAGCGTGGGCACCTTCCCACGCGGATTCAACGCCAGATATTCAGGTGACTTGTGTTCCTGCTTCGAGAACGTTAACAGTTTTGACTGATATGGCAGCTGCTTCACTTCCAGTGTTAAGAGCACCCGCCACGCAAACGGACTGCCACTTCCCCAATAGACTTCGAGCGTCATAGTTCTTCCTCCTCTTTCAGTGTGCAGGGTTGCTACGAGTTACAGATCTCGCGCGGGCCCGTCCCGGTCAGTAAGCCACCACGTCGAGTCGCTCTTCGTTTGCAAATTAGTTTCAATAGTACTGAAGATGCTCTTCTTACACTCTTTTGCTTTTCCTCTTTTCCTTGACGTCGAACAGCATTGCCTGTGCCTTCCGTGTAGTTTCTTGAGATATGAAAACCAACCAGTTGGTACGATATTAAAGGAAAAAATTTTCGCTCGCGGTGAAGATTACTTTTCGAACAGACTTTTTACATACCGCTTCAAATGCTGCAGGTTCTGCTCGATCACTTTCGCGTCCTGCTTCGCTGTGGCTAAGATTCGAGAGCCCTGCATCACGGCGAGGAAGTACTCGGCCAAACTTTGGGTGTCAAAAGGCGCCTTGGGGGCATGCTGCGCCTTCGCTTCATCCAGGTCTTGCTTGAGAGTTGCCGCCCACTCGGCAAAGTGCTGCGCACACAGCAAGCGGATCTCTGGGTGGGTGTCCGAAAGCTCCTGGGTAAAGTGTCCGAGCAAACAGGTGCGTGGCAGCTTTGGATTTTTGCTCATCTCGATAACACGGTCCACGTAGCCGTAGACGCGCTGCAGGGGATCGCTCTTCTTGCGAAACAATCCCTGTTCGACCATCTGTTGCCGAGAAAAATAGAAACGGTCCAGGACTTCTTTGCCCAATTGCTCCTTACTGGCAAAATAATGGAAGAAGCTGCCTTTCGTGAGGCCGGCTGTCTCGCAGATCTCATCGACCGTGGTTGCAGGAAAGCCCTTGGCTAGCATGAGCTGTTGGGCTGCATCAAGAAGCTTCTCTTTCGTCGGGGAGTGAGTTTGAGCCGTTCGCATTATTTATACCTACCAGTTGGTATGCCTGTACGATTCCGACAACGTTGTGTCAAGCTCATATGAGCGGTGTTACGAGACCGCTAAAAAGCGGAAGAGACAAGGCTGTAGGCTGGGATTCGGCAGCGCCGAATCCCACAAAGCGAGAGCAGGCCTCTCTCGTACCATTGCTTTCTCCCGTCTGTGGGTTGCGTCTCTGAACGGACATCGGTAGCGGCCGGCTACGCGACTTTAGGAATGAACGCCGCGTATTGATCGAGCAGCGGCAGCACGGTGTCTGGCCCTGCCGACGGGACGAAGAAGATCGCCCGTTCAGCCCCTGACTCGCGACACTGTTGAAGCATGGCGTCATTCCCCTGCGCACCGAGCACGGAAATGGAGATCGTCTCCTTGCGGCGTCCAGCCCGGTCGGCCAGTTCCCACAGCTCTTTCAACATGGCAGGAAACTGCTGGAATGCACGCGCGTTGGGTAGCCACCCGTCGCAATAGTTCACCACTCGCGCCAAACCTTGCGGAGTGTTGGAGCCTAACAAAATGGGCGGATGGGGTTTTTGCGCCGGCTTGGGATAACTCCAGATTGGATCGAAGTTGACGAACTCGCCGTGGTATTCGGCGGCGTCCTGCGCCCAGATCGCTTTCATTGCTTCGACCCGCTCTCGCAAGATCTTCCAGCGTTTCTTGAACGGCGTGCCGTGGTTTTCCATCTCTTCCGCGTTCCAGCCGCCGCCAATACCGAAGAGTAACCGACCGTCGGACAGATGATCGACGGAAGCAACTTCTTTAGCCATGGTGATCGGATCGCGTTCCATCGCCAGACAAATGCCGCTGCCGATCTTGATGGTCTTGGTTACGGCGGCAGCCATCCCCAAGGCAACGAAAAGGTCATGCGTATGCCAATAATCCTTGGGGAGATCCGCACCGCCCGGCCAGGGACTACGGCGACTCGCCGGAATATGCGTGTGTTCCGGAAACCACACGGACTCGAACCCGCGCTCTTCGCACGCCCGCGCCAGTGCGTCTGGTCGCATGGCATAATCGGTGGCAAACATTTCGATACCAAGTTTCATGAAACCCTCCTGTTGGTAATGTGCTCCGCGCTCGTGATGACATCCGGTACGGGCAAAGTCAACGTGGACAGACCGCCACCGAGCACTTACCCGTTCTTGAACACGCCGTCGCGGTCGAACTGGGTGAGGATCTGCATCCACAACCCGACGGTAATTCCTCCGCCGGGAATTCCCGCAGCTTGTGCGGCTTCGAACAGTTCACGCTTGGTAGCACCATGTTCGATGGCGCGTTTGAGATGGGCCTCCGCCCCTTCTCGGCGTCCCATGAATACGAGAATGGCCGTCATAATCATCTCCCGATATTTGATCGGCAATGCCTGTCCTGCACTTGCTCCCAGCGCGGTATAGGCTTTGAACGCCCGCGCATATTCGGGGTCTTGCTGCGTCATCCAGTCGAGAAACGCATAGAGTTGTGGATTGGCTTCTGCATAGGAAGCAGTGGCAGATCGGTCCTTTTGTGGTGCATTGCTCATGGGGTCCTCCTTGAACGAATTCCAGTGCGTGGAGTCTTTGCCATAGACCACAGCCCCTGCCGCTGTCAAGGAAACCTGACTTGTCCGAGCATTGACAAGTGCTCACCAACAGGACTAGGAGAACTACAGGCAACATGCGCGGTACTGACAAAGGAGGGATCTATGGCAGTACATTCCGAGGCGGTCGCGGTCGTGCGGGTCCAGCGCTGGCCACAGCGGTTCACCGTGGTTTTTCTACTCTTCCTGAGCGTCGTGGTGCTGTATATGGATCGCGTCAACATGTCGGTGGTGGCACCGGTGTTGATGCAAGAGTTTGGTTGGGACCCGGCAATGATGGGGACGATCTTGTCAGCGTTCTTCCTCGGCTATTTCCTCACGCAAAGTCCCGGCGGTTGGTTGTCTGATCGCTGGGGGGCCAAAGGCGTCCTGGGTGGGGCCGTCGCGTGGTGGTCACTCGTGACGATGCTGACGCCGCTAGCGCACACGACGACGAGCATGATGAGCATTCGTGTCGCGTTGGGGCTCGGCGAAGGGCTGAGCCCGCCGTGCTTGTACACCAGCATTGCGCGCTGGGTGCCGATCAGCGAACGTTCACGCACGTCGGCCTTTATCGCCACCGGCATGTATGTTGGCATCATCATGGCGTTTCCTGTCGCAGTGTGGATTATGACCCACCTCGGGTGGCCGTGGGTGTTTTACCTTTTTGGCGGCGTTGGCTTGCTGTGGAGTGTGGCGTGGCATCTGCTCGTCACCAGTAATCCCGAGGATCATCCACGGATCTCCCCTGAAGAAGTCCGCTTGATTCTTCAGGGGCAAACCGCCACGCAGAAAGCCCAGGCGATTCCGTGGAAGCAGTTCTTCCGTGCGCCAGCGTTCTGGGCGCTGCTAACGGCACACTTTTGTACGAATTGGACGTGGTACACGTTTTTGACGTGGTTGCCGTCGTATCTGGTACAAGTGCGCGGCTTCTCGCTCAACGAGATGGGCATCTACGCGACCTTC
>SYOC01000134.1 GCA_005804965.1 Pseudomonadota bacterium
ATTCTTACGTTGGCTTGGATAGACGGCGCTACGTCTTCACTTCTGGCTCAGGGTTGTGCCATGTGTCGCACGGTGATGCCACAAGCCCATGAACCTATCGCTCGCGGTATGTTTTGGAGTGTGCTGTTCTTGATGATGGCACCGTTCGCCGTAAGCGCTGTCATCGGCGGCTGGTTGTGGCAGCAATACCGAAGCCTTCAACGCTACGATGCAGAGAAGGAAAGTCCATGAGCCAAGCCGCTGTCGGTCATTCCAGCTTTGCCACGCCGCTCGTGTCCCTCGCCGCCCGTGCAGGTTGGGGTCGGCTGGCCATGCTCCTCTTTCTTATCAGCGACGCAGTGACCTTTGCCGGGCTCCTCACTGGGACGCTGGTTCTGCGCACGCACAATAGCGACTGGCCAACCCCGGCAGCGGTGCTCTCGATACCTCTGGGCGCAATCATGACCGCGCTACTCCTCGCCAGTAGCCTGACCATGCAGCAAGCATTGTCCGCCGTGCGACGTTCTCAACGTCAGCAATTTCGCTTCTTTCTGCTCCTGACTATCGCCGCCGGCAGCGCATTCCTGATACTGCAAACCTACGAATGGCAGCATTTGCTAGGCAAAGGCATGACCTTGCGCGGCAACCCTTGGGGTGCACCGCTGTTCGGTGCGACATTCTACACTTTGACAGGCTTTCACGGTTTGCATGTTTTCGCTGGCGTGGTCTATCTCCTCGCCATCTTGCGCTACGGCTTACAAAGGTCGGACTTGGCGACTTGCTACGAACCCATCGAAATGGCCAGGTTGTATTGGCATTTCGTGGACATCGTGTGGGTATTCGTCTTTACCTGTGTGTATGTGTTGTAGGCAGAAGCCCAGAGTGGTTAGTTCTCAGTTTTTAGTTCGTAGTTTCTGTCTGCACGACTAATAACTCATAACCAAAAACTAAACTATGTCGTCCCTTCCCACTCTTAATGCCGCTCTGAACGCTACCAGCGCGTTGCTCCTCTGCCTGGGTTTCTATTACATTCGTCGGCAAAACATCGCGGCGCACCGCGCCTGCATGAGCGCAGCTTTTCTGGTCTCCATCGCGTTCCTCGTTTCCTATCTCACCTACCATTATTCCGTTGGCAGCGTGCGCTTTACCGGACAAGGTACGATTCGCCTCGTCTATTTCGCTATTTTGCTTTCGCATACCATCCTCGCCGCCATGGTGCCGATCTTGGCGATTCTCACGCTGCGGCTGGCGCTGCAAGGTCAGTATGACCGACACCGCCGCCGCGCGCGGTGGACGCTGCCAATCTGGCTGTACGTCTCCGTCACCGGAGTGGTGATATACGTGATGCTCTATCACTTGTATCCAGCACGATAAGCGAGCGCCTCGCTGAGCACGTGTCCGCTCAGGACTCTTCGGTCTTCCGTAAGGCAGTCATCGTTGCCAGAAGAAACGCCCCGCCAGCAAAAAGCAGGGTCACCAATACCGAGGGCAGCAGAGCTGGCAGCGGTCCAGCACTTGCCGGGTTCCCCAGGTAAAAACAGCCACGCAACGCTGCCATGCCGTATGTGAGAGGATTCAGGCGCATCAGCCAGGCGAGCCAACTGGGTAAGCCAGCGGAAGGAAAAAAGGCTCCGGACAAAAGCCAGATTGGCATGAGAATGAGATTCATAAGCGCGTGGAAGCCTTGAATCGACTCCATTCTCCAGGCCATCGTCAACCCCACGCTGGTCAGGGCAAACGCGATCAACACCATAACGGCAAGAATAGCGGGCACGGCCTGCAGAGAAAGAGAAATGCCTGCCACTGGTGCCAGCAGCAGAAATAACGCGCCCTGAAATACCGCCAACGTCGTCCCGCCCAGCGCTTGTCCCATCACGATGCTGGCGCGCGACACCGGAGCCACCAACACGCCTTGGAGAAAGCCAGCTTTGCGATCTTCGATGATAGAAATCGTGGAAAAGATAGCAGTAAAGAGCAGGGTCAGCACGATAATCCCGGGATACAGATATTCTAGGTAGCCTGTTCCTTCAGGAGTGCCGGGAGGGCGAAACGAGGCACGAAAGCCACTGCCGAGCAGCAACCAAAACAGCAAGGGCGTGCTCAACGCGCTCACTACACGGCTCCGCTGGCGCAGAAACCGCACGACTTCACGTTGCCACAAGGTCATCACCGGCAGAAAAAATTTACTCACAGCGCCCGCCCTTCATTCTCGGTATCCGTCCAAAACTGGTGCCCGGTCTGGTGAATAAACACGTCCTCCAAAGTAGGCCGTCCAAAAGTGACGGACTGCACTTCCCCGGGAAACGCCTCGACCACCTCACGTACAAATTCATGCCCACGCAGGCGCTCGACGCGTAGCGCACCATCAACCACAGTCGGTGCACAATCGAACCGTGCAGCGATCTTGTCGCATAGCTCTGGCAGGCGAGCCGCACGAATGGCAATGACATCTCCCCCCACCTGGGCTTTGAGGGCATCTGGTGTGTCGAGTGCCACAAGTTGCCCTTGATGGAGAATGCCGACCCGGTCGCAACGCTCGGCCTCGTCCATGATGTGCGTCGTCAGGATGATGGTAACGCCTTCCTGGTCGCGCAACTGCACAAGATAATGGTTGAAATCACGACGCGCCCCCGGGTCCAGGCCGGTACTCGGCTCGTCAAGCAGCAGCAGCTTGGGTTTATGCAGCAGCCCTTTCGCTAATTCCACGCGCCGCTGCATACCGCCAGAAAGAGTTTCGACCACGTCGTTCGTGCGGTCCACAAGGCTGAGACGCCGGAGCACCTCCGCCGCCCGTTCCCGCAGCAGTTTCCCACGCAAGCCGTATAGATGACCGTGATGTTGGAGGTTTTCCATGACGGTGAGCTTCAGGTCAAGGCTGGGATGTTGAAACACCACGCCGAGATGCGAGCGCACGGCATGCGGATGCTGCACAAGGCTATGCCCAAAGACTTCCGCCTCACCACTGCTCGCTGGCAAAAGGGTTGAAAGAATCTTAAAAAGGGTTGTTTTTCCACCGCCGTTGGGACCAAGAAACGCAAATAATTCGCCGGGCATCACGTTGAAATTCACGCCGGCCAGCGCGACTCGGGTTCCATAGTGGCGGTACAGGTTCGTCACTCGAACAGCAGGAACCGCATTCACTGAATAACTTTCCTCCTCGCTGAGAGCGGCTATCTTGCCACAGGGGGATAGTATCCGGTAGCCCAGGCACAGCGCACACAGACCCCTCACTCAGCACGTTGCCCCTCGGAAGTCGAAGTGCTATGAGTATTCGGCTTTTGCGCCCTCGTGGTGAAATGGATATCATACAGGTCTCCGGAACCTGGGGTCTGGGTTCGATTCCCGGCGAGGGCATACGCATCGGATCGACAGCCTAAATGCCGCCAAATACAGGTCTTCTTTCAAGAAGGTTACGCCGCGAGAGCAGGCGTCATACAAGCCACAGCCAACAGCAAAGAGTGAGAGGTTTCCATGAGTCGCAAGAAAATCCTCGTCGTGGAAGACAACGAAGATAATCGGCTCATCCTTGTCTATCGTCTACGCAAAATCGGTGATTTCGACATTCTGGAGGCCACCCATGGTCAAGAGGCGCTCGATATCATCGCCGCCACACCTCCAGACCTCATGTTCCTTGATCTCAAGCTCCCGATTCTCGATGGTTGGGAAACAGCACGCCGCATCCGCAAGATGGAAGGCAATGGACCTCGTCTCCCCATCATCGCCCTGACTGCCCAAGCTATGGCTGGCGACGAAGAGAAAGCGCTCTCAGCTGGTTGCGACGATTACATTACGAAGCCGATTGTCGATGCCAGTATCGTGAAAGAGAAACTGAGAAAATTTCTGCCGTAACGGCACGGAGGAGAAAAGAAAAAGGCCGAAGAGCGGGAGACTCTTCGGCCTGGGGCAAGGAAGGGAGGAGACAAGAAGAGAAAAACAGGGGGCACTACGGGAGAAGGAAGCTCTGTTCGTCTCTTCTGATACGGTTCGACGTGGCGTGCTCACAAAAAATTCAACTCACCTAAGATGCTTCTTTTGTGTCTGTCATTTTTGCTTGCGTAGCGGCGGAACAAGAGGGCAACATGCCTAAAAAGGAGGGCTACTTATGTTGTTAGGAAGATCGGTTGACGCTGATGGTCATATCTTGGAACCACCAGATTTGTGGAAAAACAACTTAGAGGCGAAGTTCAAAGATCGCACCCTAGGGCTTGCCCGTGACTCGGACGGAGTTGAGTCTGTGATTGTGAACGGGCAATTTTCAGCGGTGAGTCGCGGCTTCGGCATCGCCGCCGCGTTCGGCCAACCCGGCGAGGTCGCGTTCTCGAATGACTTTAGTTACCTCGACGGTCCACGGGGCGCATACGACCCCCACGCCCGTATCAAGGTCCTTGACGAAGAGGGCATCGACGCCGTCGTGCTCTATCCCACCATCGGGCTGGTCTGGGAAGGCGAAGTTGACGATCCGGAACTCGCTGCCGCCTACTGCCGAGTGTACAACGACTGGATCGCGGATTTCTGCCGCCCTTATCCAGACCGCCTCTATGCCGTCGCGCATATTTCGCTGATGGATGTGGACCGCGCAATTATCGAACTCAAACGTGCCGCCAAGCTCGGCGTAAAAGGCGTCATGCTCACACCGTGGCCGACAAATGGCCGCGCCTACGGAGATACCTACTACGATCCCTTCTGGGCTGTCGCGCAGGACTATGGCCTGCCAGTCGGTCTCCATGTCATTGCACGGCCCAACTATCACGGCAGCCAATGGTACCAGCACGCCACGTTCCAAGGGTCGCCTTTCTATTTTCTTTCGGTCACTTTGGGATTCGATATCCAGGCTTCGTTCGTGAGCTTCTTCGAGGGCGGAACGCTTGAACGTTTTCCCAACCTCAAACTCCTGTGCCTCGAAGTGGGCGCGGGCTGGATACCGCATTTCATCGAACGCATGGATAGCAAGTGGGAACACAGCGGGTTTATGACCGCCTGCAAACGTCCGCCTAGCGAATACTTCCGCCGCCAAGTGTGGGCGGGGGCCGATGTTGATGAAAGCATGATTCCAGCAGCCAGCGCCCGCTGGGGGTCAGATAAGTTTTTCTGGTCGAGCGACTTTCCCCATTTCGACGGCTTCCCCAATGCGTTGAAGCAATTGAAGAAGAGCATTGCCAGCTTGCCGCCAGCCGACCAACAAAACATCATCGGCGACAACGCGACTCGCGCTTACCGGCTCTAATCTTCTCTCTCGGGCGGGCCTCCCCGCCCTTTCCTTCTCCGACTCTTAATTGTCAAGCAACGAGCTTGCGCAGACTCATCGGAAACGCTTCGCAATACGCTTGCTCGTCGGGGTAGACGGTATCGCGTAAGACGGCATGCAGCCGAGGCAGGTTGTAAAATGGCACCGACGGATAGAGGTGATGTTCGAGATGGTAATTCACCTGTTTGGGAGCGAAGAAAAAAGCTAGCAGCGGAGTAAGAAAATACGTCCGCGTTTGTCGGTAGGCATGGGTCGGGTCAGGAACGTTGCCATGCTCAATCGCGCCGCGAATGCGGAAGAAAACTTGCGTCAGCGTGCAGTACGGCACTAGCCAGTACAGCACCAGCAACCACACTCCTGAGAATCCACTCAGGAACACGATCCCACCCAACACACCAATCCAAAAAAACGCGAAAGCTCGCATGTCGGCGGTCTGCTGATATTGCCGCGCACGTTCTTGCCCAAGAAAGCGTCGATTGAACTCCGCCGTCGCCAACGGCATGTCAATAAAATACTTGAGGGTAGAAAAGACATTCAGGCCGCACATATCGCGGAGCAACAGCCGCCGGAATTTGTGCCGATCCAGCGGATAGCGTGCGTAGATCGCCCGGTCGGGGTCGGCTGACGTGTGAGTGTGCTGATGATGGTACAGATGAATGAAGCGCCACTTCGAGAGAGAGATGAAAACAGGAAAGCCAACCAAAAACCGTGCGATCATGTCGTTGACCCACAACGTCTTGGACAAGCGTTTATGAATCCCCTCATGCGTCAGCACCATCAGCGCGTGTTGGCGAGAGGAAATCACCACCACCGCAGCCAGATACATCGTCACACTGCCGACGCTCCAGCCCAGCGGCACAAGCCACGCGCTGAGGGCGATCATCCCAACAACAATCAGCCAGCTCTCGGCAACGTGATACACTGTGCGCCACGGCGCAATCTGCGAGAACGATTTGATCGTCAACCGTAAATCTTGGTCGGGCATAAAAGCAGGGTTAGCCATGTTCCGCATGAAGATAGATGTATACCTTCAGCAATTTCTCTGGCAATCCCTCAGTGACGCTGCTAAGAAGACTACGACAAAGGAGGAGGGATCATGCCTTATACACACGTCCATGGAGTCAACCTACATTACGACATTCACGGTCGCGGAGAGCCTTTGCTGTTCATCAACGGCTTAGGGCAGCCATCGATTGCCTGGGAACCAGAACTCATCGACGCGATGTCGAGAACACATCAAGTCATTACCTTCGACAATCGCGGCACCGGGCTTTCCGATAAGCCAGACGAAGCCTACACGATGGCCATGTTCGCAAGTGACGCCATCGCCCTGCTCGATAACCTCAACCTGCCCCGCGTCCACGCTTTTGGCGTGTCGATGGGCGGGATGATCGCGCAAGAGTTAGGGGCGCATTATCAGGACCGCTTCGCTAGCCTCACTCTTGGCTGCACCACACCGGGCGGCAAGAACGCAGTAGCCGCACCGCCGGAATCTATGAAAATCCTCGCTGGCCGCGCTGGCATGACGCCAGAGGAAGCCGGGCGTGCAGCTTGGCAGCTCTCGTTTTCCGAAGAGTACGTGTACACCCATCGCAACCAGCTGGAAGCCGATTTGCAACGCACGCTTCAACACGTCACGCCGCGCTTCGCCTACGAACGCCATATCCAGGCCACCATGACGCTGCGCGTTTTCAAACATCTGCAAGACATTACCGTGCCGACTCTCGTCGTCACCGGACGCGACGACGTGCTCATCCCCTCCATCAACTCGGAAATCATCGCTCGTGAGATTCCTGGCGCGGAACTGAAGATCTTCGAGAACGCTGGGCATGGGTTCTTCATCTCCGTGCGCGAGCCACTGGTGGCAACGATGCAGGAGTTTCTGGCCAAGCATCCGTTGTGAGTAGTACTTCATCTCAATGGATTTGAGGGGGAGCAGTGGTGGCGTCATTCCGGGCGAGCGCCGCGAGACCTGGAATCCAGGAGGCAGAACTACAGGTCAATGCTTTATGCTCTGGATGCCAGCTTTCGCTGGCATGACGAAATCCTGCCTACCAGAATCAGTGAGATGGACCAGTAGTGTGAAGTGCAGATGCACTTTGAGGAGCAACGCGACGGTGTTTCCGCTCTGAAGATGGGTTGTGTATGGACGAAGCTCAATTGCTCGGGATTCTTGGCAATCTGATAGCGTCATTTCTCTGGAATACCGGGAAATGGGTCAGTAAGCCGCTGCTGGACAAACTGCCAGACCTCGCCACCATGCTCGCTAGCGGCGGCGAAAAGCAGAATCACGATCTTTTACGTGCCCTGCGCCGTGCCGAATGCCGCACGGTGGTCGCGCTGTGCGACTGCACGCTGCGCGAAGATTTTCACTTCAACCCAGACTCGGGGTGGATCTCGCGCCTCAGCGCTCGCTGGCGTGCCGGACAAGATCTGGAAATGCAGGATCTCGTGTACCTGCGGCGGGTGTTTGCTCGTCGCTATGAGGCATTGGCGTTGCTGCCAACAGCCGAACTCCTCGGTTTGCATGGTGCTGCAGTAACGGATGCTCAGGCGTTGATCGCAGCCGGGGGCGAGTGTTTTGCCGTTGCCGACCAGGACACGCTGCGCGAGCAGGTGGTCCAACGGCAAATCGCCGCGCTCGACCGCACCGTGCGCACCTTACCCGAGGCTACCGACGCGCAGGCGCTGGAGCTGCGCCATCTCGCGTTCAACGGTCTGCCCCCTTCGCTCACGCGCCACATGCAGCAGCACCCTGAAGGCTGGTGGGACCTGCTGCGCCTCGCCTTTCGCGAGGAACTTAGCGCGGCAGGGACAGCGCACCGAGGCGTTAGCACGATTCGAGCAAGCGCGGGCGATTAGTACACGGTTGGTGCGTCATGATCCTGAGAACGCCACGTGGAGGAACGATCTGGCGAGCATTGAGCGTATGCTTGCGGGAGTGCGTGGTAGTGGGTGAGAGGTAAGGGAATCAAGCACGGGCGAAACGGCGAAAAGGAAAAAAGGCGAAACGTGGCAGGATCAGATCTACGAAGGAGAGCAACACGAGATTCCTCACCGGCACGGAGTAGGGGCACCCCTATGTGGGTGCCCTTTTACTGGGCGGCCACGCAGGGCCGCCCCTACGAAGACATAGGAATGAATCAAATTGAACCATTGCGGAATGCCCTCCCCTAAGAGAAAGAAGAATGTATGCATCCACCTTTCACCCAATCACCGACAAGCCGTCTCTTCGTGGCATTGCTCTGCATGGCCACGCTGCTCGCTCCAACTGCGTTGTTCGCCCAGTCTGCGGCTGACCCGGAGCAACGCCTGCAAGAACTCGGCGTGGTCTTGCCAGCACCCGCACGTCCGGTGGCAAACTTTGTTACTGCCGTCCGTACTGGGAATCTCTTGTTCGTCGCCGGCCACGGACCGTGCGGTACTCCCAGTGAGAAAGTCATCGGTAAAGTCGGACGAGAACGAACGGTAGATGAAGGCTACGAAGCCGCGCGGCAAACCGCGCTGTGTTTGCTGGCCACGGTGAAAGCAGAACTCGGCAGCCTCGCCAAAGTCAAACGCATCGTGCGCGTCTTTGGCATGGTCAACGCCGTGGAAGGATTCGAGCAACATCCCAAAGTCATCAACGGCTGCTCGGACCTGCTGGTAGCGATCTTCGGCGAGCGCGGCAAACATGCCCGCGCAGCGGTGGGCATGGCCTCGCTGCCATTCAACTGGACGGTGGAAATCGAGATGGTGGTTGAAGTGAGCGAGTAAAGCCCCCGGACCGCCTTGGCTGGGTGCATAACGATTTCTTGTCCAAAGCCTTCTCAACCTCTCCCTGGATTCCAGCTTTCGCCGGAATGACAACCCTACCGTACTCGTCATTCCGGGCAAGGCCGCAGGCCGCGACCCGGAATCCAGGCTTTTGTTATGCACCCTCCTCGGCTACGCCGGCAGTTGTCGGGCACCCCTCACCCCTCTCCACCTCCCTGAGAATCGTGCCTATAGTAAGCGTAAATCTCACCCGTCTACGAATCGTCGAGGAGAACACGCATGGGACTGGCAGCAGAAGACGGCGCCGCGCATCACACGCCATTGATCGACTATCGCACGCAACCTGAGCAGTACCGCCACTGGCACCTCGCCTGCGACGGCCCAGTGGCCACGCTCACCATGGATGTACAAGAAGACGCGGGCCTGCGCCCTGGTTATACACTCAAACTCAATTCCTACGACCTGGGTGTCGATATCGAACTCCACGATGCCTTGCAGCGCATCCGCTTTGAGCATCCCGAAGTGCGCACGGTTGTCCTCACCAGCGCCAGAGACCGCATCTTCTGTTCGGGAGCCAACATCTTCATGCTCGGTCAGTCGTCGCACGCCTGGAAGGTCAATTTCTGTAAATTCACCAACGAAACTCGTAACGGCATCGAGGATTCGAGCCGCCACTCCGGCCTCAAATTTCTCGCAGCGTGCAACGGCACAACCGCTGGCGGCGGGTATGAGCTGGCGCTGGCCTGCGACGAAATTCTGCTGGTGGATGATCGTTCGTCTGCCGTCAGTCTGCCAGAAGTGCCCATGCTCGGCGTGCTCCCTGGCACCGGCGGGCTGACCCGCTTGATCGACAAACGCAAAGTACGCCACGACTTGGCCGATATTTTCTGCACCACCAGCGAAGGCATTCGCGGACAACGCGCGAAAGATTGGAAGCTCGTCGATCACTTGGCGAAACCTGCGCAGTTCGCCGAACAGACGCAGCGTCGTGCCCTGGAATTTGCAACCCATAGCGACCGACCGAGCGACGCACAAGGCATTACCCTCACGCCGCTTGACCGAGTCAGCGACGAGACTGGGTATCAGTATGAATACGTCGATGCCCGCATCGACGTAGAGTCGCGCCGTGTCACCATCGTCGTCAGCGCACCACACCAGCCGCTGCCCGACGATCTGCCCGGCATTCTCGCGCTCGGGGCACAGTGGTGGCCGCTGCAGATGGCGCGTGAACTCGACGACGCCATTCTCATGCTGCGCACCAATCATGTGGACATCGGCACCTGGGTGCTCAAAACGCACGGAGATGCGCAAGCCGTACACGCCGTGGATGCAACCCTAGCACGCTGGCAAACGCATTGGTTCGTGCGCGAGGTCATCGGTATGCTGCGGCGCACGTTGGCGCGGCTGGATGTGTCGTCGCGTACCTTGTTTGCGTTGATCGAGACTGACTCCTGCTTCGTTGGCACCCTATTCGAGTTGGCGCTCGCAGCGGATCGGATTTACATGTTGCAAGCCGAAGAAGCAGCCCTCGCCCCGACTCTTCAGCTTTCCAACCTCAACTTCGGGACGTACCCCATGGTCACGCACCTTTCCCGCCTGGAGAGCCGGTTTCATCAGGAGGCAACAGCTCTCGACCCTCTCCAAGCGGCCATCGGGCAAACGTTAGCGGCAACACAAGCGTTCGAGCTGGGACTCGTCACCGCCATCCCCGACGAGTTGGATTGGGATGATGAGATCCGTCTCGCCCTCGAAGAACGCGCCAGTCTCTCTCCCGATGCGCTGACCGGCATGGAAGCGAACCTGCGCTTTAGCGGGGCGGAATCTATGGAGTCACGTATTTTCAGTCGCCTGTCAGCGTGGCAGAATTGGATCTTCATTCGCCCCAACGCCGTCGGCGAACGCGGGGCACTCAAGGTCTACGGCACCGGCAATAAAGCAAAGTTCAATTGGGAACGGGTGTGAAGGAGTCAGTCATGAGCATCGACTACAGCGAAAAAATCCCCAATAACGTAAACCTCTCGACCGACAAAACCTTGCAACGCGCCCTCGAACGCTGGCAGCCTAACTATATCAACTGGTGGAAAGAGATGGGGCCGGAGGGTTCGTTGAACTTCGACGTGTACCTGCGCACCGCCATCAGTGCCGACGCCTCGGGTTGGGCACACTTCGACTACGTGAAAATGCCGGACTATCGCTGGGGGATTTTTCTCGCCGTACCTGAGGAAGGCCGGACCGTGCATTTTGGCG
>SYOC01000135.1 GCA_005804965.1 Pseudomonadota bacterium
CGAAGCGCTGCCCCATGATTCTTTCGATTTTTTTGATCCCCGCTTGGACTTGCTCCTGAAGCACTTCGGGGTATTTGTGGCCATTGGCATAATAATGCGTGCAAACTTCAGTCGTAATGGTCATGCCGGGAGGAACTGGGAGGCCAAGTCCGGCCATTTCAGCAAGGTTTGCACCTTTGCCGCCCAAAAGTCCGTTCATGCTGGCGTTTCCTGCGGCTTTCCCACCGCCAAAAGAGTAGACGTAGCGTTTCTGTCTTGTCATCCGTCTTTGTCCGTTCTGTCGATCAAATTCCATACAAATGCGTGCCTTTGCCTGACTGTTGAGTGGCTGCGACTATAGCAGATGAAAAGTGGTGAGGAATCCGCCTTTGCGGGAAAATGTGGGAACAACGGAACAGGCGGGAATTGGAACAAGAAGAAGGGAGAGGATGCGGCGTGCTCATTCCCTCATTGGAAGGAGCACGCATCTTTGCTGTTTTATGCTGCCCAGGTGAACGGTGCGAAATGACCGTTAGTGCCGCTGGTGTCCCAGGCGAGGTTGTGATCGTTATAGCGGTAGGCTTTCGAGGCAGCGAGCGCGAGCTTGGGGGAGACCGGATGCGCGGCATTCGTTGCCCACAAGGGTTCGACGCCGTCGCGGCCAGTCACGGCAGCGATGTCGATTTCGAGAATATTGGGAATCGAAAGCGTACGCTCATTGCCGTTAATCGCAAAAGAAATCGGCGTTGCTTTGGTACCGAGAAATTTAGACACGAGACCAGCGAAGAGCGCTCCCGGGGTGCCGCCAGCTTTGCCGGAAAAAATATTGCCGAGGGCATCTTGCTGGGCTTGAGAGCCTTTGTCATCGACATAGACTGCTGCTGTCCAGTTACCGTTGCGCATCTTCCCAGGACCGGGAAATGAGACGACTAACACAGCGTTGAGGTTATCCAGAGCCGTCTGGCCATAGCTACCTTGGTTGATATGAAACGCAAGCGCAGCATCACAACGATCGCGCGGTGTTGGGGCCTGCACGAGGCACGCGCAGATCAAGTCACAATTGCACGATTCGAAATATTCACCGGAGATGGTCCATTTCTCTGCCATGACGTCCTCCTGTTACATAATCGAAGGGTCTACCACGATGCCTTGGCGGCGACAAGAGAGTGCTCAGGATTGTTTAATTGCCCCGCTTCCTAGCAGTTGTGCGATCTTCTCCTGGTCGTAGCCTGCTATTTCTTGCAAGACTTCTGTTGTGTGTTGACCAAGTTGTGGCGCGACACACGGTAGTGTCGCCGGAGTGCGCGAGAATTTGGTGAGTATGCCGGTTTGTCGCACTTCGTTCCAATGCGGGTGAGTATGCGTAGCCAGCAGGTTGTTGGCTGCCACGTGTACATCGGAGAACAACTCGGGAAGCGGCAAGATCGGCGCGGCTGGTACGCTAGCAGCGTCGAGGCGAGCCAGCCACGTTGCTGTCGTTTGGTTGGCGAACTGGGAGGCGAGTGCTTGACTGAGGGGACTATCCACCGGGGTGTGGTGCGCACGAGAGAAATCGTAGCGACTGGGAAGATCAGCAACCCCAAGGAGTTCACACAAGTGGGACCAGTGCTCAGGCTCGACCACGGCGAGAAAGAGCGAGGAATCCGCTGTCGGATAGATGCGGTAGATAGCACTCGTGCCCCACAGGTCGGGCGCTCCGTTCTCCATATCCGGCCGTCCTTCGTGAAAAATGAAGTTGCCGGACTGTACGGCCATCGAGGAGTTGAGCAGCGACGTTTCCACACGCTGGCCTTTACCGGTGCGCTGGCGTGCGTACAACGCGGCAGCTACACCGTAGGCGGTGAGTAAGGCAGCGGCATAATCGCAGATGCCACACGTGAGATAAAAAGGCGGGTGATCGTGACCGCCTTGCGCTCGCATGATGCCCGAGCGCGACTGACGTAGGGGGTCGAACCCTGGGTAATCGTGGTCTGGACCGCCGGAACCGAATGCGGTGACTGTGGCGTAAATGAGTCGGGAATTGAGCTGCGCGAGCGTCGTGTAGTCGATGCCGTAACGTGTCGTCGCACCTGGGCGCAGGTTTTCGACGACCACGTCTGCTTTGCGCACGAGATCGTAGACCACTTCTCGTCCTTCGGCGCTGTTGAGGTTGACGCAGAGACCACGCTTGCCTTGATTCCAGCCGAGAAAGCCAAACCCGAAGGAGCGGAAAGCGTCGCCTTGTGGAGTCTCGACTTTAATGACGTTCGCTCCGAGTTGCGCGAGGACCATCGGCCCGAGGGTGCCAGCGATGTAGCTTGCGAAGTCGAGGACGACGACCCCTTGTAACGGGGTGCTGAGTGCTGAGGACTGAGGGCTGAGCTGAAGAGATGGCGGTTCGTTGTTCGTGGCGCGTGGTTCGGCTTTGACTTCTGCCGTGTGTTGCCCAAGCATCGGAGCTGGGCCTTTGATCGTGCCGGGAGTGTCGGAAAGCCGCAGGGGAATACCCATCTGTACGGTCTTACCTAGCTGAGGATCGTCCATCTCGACGCGCATGCCGTTGTGGATCGTTTGGCGATGCTCAATGAACTCTTGCCGACTGGTGACCGGGGCACAGGGGACATCATGCTCGCGGAGAATCTGGAGCCATGCTTCTCGGGGTTTGGTGGCGATGATCGTGGCAATCTGCTCTGCCAAAGCATCGCGATCTTCTGGCGCAATCGCCCACGGTGCGCGTTCGTAACGCGGGTCGGCTGTCCACTCTGGATGTTCTAGCGCGAGGCAGAGCTTATTCCAAAAAGTTGGATTACCGCAGGCGATAAAGAGCCAATCGTCCTGAGCTTGATAGAGGCGATACACTGGAATCGGCCCCAGTGGGTTCATACGGGCGCTGAAGAGACGAAACAGGTCGGGGTGATACATGACTGAACCGGTCTGCATGGCAAACGCGCCGGCCAGCCACGACACTTCAAGTTTTTGCCCGTGACCGCTCTGTTCGCGTTCGTAGAGGGCGGCAGCAATCGAGCTACTGGCGACAAACGCGGCACCGTAACTGGCGATAGGGATGACGAGGTGTACGCCGCCGTCGCGATGCGACCATTGACTGCCGAGCAGCCCACCGATGGCAGCAACCAGTGCATCGTCTGGATAACGACGTGCGTGTGGTCCTTTGCTGCCGAAAGCTGGCAGATGGCAATAAATCAACTTGGGGTTTGCATGTGCCAGCGCGTCATAGGAGAGACCCATGTCGGCTTCGTCGCCCGGCTGGGCATCGAGCAGGAGGATATCTGCTGTCGTTGCTAAACGATGCAACAATGCTTGGCCGTCGTGTGTGGCGAGGTCGGCGACCACGCTTTGCTTACTGCGGTTCCATATATGAAAACTTGACGTTCCTCTGGCGGAATCACCCTGCGGCGGTTCGACTTTAATGACTTCCGCACCCTGCTCGGCCAGCAGCATGCCTGTATACGGACCAGCAATTCCTTGGGCCACTTCCACCACGCGTATCCCGTCAAATGCACTCCCCATGCCGAACTCCTCCTGTGGGCGAAAAATTGCTACGAGCAGGTTCATTGCCAGCGAAAAACTGGCCAACCGGACACTATGCGCTGTCGTGGAAAAACTCAACAGGGAGGGGCGAGTGAAACGGAGCGGAGAGAGAGGCACGGGTGGCACCAGCGAACGGCTGATGACAACCCGCAGTGAACAACGCGGCAGTGTTAGTCCGCGAAATGGGGAATGACTTTGTTGGCAAAGAGATCGAGCGAGGTCAGGATCTGGTCACGGTCATGAATGCCTTGAGGAATGAGCAGAAAGCATTCTTTGAAATTGAGCCTCTTCCCTGCCTCGTCGATGCGACGACACAACGAGTCGGGATCACCCACCAGCAATTCTGGATAGGATTGGCCGAAGGGCAGGAACCATTCATCCCACAGCCATAGCATGTCTTTCTGCCACTCTTGGGCTTGCGCCATAGTTGGCGCACAGATCATCGCTCCACCCCACGCGGCTTCGTTGCCATGTTCGATCTTGTGGCCATACTTCACGGCTTCGTCGCGATAGCCGTTCCATACACGTTGACAAAAGTCGAGGTCTGAAGCCAACACGATAGGTTTGCCACCATACTGCGCCCAGAATAGCGCCGTGCGCAGACTGTGGGTAAACCCACCGTACAGCGGCGGGTGTGGAGTTTGCAGCGGCTTGGGTGCGATACCAATCTCGCGGATGCGCATGTCAGCATCTACGCCACGACCATATTTGGAGTAAGCCAGATGCTGATGCGGATTAACGAAGTCTGCCGGTGGAATGGTCCAATGTTTCCCGTGATAGCTGAATGTCTCTTCTTTCCAGGCTTTGAGGACAATCTCGACGAACTCTTTGAAGTATTCGCGGTTCAGGTCATCGTCCGGGCTGTTGCGGTTCCAATCGCCCACTGCATTAAGTTCCTCACGGATGCGAAAGTTGTGAACCCAACGCGCTTGATATCCTCGGACTAAGCCAACGCCAAGCCGCCCTTTGAGCATGTGGTCGAGCGTGGCCGTGTATTCGGCAATCCGCACCGGATTATGCGTCGGCGCGACCCAGCCGACCATGTTGATCCGGAGCTTTTTCGTGTGTTGTCCGATCCACATGGATAGCAGGCCTGGTTCGTTGCTCGCTTCGAACCCTTCGACTTGCAGATGATGTTCTGGATGGCCGAAACCAGCGAAGCCCGATTCATCTGCGAAACGAGCATATTCGGCGATCTCGTCGAGGGTGCGCTGATACAAGGCGGGATTCTTTCCCGCCATCCCCGCCTCAATCTCATGGCGGCGTCCCATCGTCGCGTAAACGAACAGATGAAATTGCATGGTGGCTCTATCCCTTTAGGAAGCGCTGGAAATACGCATGCCGTAGAACGAACGCCAAATAAAGACAGTAGAGATCACGAAAAACACCGCTGCTAGTCCGTGAGCCAC
>SYOC01000136.1 GCA_005804965.1 Pseudomonadota bacterium
GAGATCGGCTCCTTGCCGTGCTTGCGCTTGATGAACTGTTCGGCAGCACCACTGTCGAGCGGTCCCGGGCGAAACAAGGCGATCACGGCGACGATATCCTCGAAGCAGCTCGGTTTGAGCTGGGTAATCAGTTTCCTGATACCGCTCCCTTCCATCTGGAAGACCCCGACGGTGTCCCCACGGGTCAACGCTTGGTAGGTTGCACGGTCATCTAGCGGCAACGCGCTGAGATCGACCTCTTGTCCGCGATTTTTGCGGATGCGTTCGACCGTGTTATTCAGCAACGTCAGTGTCTTGAGGCCGAGGAAGTCAAACTTAATCAAGCCAATGGTATCGACTTCAGGGCCAGCGTACTGGGTGAGGACGCTGCCTTCCTTATCGACGAACAGCGGCAGGTGCTCCACTAACGGCGTCGGCGAGATCACGATACCGGCAGCATGTTTGGAAGCATGGCGGAGTAAGCCTTCGAGCTTGAAGGCGTAGTCGAACAGTTTTTTCTCTTTGTCGCCTTTCTCCTGAATCTCCCGCAACCTCGGCTCCATCTCCAAGGCGGATTCCAAAGGAAAATCCTTTCCTTGTTTCGGTGCGGGATAGAGCTTGGCGATGCGGTCAGTCTCGCCGTAGGAGAATTCGAGGACGCGGCCTACATCTTTGATCGCCTGTTTCCCTTTCAGTGTTCCAAAGGTGATGATCTGAGCGACCTTGTCGGCACCATATTTTTCTTTGATGTAGCGAATGACCTCGTCGCGCCGCTCGAAGCAAAAGTCCACGTCGATATCCGGCATGCTCTTGCGACCAGGGTTGAGGAAACGCTCGAACAGCAACTGATAACGAATGGGGTCGACATCAGTGATCTTTAAGGAGAACGCCACCAAACACCCGGCAGCAGAACCGCGCCCCGGTCCAACGGGAATCCCTTTCGATTTAGCGTATCCGATGAAGTCAGCCACGATCAGGAAGTAGCCAGCAAAGCCCATCTCCTTAATGACGCGGAGTTCGAATGCTAGGCGGTCACGATAGACCTGTTCCTTCTCCTCGGAAATCTCGACGCCGATGGCACGCATCTGTGCGAAGCGTGCGACTAACCCTTGTTCTGCCTCACGATCCAGTACCTCTTCCAGCGTGTCTTCTTTAGGAACCTCAAAATTGGGGAAATGAAAATTATTGAACTTCAGCTCTAATTCACAGCGTTTGGCAACGTCGAGGGTGTTGGCCACGGCTTCTGGGCAGTGCGAAAACTCGGCGGTCATCTCCTCCGACGATTTGACGTAGAGCTGGTTGGTGCCAAATTTCCATCGTTTCTCGTCGGACCACACTTTGCCACTCTGCACGCAGAGCAGCACTTCATGAGCTTCGGCGTCTTCGGCCTTCAGATAATGACAGTCATTGGTCGCCACAAGGGGGAGCGACAACGTTCGCGCTAGTTCAATCAGTGCAGGGTTAATCTTTTCCTGTTCAGGCAGATGGTTGGCTTGGATTTCGATATAGAAGCGGTCGTCAAAAATGGCCGCATATTCCTGCGCGACTTCGCGGGCCAACTGCTCTTTGCCCACCAGCATGGCACGCGCAACTTCCCCGCTCAGACAACCAGAAAGGGCTAAGATGCCTTTGTTGTGCTCGCGCAAGAGTTCCTTATCCACGCGCGGCTTGTGGTAGAACCCTTCTTGGTATCCAGCCGACACCAAACGACAAAGATTTTGGTAACCCTCCAGGTTCATAGCGAGCAAGATGAGGTGAAAATTCCCGCCACCTTCGTAGTCATCGGCGCGTACTGGGCTGCGATCCAGGCGACTCTTCGGTGCGAGGTACATTTCACAGCCAACAATAGGTTTCACGCCATGCTGCGCCGCCGTGCGATAGAACTCGATAGCACCGAACATATTGCCATGATCGGTAATCGCCACCGCCGGCATGCCATATGACTGCACCTGCGGCATCAGGTTCTTAATTTTATTGGCACCGTCTAAGAGGCTGTATTGTGTATGCAAATGTAAATGGACAAAGCTCATGCCCTTCGCCTCACAACCACGGGATTAGGGTTTGGGGGTCAGGGTTTAGTTTTTTGACCAACCCCCAACCCCTAGCCCCGGTTTTCATTCCCATTCAATCGTCGCCGGAGGTTTGGACGAAATGTCGTACACCACCCGGTTGACCCCACGCACTTCGTTGACGATCCGCGTTGACATACGCCCCAGCAGGTCGTACGGCAAGCGTGCCCAGTCCGCCGTCATGCCATCGACGCTTTCCACGCCGCGGATGGCAATCACATTTTCATAGGTCCGCTCGTCACCCATCACGCCAACGGTCTTGACCGGTAGTAGCACAGCAAACGTTTGCCACACTTTTTCATACAACCCGGCAGCACGGATTTCCTCGTCAACAATGGCGTCCGCCCCACGCAGAATCGTCAAACCGGTGGCATCGACGGGGCCGATGATGCGGATGGCCAACCCGGGACCAGGGAACGGCTGGCGACTGATGATTTCATCGGGAAGGCCCAGCAGCTTACCCAAAACCCGGGCCTCGTCCTTAAATAGCTCGCGCAAAGGCTCGATCAACTTCAAGCGCATGCGCTCTGGTAGACCACCGACATTGTGGTGACTCTTAATCGTCGCCGAAGGCCCTTTGAACGACACCGACTCAATCACGTCGGGATATAACGTGCCTTGCGCTAGAAACTGTACGTCCGACAAGGTCTTCGCCGCTTCATCGAAGACCTCAATGAACGTATGGCCAATGATGCGGCGCTTTTTCTCTGGGTCTTCGACTCCCGCCAGTTGATCGAGGAACTGGGCTGCCGCATTCACATGGCGAAGATTAAGCCCTAAGCCAGAAAATACCCGCACGACTTGCTCAGCCTCGTCTTTGCGCAACAGCCCGTTGTCCACGAACACACAGGTCAACTGCTTGCCGATTGCGCGATGCAGCAATAACGCGACAACAGCGGACTCGACGCCGCCACTCAAGCCGCACACCACCTGCTGCTCGCCTACCCGTTCACGAATGGACTGAGTTTCGCGCTCAATAAAGCCTTCCATCGTCCAGTTCGGATCACAGCGACACACACGGAAAAGAAAGTTACGCAGCACCTCCGACCCGCGCTCACTGTGGACGACTTCCGGGTGAAATTGCAGCCCGTAGAAGCGACCGGAGCCATCTCGCCCAGCAGCGATAGGAGAGTTCACTGAGTGCGCCAACACTCGCCAACCGCGCGGCAGGGCCTCCATCTTGTCGCCATGGCTCATCCACACACGGGTCTCACTGTCTACGGAAAAACCGGCAAACAGGTCGCTGGCGTCGTCGATAATCAACTGAGCCGAGCCAAACTCACGTCGGTCAGCTCTCGTGACGACGCCATCGGAAAGTTGAAACAGCACATTCATGCCGTAGCAAATGCCCAAGATAGGCACCGGCATATCGAGAATGCGCGGGTCCGGCAGTGGGGCTCCATCTGCGTAGACGCTGGCTGGTCCGCCAGAAAGTATAATCCCCTCGGGCTGCATCTGCCGGACGCGGTCACTGGCAATATTATACGGGTGAATTTCGCAGTAGACCTTGGCTTCACGCACCCGTCGAGCGATGAGCTGGGTATATTGGCTGCCGAAGTCGAGAATGAGGATCATAGTTTTTGGTTTTTAGTTTTTTGTTCTTCGTTCTAAGGAAATAGAAGATTGCCGCTGGCAGCAGGTCACTAAAAACTAACGACTAACCACGAATGACTTCTTTCACTCCATCCGATAATTAGGCGACTCTTTGGTGATAATGACGTCGTGGACGTGGTTTTCGCGCAGCCCGGCGGAGGTCACACGTACAAAGCGCGACTTGGTTTGTAACTCAGCCAGCGTCCGACAGCCGGTGTAGCCCATGCCAGCTTTGACCCCGCCGACCATCTGGTCGATAATCATCGGAAGCCCGCCTTTGTAGGGCACGC
>SYOC01000137.1 GCA_005804965.1 Pseudomonadota bacterium
CGCCTGGGAAGATAAATTCAAACGCCTCTTGCTCCGCTTTGAAACCCTCCCCACCCATCATCTCGGGTTCAAACTTCTCGCCTTCACCCTGATCAATCTCCGGGAGTTTTGTGGTACCTGAAACTTGCAACCAGTTCTCTGCAAAAACCCTACTCCAGAAAGCCCCTAGCCCCGCGTCTTTTCTTTTTCTATAATCCGCCCGCGAACCTGAGCAACCAGGACTGAGTAATGAGGACTGAGTAGGGGGTAGCTAAAGAAGAATAGCTTCGTCCTGCGGTTCTCGGTCATAAAGAAAAGAGAGGGAAGATTCATGAATTTTGGATTTACAGAAGACCAAGAGGCGTTGCGCGATGCAACTCGCAAGTTTCTCGACGATGAATGCCCGGCCACGTTTGTCCGCAAAATGATGGCGGATGACACTGCGCATGCCACCGAATTGTGGAAAAAGATCGCAGAGCTGGGTTGGCTAGGAATTATCGTGCCGGAAGAGTTCGGCGGTGTTGGCGGTAGTTTTCTCGATCTGATCGTCATTCTCGAAGAATCCGGAAAATCGCTCCTCCCTGGACCATTTTTCGCCACAGCGCTGCTTGGCACTACGGCTATTCTCGGCGGCGGGTCGGCGGCGCAAAAGTCAGCATTGCTGCCCAAAATCGCTGAAGGCAACCATATCGTTACCCTCGCATTGGCGGAGAAAAGCGGACGCTACGATGCTGCCGGGGTAAATCTTGCGGCGACGGCCAAAGGCAATGACTTCATCCTTTCTGGTGAGAAAATGTTCGTGCCCGACGCGCATGTAGCTGACCAAATCATCGTTGCCGCGCGGACTGGACAGACGGGGAACGCGGAAGACGGCATTACGCTGTTCCTCGTTGATGCGAAGGCTCCTGGCGTCACGGTGTCGCAGCTCAAGACCGTGGACATGACGCGCAGGCAGTGCCACGTCGCGTTGCAAGATGTGGGCGTATCGCGGGCACAAGTGCTGGGTGAAGTCGGCAAAGGCTGGCCCGTGCTCCGTCGCGTGCTCGATCAAGCGATGGCTGGATTGTGTGCTGAGATGGTCGGCACCGGCCAAAAGGCGCTCGATATGGCGGTGTCGTACGCCAAGGAACGAGTGCAGTTCGGCAAACCGATCGGCAGTTTCCAGGCCGTCAAACACAAATGCGTTGATATGATGGTGCAAGTGGAAAACGCGCGTTCCCTGACCTATTACGCGGCGTGGACGGTGGACGAGAATGTAGAAGACGCCAAGCAAGCCGTGCCGATGGCTAAGGCCTATTGCAGCGACATGACCAAAACCGTCGCCAGCGAGGCCATTCAAGTCCATGGTGGCATCGGCTTTACCTGGGAGCACGACATGCATCTGTTCTACCGTCGCGGTCTAGCCTCGGAAGCTGCATTCGGCAGTGCGCCAGTGCATCGCGAAGTCGTGGCGCAGACGTTGAATCTATAGGCAGTTGCCAGTTATCAGTAGTCAGTTGGTAGTTTAGAAAAAAATGCTTTACTAACAACTAAAAACTGACGACTGCCAACTTGCATGCGTCCCTCGCTTATCCTTCACGGTGGGGCCGGTTCTCCGGCTCCCGAGTTTTCCGCAGACCGCAGACACGGCCTCCAACGCGCGTTTACTGCGGCTTGGTCCATGCTTGAGCAAGGCGGCTCGGCACTTGATGCCGTCGTCCACGCAGTGATGCTGCTCGAAAACGATCCCACGTTCAATGCTGGCATTGGCTCGTGCATCAACCGTGATGGCATCGTCGAAATGGATGCTTCACTGATGGACGGGGCGACCTTTCACGCGGGCGCGGTTGGTGCGGTGAGGACTGTGCAGCATCCGATTCTCTTGGCACAGTCGATCATGCAGGCGGGGCAGCACGTGTTCTTGGTTGGCAGCGGCGCAGAGGAATTTGTCCGTACGCACGGCATTCCCGAGATTGCACCAGAGCAGCTTATCACGGAGCGACAGCATCGACGCTGGCGAAGTGCGCAAACCCACGGCGAGCCGGGGACGGTCGGTGCAGTAGCGTTCGATACCGCTGGCCATCTCGCAGCAGCCACCTCCACGGGTGGTCTCTTCAACAAGCATCCAGGCCGTGTAGGAGATTCGGCCGTCATCGGCGCAGGCACTTACGCTGACGATGCCTTGGGAGCAGTCTCCGCCACTGGCGTGGGCGAGGCGATCATCCGCACGACCCTCGCACGCACCACAGTCGAGCTTTTGCGCGGCGGCGTTGACCCGACGCAAGCGGCTCGTCAGGCGCTAACGATCTTCCGACAACGTACGGCCAGCGAAGCCGGGGTCATTGTGATCGATGCATTAGGGCGCGTCGGCTATGCTCACAATGCCTCAGCGATGAGCGTGGCATATCGGCGCGGAGACGCTTTGGTTATCGAAGCAGATTGACAGTCCCTCTGATCATTCCTAGGCTGGCGTCTTGATGAGGGTCACACTATGGGCGCACCGCTATTCAAGTCATCGCAGGACGAGTCGGACTATCATGACTGGCTCGTTGCTCAAGCCGCGCACCTGCGGGCGCATAGCTTCGCCGAGCTAGACGCTGAGACGATTGCCGAAGAATTGGAAGACATGGGTCGCAGCGAGAGACGGGCAGTGGAGAGTCACCTCAAAAATCTTCTCCTGCACTTGTTGAAGTGGTCTACGCAAACGAAACGACGCTCAAGAAGTTGGCGTGACAGTATCGATACGGCTCGCGATGCCTTGTTCGATCTGCTGGACGACAGCCCGAGCTTACGTTCGCAGCTTGCCGAGTTTGTCGAACGACAGTACCCTCGTGCTCGCCGTAGCGCGGCGAACCAGACCGGGTTAGTCGAAACGAAATTCCCCCTCCGCTGCCCTTTCCTTGTGCATCAAATACTCGATCCTGAGTTTTTGCCCGAGACGCAGGCAGAATAAGTACAGATGCGCACTCCTCACTCGATGAGGATTCACAAAACGCTCTCGCTCACCCCTCTTTTTTCCTCTTGCCCGTTTCCCCTGTCTGTAGAGACTCCGCCCTCTGGCGTTTTCCCCCGCTCTGTGGCTAAGATGCGCGAGCACACATTAGCAAAGGAGGATGCACGCTATGGCAAGGACCAGCGGCAATGATCTCGTGGTAAAATCTCTCAAAGATGAGGGAGTCGATACCGTTTTTTATCTCACCGGCGGCCCAATGGTGGACGTCGCTTCGCGTTGTATTGAAATTGGCTTCCGTTCGGTCGACGTGCGACACGAGCAAGCTGCTGCCATGGCAGCGCATGCTTATAGCCGCGTGCTGGGCAAACCCGGTGTTTGCTTCGCGGCGTCTGGCCCTGGAGCCACAAACTTGATTACCGGCGTCGGCAACGCCTATCTCGATGCAGTCCCGGTCATCGCCCTCGGCGGTGCCAGTGCGCTCTCGCAAGCCGGCATGGGTGCGTTCCAGGAAATGGACCAAGTCGGCATGTTCAAGCCCATCACCAAATGGTCGGAGCGGGTGATGGATGTCCGTCGTATCCCGGAAATCATGAACAAAGCCTTCCGCGTGGCGACCAGCGGGACACCCGGCCCGGTGTACATTGACCTTCCCGGCGATGTGCTCTACCGCGATGTCGAAGAGAGCGAAGTCATGTTTCCCAAGAAGCCACATAGCGTGCCGCGCATCTCCGGCGACCCGGATCTCGTGAAGCAAGCGATTGCCGTCCTCAAAGATGCCAAACGCCCGCTCGTTATCACTGGCACTGGCATCATCTGGTCGAAAGCTATGCAGGAATTGCGCGAGTTCGTCGAACTCTCGGGCATTCCGTTCTACACCACGCCGCAAGGTCGTGGCGTTATTGAGGAAGATCATGCCCTGAGTTTCCTGGGCGCACGCAATCAGGCGTGGAAAGAAGCCGATGTCGTGTTGTTCGTCGGCACCCGGATCAATTTCATCGTCGGCTTCGGCTTGCCGCCGCGTTTCGCCGCCGACGTGAGGATCGTGCAAGTTGATATCAATGATGAAGAGATCGGTCGCAACCGTCCGGTGGATGTCGGCATCGTTGGTGATGCCAAGGTTGTCCTGCAACAGCTCACCAAAGAAGGGCGCGACGTATTTCATGGTCGCAAGGAGCTCGCCTGGATCGACACGCTGCGTGGCTACGAAAAACGCTCGCAGGAAAAAGCCCAGGCGCTGCTCAATACCGACCAAATGCCGATTCACCCCCTCCGCGTCTGCAAAGAAGTGCGTGATTTCATGGATCGTGATGCTATCGTCGTCGTCGATGGACACGAAACCCTGAACTTTGCACGGCAAACGATTTCTACGCACGTCGCTGGGCATCGCGTCAACGCCGGACCAAATGGCTGCATGGGCGTGGCCGTGCCTTTCGGGCTTGGAGCCAAAGTGGCGAAGCCGGGCACGCAGGTGATCGTCATGAGCGGTGACGGGTCCTTCGGTATGAATGGCATGGAAATCGACACCATGGTGCGGCATAACATCCCGGCCATCATCGTCATCAGCAACAACGGCGGTTGGGCTGGCGCTGGCGTCATGAACGCTGGCCGTGATCTTGGCTTTAGTCGCTATGACAAGATGGCTGAAGTCTTTGGTGGTCATGGTGAGTATGTCGAACGACCGCAAGACATCCTCCCCGCACTCAAGCGTGCGGCGGCGGCGGCGGCGGCGGGCAAGCCGGCAGTGGTGAACATTGTCACTGACCCGACTGCGCGGTCATCCACGCAGTCGTTCGCTGCCTATCGCGCCATCTAATCAGACAAGCTAGGCAAAAGGACCGACTCCGAGCCCTACACAAGAGAAAACAACAGGGAGGCACAACATGAAACTAGTAAAAACATTGGCTCTAGGAACACTGCTCGCCGTTTCTCTCTCCACGGTAACGGCTTGGGCCGGTCCAATCCGCGCACGTCAAGGCAACCAACGCGAACGTATCCACAATGGCGTAGAAAACGGTTCGCTCACTCAAGGCGAACGCCGGAGACTCAACGCCGAACAGCGCCACATCAACAGAGCCCGCAACCGTGCCCTGTCTGATGGCGAGATCAGCGGGAAAGAAGCCCGGGGCCTCACGCGCATGCAGAATCAGGCCAGCCGAGATATCTACCGCATGAAACACAACGGTCGAGAGCAGCCGACCGAGTAAGTTCTCTCATCCGCCGGGGAATTCCTTCCCCGGCGTGACACCTTCCGAAAAAGGCGGGCCGTCGATCAGGTCAGAGAGATCCACCTGTAACATGCCTACCACTCATTCTGACTCGCCTGCCCACCTACCATCTTCCCACCTGACTCGAACAATCCGCTTCGGTTCCTCAAGGCTAAGCTATATTGATGAAGAATTCGCTTTTCCTGTCTTTCTTTTGATTTTTGTCGCTCTATACTGGCAGAAGGTTTGGGCAAGGAAGGGGATTACCCGTGGAGGTGTCCCATGCGCAGCGCTTCTACCCTTCGGGAAACATTATATTACGGCAGTGATCGGCAGCAGCAGTATTGGGAAAACGAAACACAAACGCTTCGTATCGTCCGCGACGCGTCGTCTCCGCTATGGCGCGTGTACAGTAAGAGAAACGGTGTGTACGCTCCGTTTCCAGCGCGGCCAGAGGTAGCTTTGCCACGACGCAGAAAAAAAGTGCTGCCGATGGTGTTGACGGGGCGTAGCGCAGAAGAAGTCATTGTACTTTTGCGTCGCGATCACCATTTCCACCTGACCCTCGAGCAACGTTTGCGACGGTGGATCAACAAGGCTTCTGGAGAACGGGTGTTGGCTTTTCTCGATCCGAACTTGGGAGGTGCTCCGGTCCTGACGGACCCAACGCTGTTGTACGGAGCCAGCCACAAAAAAGCCCCCTATGCCTGACGCTTTGCTGGGAAACGCGCTGAAAGCTGGATGGAGGAATCTCGTCATGCCGCCTCAAGAGTGGCCGATCTGTCAAGATTGTAAGGATGGTGTTCTACTGCCGCTGTCGGACTATGGTCCGCAAGGCAATGATATTCCCTTCAAACTCTGGGTGTGTCACAACCCAGCCTGCGGATTTTCCTTACGCATAGATAAAGGCCAAGTCAGCATCGGGAAACCCGTCCGCCCAAAGATCGAATCCTGGCCGCCCCGCCGTTGAAGTACTCGCCTCGCTTTTACCCGCTCGTTTCCTGGCGCTGTTCAGCAACGAAGTACCGGTGCAGGGTGGCCAATCCCTGCATATCTGCCAACGATTGGTGTACGAGCGGGATGCTCACAAGGGGGATGGCCGAAGGTAGGTCGCGGTAAAAGTCCTGAAGATGCCGCGCCTCGCTCTTGGCTAACTCTTGATAGGCTAAGAAATTTTTCACCATCCAGCGTATGTCGCTCGCCCGAGCCTGCGGAAAACGTTGCCGCAGCTGGGTCGTCATCTGCTTCGGATCAAGCGTCTGCCCTGATCCCATTTGCCACGGCTTATGCACTCGGTTCACCACCACGCCTTTGGGTGTGATCTTCATACGCGCCAGTCCCGCGCGAAAGGCGTTGGCCTCATGCAACACCTCTTCCTCTGGGCTTGTGACCAGCAGGAACGCGGTATCTTCGCTCGCGAGTAAGGCGCTCACTCGCGAGAACCGCACCTCGAAGTCCTCAAACATGCCACGCATCGCAGTAAAGAACTCGGCGACTTCTCCTAGTGTGGAAATGCCAGTGGCTTCTTCGATCTTACGCAGCAACATCGCTGTCGTTTGGTTCGCAAAAGAGAACGCCGCCCAGCTACGTTTCGCCACCGGCTGCATGAACCAGCGACTCAGCTTGCTATCGAGAAACCGCTGAAGTCGCGCCGGTGCTTCGAGAAAATCGAGGGCTTGTTGGACTGGTGGGGTGTCAAGCACGATCAAGTCATAGGCGTTGCTGTCGACAAGGGTCGCGAGCGTAGCCAAGGCCATGTACTCATGCGAGCCGGCAAACGTTTGCGACAAGCCCTGATAGAAGCGATTGGCCAAGATGCGATCGCGTATTTCTGAAGTTGGGGCGTATTTGGCGACGGTGGCATCCCACGCGCTTTGCTGGTCAACCATTAACGCCGTGAGCGTGCCAGTTGGTGCTAGCCCGGCCCGAGCGAAAACTTCAGCGGAAATTGGCGTTGCTTCGCTGAGAGAAAGCGTCAGCCCTAAGCAATCGGCCAGCCGTTTGGCCGGATCAATGGTGACCACTGCCGTGCGTCGCCCGTGCAATGCACCCCACACCGCGAGCGAGGCTGAAGTGGTCGTCTTGCCCACACCGCCGCTACCGACACACACCAAAACGCGATGCGAAGCCAAAACCGTGGCAAAGTCTGTCATGACGCTGAGGTGATCTTGGTTGTGCGCTTCATTCGTCGTCTGTTCTTCGGCGCTTCTTTGTGGAGGGCGCTTTCTAGAAGGAAGGACAGCGATTCCACCTCGGCACAGCCAAACTCGGGGGCAAAACAGAAAGGCAGTGTCATCAGAGGAAGCGGGAGCTGTCGCAACTGTTGGCAATACCCGTCTTGTCCTTCGCTGATTGTGGCTTCGCTGCGGGCACAGTCTACGATCTGTTCGGCAAGCTGCCGTGTGGAGCTGGCATCGGACGCCGCGAAACCAAAGCCGGCAAGCAGAGCCGACGACACTGGAGCCTCGCGTACGCGATTGACGAACAGCAGACCAAGCGGCACCTGGTTCGTGTCGGCAAGCTGCTGATAGGTTTCTCGGGTTTCGCTGACCGGCAATTCCTCGGCCACGGTCACTAAGTTGACCGCCGTAATCTCAGGGTTTTGTAGCCATGCAGCAATCCGCTCGGCTTCACGATGAATGACGCCATCCCGAAAGGTGTCGTGCGCCGCGCGTGGCATGTTGAGATACTGCAAGCCGTGGCCAGTAGCCGGAAGATCAACAACGAGGAGATCCCAGCGCGGGTGCTGCGTGTCGGCATCTTTGCGTCGCTCTTCGTACCAAATTTTCCCCAGCGTCAGTAGCTCCTTCAATCCTGGGGCGGCAGCAACGAAATACTGGTACGGGCGACTCTCGACCAACAGCCGCACCAAGCGTTTGACCGGGATAATCAGGTGCAGGTATTCCTCCAGCGCGGTGGTGCCGCTGGTCGAAAGCACAGAAAGCGTAGGGGAAAATGCTTGCAGAGTATTGGTCGGATTGTCCTGTGCAGGAAGCCTGAGGAGACGCGCAGCTCGGCGATGCTCGCCAATCTCGACGAGCAGGGTCTTCTTCCCTGCCCGGGCCGCAGCTAACGCGAGTGCAGTAGCGACGGTGGTTTTGCCAACCCCGCCTTTCCCAATGAAGAAGAGTACGCGTTTACGCAACAATCCAGCGAGGGCGGAGTCAGTATGGTGCTCGACGGGCGGCACAGCTTACCACCGCACGACCGAAGCTCCCCACGTCAGCCCACCACCGCACGCATTCAAGACGACGATATCGTTGTCGTGGATTTTGCCAGCTCGTACGGCTTCGTCCAAGGCGATAGGAATGGACGCGGCAGAGGTGTTGCCGAAGCGTTGGACATTGCAGTGTACTTTATCCATGCCGAGGCCCATGCGGTCGGCCACCGCCTGAATGATGCGCAGGTTCGCTTGATGAGGCACCATCAAGCTGACATCCTGTGGCGCGAGACCAGCACGATGAAGAGCTTTATTTGCCACGTCCGACAACGCCCGCACGGCAACCTTGAACAGCTCGGGTCCTTTCATCTTAATGCCCCATCCTTCGGGCATTTCACCTTCTTGGTCGAAGGTCAGACGATGTCCAGAGCGCACATAGAGTAGCTCCCAGAGCGCACCACTGGACTCAATCACCGTGCTGAGCAAGCCACGATCACCGGGCTGCGTATCGAGCACAATCGCGCCCGCACCATCGCCAAACAACACGCAGGTGGCGCGATCCTTCCAACTGACCATCGAACTCAGCGCGTCCGCCCCAACCAGCAGCATCTTTCCGTAGTCGCCGCTCTTGGCATAACTGTGGACAACGGACATGCCGTAAACGAACCCCGCACAGGCCGCGCCGACATCGAAGGCGGGGATGTTATCCGCTCCAAGGCGTGTCTGCAACAAACAGGCGGCAGACGGGAAATAATACTCACCCGATACCGTAGCGACGACGATAGCTTGAAGATCTTTCGCGCTGATGCCAGCGGTTTGCAGCGCTTGCACACTGGCGGCATGCATGAGGTCGATGAGGTCTTCCCCTTGCTTCAAGGCACGCCGTTCGTGAATGCCAGTCCGGCTCACGATCCAGTCGTGATTGGTCGCGACGCGTTCGGAGAGATCGTCATTCGTGAGGCGTGTTGCAGGAACAGCAGAACCAGTACCAACGATGCGGGCACCCATGCGTAACCCCTTTCTCTCAATGAGAGCAAGCAATTCCAGAACAGGTAGAGGGTAATGGCTACTCAGTCCACCTGCGGAACGCGAGGCAAGCATTCGTACCGCCAAAACCAAACGAATTGGACAAGGCGACGCGAATGTTCGCTCGACGAGCGGTATTCGGTACGTAATCGAGATCGCACTCGGGGTCAGGCTCTTCATAGTTGATGGTCGGTGGTATGTGTTGGTGATGCAAGGTCAGCGCCGAAAAGACGCCTTCGACGCCACCCGCCGCTCCCAAAAGATGGCCAGTCATCGATTTGGTGGAACTCACCGCTAACCGTGCTGCGTGTTCACCAAAGACCCGCTTGATCGCCAAGGTCTCGGTCGCGTCATTGTAAGGCGTCGAAGTCCCGTGGGCGTTGATGTAATCCACTTCGAGTGGGTCAATGTTCCCGCTGCGCAGCGCGAGGCGCATGCAGCGCATGGCACCTTCACCTTCTGGCGAGGGGGCGGTCATATGATGGGCGTCAGCATTGGCTCCGTATCCGATCATCTCCGCATAAATTTTTGCGCCACGTTTTTTGGCTTGTTCGAGTTCTTC
>SYOC01000138.1 GCA_005804965.1 Pseudomonadota bacterium
AAACGAAACCGCGCCCACGATGGCTCCAATGGCTGCAGTCAGTGCGCTTGCCACCGGCATTGCCAGCCAAAACGACCAATGGTAATTCGCGGTAAGGATCGCGCAGGCGTAGGCGCCTATGCCGAACAAGGTGCCGTGTGCCATTGACAAGAACCCCGTGTAGCCGAGCAGCACATCGTAGCCAACCGCCATGATGGCGCGTAACGCCGCCAGGGTGCCGACATAGGCCCAATAGTCATCGCAGTATCGGGCCCCCAGGAGCGAAATGCACAGAATGAGACAAGTGGCGATCCACTCCTTCCAACGGTACGTCATCTTTCGACCTCCGCCCGGCCAAGCATGCCCTGTGGGCGTATCATCAATACAATTACGAGGACAAGAAACGTGCCGATGTCTTGCAGTTCGCTTGAGATATAGCCGGCCACCAGTACCTCGACCATGCCCAGCCCAAGTCCACCGAGAATGGCGCCGGGCAGGCTGCCGACGCCTCCAAGAACCAGCACTACAAACGCCTTCAAAGTGGGTCCCAGTCCCATTGCTGTCGAGATCGGTAGGGTCGCACCTAGCAGACCGCCGGCCAGCCCTCCGAGAGCAGAGGCAAGTGCGAAAGTGGCGATTCGTACGCGGCCGAGATCGATTCCCATCAAGGCTGCGGCGGAGCGGTTTTGAGACATTGCACGGATTGCCAAGCCCAGACGGGAGTGATTGATGATGAGCCAAACCAGTGCCGAACAGATCAGCAGCGAGGCAAGGATTACGAGCTGGAGATATGTGACGCTAAACCAGCCGTTGCGCAGCACTCCGTCGATCGAGGTAGGCGTGATTCTTGAGCCGCTACCCCAGATGAGTTCGGCTACCTGCGCCATGATGATCGAGGCCGCAAGGGCGCTGATGAGTAGCGAAAGATGCGGGGCATGCTCGATCGGTCTGAACGCGAGTTGATCAAGCACCATGCCCACGAGGCCGACCGCGAGCGTCGCGGCGCATACCGCAAGCCAGAAATCCGCGCCGCTGGCCACCAACGCGCTGGTGAAGAATGCGCCAAGCATAAACAATTCGCCATGGGCGAAATTAGGAATGAGCAGCACGCCAAAGACGAGCGTCAGACCCAGCGCTACAAAGGCGTATGTCGATCCCAGAACAAGCCCGTTCACCAACTGTTGCGGAAGGAGTGTCAGCATAACGGTGGACTGTCCATCTGGGTAATCAGAACTGTGCTTCGGAACAAGGCCCGCGCCCTTAGTTGGGTATCGATCATCCTCGGCCGGACCTGAATGGCCTCTGGCGGAGGGCGTGACGAGATTGGCGGCAGCTCATTCCTTTCGCCAGCTCAATCTCGGTCGCCCTTGTCAAATGCCATGTGGCACCCTCAAATTCCGGGGATCGGCGTCCAGCCCGACCCGCGCCAGGTATGGGCGCCCCCACGCATTGCCGCCTGGCCTGCGGTATCAAAGAAGCGGCCTCCCTCGCGCGGATCGTAGTTAGAAATGAGCTCACGGACGTCGGTGACCCGCAGGGTCGCCAAGGCTTCGTTTACCTTAGCATTTTCGATCGATCCCGCCTTCTCGATGGCGGCCTTAAGGATGTAGACGGCGTCGAAACTAATGGCGGTCAACTCGCCTGGCTCCGCATTGAACATCTTGCGATAGCCTTCGGCCACACGCTTGGCCTTTTCCGAGCCCAACTGTGCGTGATCCTGGATCGTTGGTGGGAAACTGTTAAAAACGCCTTCCATCTCCGCAGCGCCGATGTTCTTGGTTACTGCTGAGGGCGGCGCTACGCCTTCCCATGCAATGATGCCGGTATAGCCCAGCTGTCGGGACTGCCGGACCATCAAGGCAGTCTCCGTGGCATAGCCCCGCATGATTAAAACAGCAGGCGCCAACGAGATGATTTTTGTCAACTGCGCGCTAAAGGTCGTGTCGTTGATCTTGTGGTACTCCCGCGCAACCACCTTATTGCCGTTCTTTTCCAACGAGTCAACGAAAGATTGCTCGGTTCCCATCATCCCGGCGTGGAATCGATCGGTCATCAGGGCGATCGTAGGGTACTTTCTCTGCTTCATTAATGCAATCATCGGTGCTTCAAAGGCGAAGATGTCGGCCTGGTGACGGAAGATGTTCTTGCCGTTGGTGACGCCGGCCACTGTCGCGCCGTCAATGAGTTGGGTAAGGTTCGGGCTGCTCTCGATGATCGGCTTGATTGCGGCCGCAACGCCACTGACCACCGGACCAACGACGAATCTCACGTCATCAGCCATCAGTTTCCTCAGGCCCGCCACGCCCACCGTCGGACTGGCCTGGTCGTCCTGACTGACCAGCTCCAATCGATAGGTCTTTCCCCCAGCCTTCACCCCGCCTGCGGCATTGATCTCCGAGATCGCCAACTGCATGCCCCTGCTCTGGGGAATACCGTAGAAGTTCGCGGGCCCGGTCAGCGACCGCACTTCGCCGATCTTCAAGGTCTGATCTTGAGCCTGCGAGAGCGGCACAAAGCCGACCAGCGAGACGAGAAAAATCACGAAACTCCTGACTACATATTTGTACATTGCAAGCTCCATTTCAAGGACAACAAAAACCTTCCCGACGGACGCGAACACCTCGCAACTCGCCACAAGAGATTTCTTGGGGTTCGACGAACTAATGCGAATTTCGGAGACAGTCAACATCGACCCATCAATTGACGGCACAAGTCAGCGTCCTTTATAACACCTATTGACGCCATCGTGTGTCTAAGCCGGTTCGCCATGTTTGAGTTCGCTTGAAAGCACGTTGTCGACAATGCCATCGATCCGTCATGCCTTAGCTTGAAGCAGTACCTTGCTGGTCACGGCCCGAATTGCCGTCTCCCCGCAAAATGCCATCGTCAAGTCGAGTTCCTTGCGAATCATTTCAAGAGCCATCGCAACCCCAGCTTGGCCCAATGCCCCAAGTCCGTATAGAACAGCTCTTCCGACATAGGTGCCTTTGGCACCCATCGCGATCGCCTTCAGCACATCCTGCCCTGAGCGAATGCCGCTATCCACGTGAACCTCCATCTTGTCGCCGACAGCATCTACTATCGCCTTAAGCGATGAAATTGAAGAGGGAGCCCCGTCAAGTTGCCGACCACCGTGGTTCGAGACAATCAGTGCATCCGCTCCGGTGTCGAGCGCTAAACGAGCATCCTCCATGTCCATGATGCCCTTTAGAACGAGCTTGCCCTTCCATTGCCTCCTGATCCAGGCCACATCATTCCAGTCCAGCGCGGGGTCGAATTCTCGCGAGATCCAGTGGCGCAGTGTGTTCATGTCATCTACGCCCTTCACATGGCCCAGAAGATTGCCGAAACCATGGCGTCGCGTCCCCAACATCCCGAAAGCCCAGCGCGGCTTAGTCAGGATATTGAGAATGTTGGCAACGGTAAATCGGCGAGATGAGCGAATTCCGTTCTTAAGGTCCCTGTGTCTTTGTCCGACAACTTGAAGATCCATCGCAAGCAGTAGGGCAGGGCAATGCGCCACTTTTGCGCGCTCAATTAGCCGCCTTACAAAATCGCGGTCTTTCACCATGTAGAGCTGAAACCAGAAGGGCGCAGAGGTATGCGCTGCGACATCCTCGATCGAGCAAATACTCATCGTGGACAACGTGAATGGAATGCCAAACTCTTGAGCCGCCCGAGCAACCAGGATTTCACCGTCGGCGCATTGCATCCCTGTGAGGCCTGCCGGAGCGATCGCGACCGGCATTGACACGGACTGCCCCAGCATTTCTGATCGCGTGGTGCGATTTTCGACATTGATCGCTACCCGCTGGCGCAACTTTATCTTTTGAAAATCGTTTGCATTGGCGTGATAGGTGGCCTCTGTCCAGGACCCGGAATCGACATATTCGTAGAACATCCGCGGCACACGCCTTCGCGCGAGTTGCCGGAGGTCCTCTATCGTCGTGATAACGGGCATGGAATACACCGAATTCAGGTCTTGCGCGAGGGACGGGCTTGATCCCCAAAACGGCGCGAGGAAGTACAGATTGGCGTCTTGAACATCCTGTTACGAGTGTTTGGCACCTTCCCACATTGCGCGCCTGCCACCCTCCGCAACCAAGGCCCAACTGCCGCGCGAGTACCGTGGACGACGTCGAGTGTGAGCTCCGCGATGCCGGACCGTGCATTTAAAGCAGACGCGGAAGTCACGGTATTTGTCCCGGTGGGGGCGTCAGGAGCAAGAGCGTGACGACGATTGTTCATCCTGACCATCTCTATTGGCTGCAATAAGAGGTTATGTATTGGAAACGATGTTTTCATAATTAGACTTACTATAGCATCTCTTGTGTTCGTTGGCGACTGACAGCCTTGTCCAACGAGGTGTGAGCCCAATACTGTTTAGTTAGATAAAATACGAAGGGTTGGATGACACGGCTGATTGATGGGGTCTCCTCTGTTTCTCGCCCCGTAGTTGCTGGTTCTTTTTCTGACTCCTCGAATATT
>SYOC01000139.1 GCA_005804965.1 Pseudomonadota bacterium
CGCCTGGGAAGATAAATTCAAACGCCTCTTGCTCCGCTTTGAAACCCTCCCCACCCATCATCTCGGGTTCAAACTTCTCGCCTTCACCCTGATCAATCTCCGGGAGTTTTGTGGTACCTGAAACTTGCAACCAGTTCACTGACTACCATCTTCCGTTCCCATAGCACTCTTGCAGTGAAGGTGTCCACTGAGAAGAGTGCGTCGCGGGCAGGGTAAGGGCTTTCCGACCCTGCGGTAGGTATGCTATCGAAAAGGGCACGTTCTACGGAACGTAATTGCAATTCCCATAGAAGGAGGACGAACCATTGGCAAATTGGACCGAGACGACGGCCAATATCGCCGGGACAACTCTGACGATTGTGAGAGGCGGCTCAGGCAAACCCCTACTGATGCTCCATGATGAACTTGGCTTCCCGGGCTGGGTGAAGTGGAATGACGAATTAGCAAAAGAGCATGAGCTGATTATTCCTTTGCAGCCTGGATACGGCAAAACGCCGCGTGTGGACTGGATTCGGAGTTATCGCGATCTCGGCGGTTTCTACGCCATGATGCTACGCGAAATGAACCTCGCTCCGATTGACGTGGTGGCCTTTTCTGCCGGCGGCTATATTGCTGCCGAGATGGCGGCGTCCGATCCGAACATCTTTCGCCATATGGCGCTGGTGGCTCCGATGGGATTGAAACCGACGGAAGGGGAAATCCTCGATATCTTCCCGCTCACTATTCGTACCTGCATCCGCAGAACCGTGGCAGACCCGTCAACGCCTGAATTTGGCACGATCTACGGTGGAGAAATGACGCCCGAACAGTTCGAAGCGTTTGAGGATGCACGCGCGGAAGCCGCTCGGCTTGGCTGGGAACCGTATATGCATAACCCGAGCCTTGGTTACCTCTTAGGGAACGCGAAAAATCTGCCGACCTTGCTCGTCTGGGGAGACAAGGATGCGGTGGTGCCGAAAGGATGCATCGACGCTTACAAGAAGGCTCTTCCGAATGCCAAGACGGTGGTGGTTCCCAACGTCGGGCACCGCCCCGAGATCGAGAATTCCGCCGAGTTCCTCAAAGCTATGAATGAGTTTCTGGCATCCTAACCACGGCGCACGTTGTGCGCATGTTCAACGTGAGGCGTGAGGGCCATCTGCTGTGAGGCCCTTCGCTCACGTCTCACACCACGAGCGAGACTTTTTATCCCCCAAGTTCTCCTCACTCTCCCGAGTACATAAGGAACAGCAGCCATGAAAATCGGCTATTTTACCGAGCGCCCGTATCGTTGGGTGCCGGAAGATGAAGTCTTCAAGAACCACGCTTTCTTCGCCGTCTCCAACAAATTTTTTGATCGTGAGAAGGCAGCAGACGACTACAACTATTACCTCGACGAGGCGTGCTATGCCGAAGAGGTCGGGTTTGATGTTGTCGCCCTCAACGAACATCACGGTAACCCATTCTGCATGGGCGGAGTGATGAATGTTGAGGCATCGATCCTGGCCCGCCTGACCAAGAAGGTCAAAATCGTCCTGATCGGCAACCCGCTGCCGGTGTTGAAGCACCCGCTGCGCATGGCCGAAGAGTTGGCCGAGATCGACCTGATCTCGCGCGGACGTTTGGTGACCGGTTGGGTGCGTGGTGCTGGCAGCGAGCAGTTTTTCAATAATGCCAATCCGGCCTACAACCGCGAGTATTTCAACGAAGCGCACGACTTCATCATCAAAGCGTGGACCAAGCCTGGACCGTGGCGCTACGAAGGCAAACATTTCCACTATCGCCATGTGAACCCCTGGGCGTTGCCGTACCAGAAGCCTCACCCTCCCATTTGGATTCCTGGCGTCTTAAGCCCGGAAACTGTGAAGTGGTGCGCTGAGCATCGTTACCCGTACATCGGTTTGGGCACGGCGCTCGGTCCCTCTTGTGATTTGTGGGACCTCTATGCCGACGAAGCTGCTAAACAGGGTTATCAAGCCGGGTCGGAGAATTTTGGCTATCTGATTCCCACCTTTGTTGCAGAAACTGAAGAAAAGGCTCAAGAGTTGGGCAAGGGTTTTGTGTACGGTGGCGGGCAGAACGCTTTCTCGCGTCCTGAGTTTACCTTGCCTCCTGGCTATAACTCTAAAGGCGCGGTCAAGATGTTAGCGCGTCAGCCCGGCGGGAGCTGGCTGGGCGTGAGTCCCGACAAGCTACGGCAAGCGCAGACCGACGAAGAAGAAGATATGCGCGATTACAATGAAGTGCGCCGCAAGCTGGCGGGCAGTTTCCAGAAGGCACAGCGCAATTTCCAGGTGATTTGTGGCACGCCGAAGACGGTATTGCCGAAGATCAAGATGCTGCTCCAGATACTTCGTCCCGGCATCTTTATTTTCTTCAACGTGCAAGGGCCGGTGAGTAACCAGGATCGCATGACGAGTATGCGGCTTTTGGCAGAAGAGGTGAATCCTGCGGTTCGCGAATATGCTCAGGAACTCGACCTGCCTGATCCCTACGAGAAAGAACCGGGGATTGTGAAAGCCTACTCCGGAGCCCGGCGATTGCCGGTAGTAGATCGTACGCCTCTCGATTCTCTGAATTTGTCATTTTAGGCTAGATGCTCTCAACGGCACGGGCGGGCGAGAGTCGCCCGTGCCCCTCTTCTTAGTTGAGGAAAGGAGGCCGACCATGGAACGGAGAAAGAACAAAGAATTTGAGTTGCGAGGCGTGAATCATCTCGCGCTCGTGTGCAAAGATATGGCGCGCACGGTGGATTTCTACTCGCAGACCTTGGGGATGCCGCTCACCAAGACAATCGAGCTGCCGAATGGCATGGGGCAGCATTTCTTTTTCGATATTGGCAACAAAGATTCCCTCGCGTTTTTCTGGTTTCCCGAAGCTCCTGAGGCGGCACCGGGGATCGCTTCGCCGAAGAACAATGTCGGGCAAGGGGCTATCACCACCGCGCATGGTTCAATGAATCATGTAGCGTTCGATGTCCCGGCTGAGAAGCTCCCTGAATACCGAGATCGCTTACGTGCCCGAGGCGTTGAGGTGACCGAGATCATTCATCACGACGACACGCCAAGGCAAGTCGGCCCGACCGTGAATGACAGCACGTTCGTCAGTTCCATTTATTTCTTCGATCCAGACGGCATCTTGCTTGAGTTTGCGGGGTGGACCCGTGAACTCGGGGAAGGAGATGTCAGGCATCAAGCGGCAACCGCAGCAGACAAAGAGCGGTATATGGCGACGGGGGCACACGTCGGTCGCTGAAGCCTGGCCGTGCGGAACGGCGGTTGCCAAGGTTCCCTTTTGCCTTGTACTTCCGCCTTCCTTTTCACTCACGCATGCGCCGCTGCTTTCTTCTTGCCTTTTCGTTTCACCGGCATAAGTAGCGAAACATAACTGATACCATCGCGATTATCCGTCGTGGTTGGGAGCTGCTGTGCCCGCCAGCCAGCATAGCCGTCAGGCATAATACTGACATTGGTATAGCCTGCTTGCTGAAGTTGCTCGGCAGCCTGCTGTGCACGCATGCCTTTTTCACAGCCGACGATCAGCAGGGCATCGCTTGCGTACAGCGATTGGACGACCTCTAGAAAACTGGTGTTGGGATAGGTGTCGTTCGTGGTCGGATGGCGAAAGAGAATCGGGATGTTGACGATCTTTCCGCGCGGATGACCGGCGGCAAACTCTGGCACCGTGCGTACATCGACATAGATGGCAGTAGGGTCGGTTTTGAACAGCGATTGGACTTCTTGGGGAGTGAGGGTTTGGGGGGGCATACGACAGCTCCTCTTCAATGTTCAGTGGTCATGCCGTGCGTGTTGTGTATGACGTAGGTCGCGGTAGTAACACCACGAATCACGAGTCACGAATTACACCGTACCGAATTCACGCACGAACGGAGGGATCACGCGGCAGCGCTCCCGCCCTGAGGCTGGGCTTTGGCCGTTCATCGCATAGAGGGTACCGCCGTCTGCGAGATCTGTCGTGTTTACTTCTTCGCGGTGATGGTGCAGGAAGGTGCCTTCCGGCGAGAGTGCAAAGATGCACTCCAGCACCTGACGCGCAGGTAGCTTTCCCAATGTCGGATGCGAAAGAATCTCGGTCTTCGGCATCTAGTTTCCCTCCTTCGCCGTTAGCGGTATGATTCTGCGGTCTTTTTTCATACGGCCATTTTTCTTGACAAGCAAGAGCAAAGCAGACTAGCCTAAGGGACACAAAGGGAGGGCCCTTACTTATGCAAGAGGTACGACAAAAAGAACTCGTGACCGGGAAGCAATGGTTCACGCATGGAGATGATATTCCGAACGTCGCCACCAAGCTCTTCGCATTGCAGAACCTCTGTACGGACTGCAAGGTGTGTGAAGTTGCCTGCTCGCTGATCCATTCCCCCGACGGCACCCTGAATCCCGCGTGGTCGCGGATCAAAATCGAACATCTTCCCCAGGTCGGAACCCGCCTCAGCAAAGACGGCTTCGGCTTCGATGTGGCGATTTGCCATCATTGCGCCAACCCACCGCCGTGCGCAGAAGTCTGCCCGACTGACGCGTTTTACTATGATCCGAAGACGCTGGCGGCGATCATCGACCAAAGTAAATGCATCCAGTGTATGGAGTGCGTGCCGGCCTGTCCGTTTGATACCGTCTTTGTCGCACCGAGTGGTGAGTTGTTGAAATGCGACTTGTGTGGTGGCGACCCAGCCTGCGTGAAAGCCTGCTCCACCCGTCCAGAAAAGCTCAATGCCGGGAAACAATATCCGCGCTTTCCCGTGCTGTTCTATGAAACCAAGGGCGCGTATAGCGCGATCCTGCGTCGCCCAGCCGAAGACCGCCAAGAGGTGGGACTCGGAGACGCGATGTTGGCAGGGAAAATTAGCACGGCAGCGTAAAGTAACGAGTAACGAGGCGTGAGCAACGAGTAACGAACAACGAGTGGTGAGGGCAAAGGGGAGACTCAGAACTCATCACTCATAACTCGGCACTGAAGTAAGGAGACGATCATGGAAGCCAAATTGCTGCGAGTGAATCTGACGACCGGAGAGGTCAAGACGGAGATCTTGCCACATTCGTTGTTTGAACGCTGGGTTGGCGGCTCGGGAATCAACGACTGGATTTTGTGGGAGCACTTCCAACGTCACGACATTATGTGTGATCCGCGTGGGCCGGATAATATCTTCATCTTCGGCGTGGGCCCGGTGGCTGGTACTGGCGCTGGCATCGGCGTGAAAGGGCGCATCACTTTCAAGAGCCCCGAGTACGGCCACTTTGCCGATTCGGCGGGTGGTGGGAAGTTTCCCTACATGGTCCGTTTTACTGGTTACGACTACATTGCCATCACCGGCAAGGCTCCTAAGCCGGTGTATCTCCACATCTGTAACGAGGAAGTGACAATCTGCGATGCGAGCCGTTTGTGGGGAAAGACGACCTCCGAGACTCACACCTTGCTCAGAGAAGAGCTAGGCGACTATCCCTCCGAAGCTTTTACTTTGACAGTCGGGCCGGGTGCCGAGAACGGAGTCGGCATGTCTGGCGTGGTGTCCGATGGCTGGCGCATTTACGCACGCGGCGGTGGCGGTTGCGTCATGGGCTCGAAGAACCTGAAGGCCATCGCCGTACAAGGCAATCGAGGCGTGAAAGTCCACGACCCGCAAGCGTTGCTGCGTTGGTCGGACGGCTTTCGCAAGAAGATTGATTCCAACGAGGCGGGCTATGGATTCAAGCGTCGCGGCACGCTGAGCGCCGTCGAAATGTATCAACGTATCGGTGGCAACTTTTGGCGCAACAACCAGGGCACGATGTTTCGTGGGGATGAGGTTCGTTCGGACAACTGGGTCAAAAAGTTCCATAAATACTCTGAGGTGTGTTCCTCCGACTGTTTCGTTGCCTGCGATGGACGCTACAAGATTGAGGGCAACGAATCTCCACGCGCCAAGAACTACATCGGCGAATCATTCCGCCATCCTGAATATCTGACAACCGGCAGTGGTGCCGGCGCAATGGATCTGCGCGATTGGGCCGATGTTGCCCATTGGGGCAAGATCACGAATGATCACGGCTTGGACAACCAGGACCTCAGTTGCTCAATCAGCTTCATCATGGAGTTGGCACAGCGCGAGTTGATTTCTCAACGAGATATTGACGAGCTGTTCGGCAAGCCCATCAATTTGGAATGGGGCAATATGGACGTGATTGAGGAGATCCTGCAAGGTGTTGCCTATCAAACGACCTTGTTCGGCCAGCTCTTC
>SYOC01000140.1 GCA_005804965.1 Pseudomonadota bacterium
CGCGGCTCACCCGGTGCACCGATGCAAGGCGAAGCAAGTCGCCACGGCGGGTTGCTGGACTGGTGGTACGACGGTGGCAAACAGCGCCTCACGTTGGACTTGCATTCTGCTGCTGGACAAGAACAGTTTCGACAGCTTGCCGCGCAAGCCGACCTCCTCGTTGAAACCGAACCGCTCGGGCGGCTGGCCACGCTGGGCCTCGATTATCCGCAACTCCAAGATCTCAATCCGCGTCTTGTTCAGGTTTCACTGACGCCGTTCGGTCGCCAAGGACCACGTGCACCCTGGCAGGTCAGCGATCTAGTTGCCGCTGCACTTGGCGGCGTGTTGTCGATCACCGGCACCCCAGACACACCGCTGAATGGCTGGGGCCGTCAGTGTTTCAACACCGCTGGGTTTTTCGCGGCGATCTGCAGTTTGGCTGGTTTGCATGCCGCTCGTGCCACAGGACGAGGGCAACATATCGATCTTTCGTTGCAGCAGTCGGTGATTGCCTGCACGGAACAGATGCTGATGTATTGGTTCTTTCCGCAGGCGTTTCCTTCGCCGGTCGCCGCCCGCCGAGCTTCGGTCCATTGGACGGGTGCCTACGAAGTGACGCGCTGTGCCACCGGCTATGCCATGGTGACACCAGCTTCGACGCATGTGCCGCAACTGCTGGACATGATGGAAGCTGACGGGATGATCGGTGACCTGCGCCAGCTCGATTTGACAAACATTCTGGTCTTGCTGGCGGAACTGCCACGCGTGATGACACAACTGAAGCTCTGGGCAGCGACGAAAGATGCGCACGAGATGTGCCTTGCCGCCCAGGAACGACACATCTCTTTCGGCGAAGTGCTGAGCGTCGCGGGCGTGGCCAATGGTCCTCACCTCCAAGCTCGTGGCTTCTTTCGTCCGGTCGAAGGCATGGCAGGAGCGGTCACGATACCAGGGCCGCTGTTTCGCCTGTCAGACACCCCAGCGCCAGCTCCGCAAGCTCCGAGGACTGCTGATATTGCCGCCGTGCAGCAACATTGGTCGGCATCGCCTCCGCAACCGCAGCCATTGTCTCCGACTTCCGGAAAACCCTTGGCAGGAGTACGCGTGTTGGATTTTACGTGGGTGCTGGCCGGTCCGTATTGCACCCGAGTGCTCGCCGACTTGGGAGCCGAGGTCATCAAAATCCAAACCGAGAGCCGTGCCCGCGCCGTCAATGACAATGCCCATCCCTATTTCGTGCTGTGGAATCGGGGGAAGCGGAGCGTCACCCTCAACATGAAACACCCTCAAGCCGTCGCGACGTTCCGTCGCCTCGTCGAAAAGTCCGATGTGATCGTCGATAACTTCAGCGCCGGCGTGCTGGAGCGCTGGGGCATCGGCCACGATGCAGCCTCCCAGTGGAACGCCGGTATCATCTCCATGAGTATGTCTGGTGCCGGCGAGAACGGGCCGTGGAAGGATTTCGTCACCTATGCACCGACTATCCATGCGCTATGCGGGCTGACGCATCTGACTAATCCTCCCGAACGCCGCGACATCGGCATGGGTTTCGCGCTGACCGATCATGTGAGCGGCTTGGCTGGTGCAGTGGCCATTCTCCAAGCGCTGGAGGCACGTCGTCGTACTGGCAAGGGCCAACGCATCGACCTCGCACAACTCGAAGTCGGCACCTATCTGGTGGGACCAGCGCTCGCCGATTTTCTCAGCAACGGGCGTGAAGCTCAGCCGGTGGGCAATCGCGATGCGTTTGTCGATCATGTGCCAAACGAGGTCTACCATTGTCAGAACGACGAGTGGCTGGCAGTGACTGCACGTGATGACCTCGAGTGGCAGCAGCTTTGTGATGCCATTGGTGCAGGCGGGCTTGGTAGAGATCGACAACTGGCCACGCTGGAAGGTCGCCAGGAACACAGGGATCAGGTGAACTCGGCTATCGCGGCCTGGGCAGTTCAGCAAGACGCGACCGAGGCGATGCATCGTTTGCAGGCTGCCGGCGTGCCGGCTGGGAAGGTCTGTACCATGCGCGACTTGACTGAAGCTGACGAACAGCTTGCAGCTCGCCAGTGGCTGGCTGCAATGGAAAGTCCGCTCCTTGGACGCCATGTCTGTGATCGCTTTCCCGCGACCTTCGATGGCGCTGCCCTTGAGCCGCAACGCTCAGCTCCATCATTCGGAGAACACAACTTCGAAATCTATGCTGAGCTGCTCGGCATGACGCAAGAAGAAATCGCAACCGCGATAGGCGACGGATTGTTCGCCTGAACAATTTGACGCTGCCCTGCTTCACGCCTAGAGTGCGGGCACACCATTCCGAAAAGAGGCACGCTATGAACCGACGTGAATTTCATAAAACCTTGGGGGCAGTATTGGCCGCTTCAGCGTTTCCCGGGAAGGCGTTGGCTGCCAACGATACACAAGCGACCAGTGCGCCGGCCAGCGCGGGAACGGTTGCAGCAACCAATGCGGCTTCGCAGATTGCCATGCTTGTGCATCCTGCCTTTGTCACGCTCGACCTCATCGGCCCACATCAATTCTTCACTTCGCTTGGCAACGTCAACGTCCACCTCGTGTGGAAGACACGGGATCTTGTGAGCAGCAGCAACGGCGTGGTGATCCAACCCACGACCACACTCAAAGACTGCCCAAAAGACTTGGACGTGCTGTTTGTACCCGGTGGATTGGAAGGCGGAACCGCGCTGATGAACGACGCCGAGGTGATCGACTTTCTTCATGATCGCGGCCAGCGCGCCAAATTTGTGACCAGCGTGTGTACCGGGTCGCTACTCTTGGGTGCAGCGGGATTGCTGCAAGGTTATCGCGCAGCGTCACACTGGACCGTGCTCGACCTGCTGCCGCTGTTTGGTGCCGAGCCGGTCGCCGAACGCATTGTCGAGGATCGCAACCGCATCAGCGGCGGCGGCGTGACAGCGGGCATCGACTTCGGTCTCAAAGTCGCTGGGCGGCTGCGCGGCGAGCAACATGCCAAGATGTTGCAGCTCATGTTGGAGTACGATCCGCAGCCGCCCTTTCAAGCTGGCAGCCCAAAGAATGCCGGGCCGGAGCTGACTCAGAAAGTGCGCGACTTTCGTGCGCCAGCCGTCGCCGCCGCCCGTCAGGCCGCGTTGGTCGCGCAGAAACGGTTGCAAGGGTAAGCCCTCACTGCGCAAAAGGAGAACGACATGGCATTCACCCATCCCGAATACCTCGTAGACACCGAGTGGTTGGCTACGCATCTGGATGACCCCACCCTACGGATTCTAGACTGCACAATCACCGTGCATGACGACCAAGGGCAGGAACAAGGTCGAGGCTTTCGTGTGGAAAGCGGCGAACAAGTGTGGCGACAAGGCCACATCCCAGGAAGCGGGTTTGCCGATCTCGTGCATGACCTTTCCGACCCGGATGGGAGCTTTCCCTTTGCCGCACCGTCCGCCGAACGCTTTGCCGCTGCCATGTCGCGCTATGGTGTAGGCGATGGCACGCGTGTGATTCTGTACGATGCTTTTCTCAACGTATGCGCGGCACGCATGTGGTGGCTGCTGCGTGCCTTCGGGTTCGACAATGCCGCCGTCTTAAGCGGTGGCTGGACGAAGTGGACGAAGGAAGGGCGTCCGGCTTCGACTGCGCCTTCAGCCCATCCTCCTGGGCACTTTACTGCTCGCCCGCGTCCACAGTTCATTGCCAAGAAACAAGAGGTCTTTGCTGCGATCAACAAGCCAGGCACGCTCCTGGTCAATGCCTTGAACCCAGAGGACTTTGCTGGTACAACGCCGCCGCGTTATAGCCGCCCGGGACATATTCCATCGAGCGTCAACGTGCCGTTCACTTCGTTGGTCGATCCAGAAACGCAGGCGTATTTGCCGGAAGAGCAACTCCGCGCCAAATTCGCTGCCGTCGGCGCGACTAGCCAGCAGCAAGTGATTACCTATTGCGCCGTCGGGTTTACTGCCTGTAGCGACGCCTTTGTGTTGTCGCTCTTAGGCGTCGAAAACTTGGCGATGTACGATGGTTCACTCACGGAATGGACAGCGGACCCGGCCATGCCCATGGTGACGGGGTCATGAGGAGCTGTGTTCGGCAAGACGAGCAGCAGTTTTGACAGATGAGGAGTCATCAGTTCGGTGAGATTGCTTCGCTACGCTCGCAATGACAGCCCACTCTGTCATTGTGAAGAGCATGAGCGACGAAGCAATCTCCGTCTGCCCCACCCCTCAGATCTTTATGAACGAGGTCCTAGCGTGGAACGCGGCGCTCAACGCTCATCCGCATCCCATACTTGGGGCGCAAGGTAATCAGCGGCATCTTCTCCACGCGATGGCCAGGGACCAATCGTAGTCGCCAACGCTGGGCGATGGTGGCAATCACCAACACACCTTCCATCCACGCAAACGCTTCGCCGATGCACTGACGCGAACCGCCACCAAACGGGAAATAGGAAAATTTGGGACGCGCAGCCTGGGCCTCCGGTGTCCAGCGTTCAGGGTCGAACCTTTCCGGCTCAGGAAAAAATCGCGCATCATGGTGGGTCACATACGGACTCATGAACACCATGGAGTTCGCCGGAATTCGATACGGTGGGAGATCGTAGTCGTTAAGAGCACGGCGACCGATGGTCCACGCTGGTGGATACAAGCGCATCGACTCCGCCATGACCATGCGAGCATAGGGCAAGCGCGGCAGGTCCTCGGCTGTCGGTAAACGCCCGCCCAAAGCGGCGTCGATCTCGGCCTGTAACTTCGCCTCAACTGCCGGATGCTGTGACAGTAGGTACCATGTCCACGTCAGGGCATTGGCTGTGGTCTCATGCCCAGCGAGGAAGAGCGTCATCGCCTCATCGCGCACTTGCTTATCGGCCATGCCTGTGCCGTCGCCTTCGTCGTCTTGCGCCAGCAAGAGCATTGACAAAAGGTCGCCGCGATCTTCGCCGCTCGCGCGTCGGTCGCGGATCATACGTAGCACAGTCTCGTTCAAGCGATCCTGCGCGGCGGCGATGCGTCGATTGCTAGGCAGAGGTAACTTGTTCAGGAGGAAAAACCACGGCGACACCAGACGCGGCCAGCCCTGCATCGTGGTGGTAAGCGCTTCGCCGATTTCGGTCGCCTCGGCTTCGACATCAGCGTCAAAGAGCGTTTTGGCGGCGATGGCCAGCGTGACCTCCATCATCTCGTGGAGCAGGTCGCGTTCGCTCCCGTTTTGCCAACGAGCACTGGCACGGTCGGCGAACTCCACCATCGTCGCGCCATAACTCGCCACGCGCTGGCGGTGGAAGGCTGGCTGCATGAGCCGCCGCTGGCGGAGGTGAAACTCGCCCTCGCTGGTCAGCAGACCTTCGCCGAGAAAGATTTTCGCGCGTTCCAAGCCGCGCCCTTTGACGAAATTTTTCTGGTGCGTCGTCAACACGTCTTGAATATATTCCGGGCGATTCAGGAGAAAACATTGCAGCCCGGCAAGGTGGAACCGCGCCACGTCACCATACTCATGGGCAGCGTGTTGAAAGAACGCTATGGGATCGCGGCGGAAGGCAAACAAACTGCCCACCAACGGCAGCCCTTTTGGTCCTGGGGGGGTGAGCACCGGCGCGGCGTTATCCTGAGCAAGCACCATCGAATCGGATGACATGGCAATCCTCCTTGCGAACGTTTCGATGGGGGAAGAATAGCAGAAATTTTATATCAATCAATCATTTGATTGATATAAGAAAGGGTTTTTGACTCTAAAAGCTCCCTCGAAGCAACTTTCGGTTCGTCACAGGTCCATGTCCCTCGTCGACACCATCTGCGCAAAAATTCCTAGCCCGAGGTTATTGAGCGCCAAGTTTCTGCACGTTCACGACATTCCCTTTGTCATCATAGGTGATGACATACCGCGATTTTTCCTCTGACTGTGCCAGTTCATAAGGCGTAGCTACGACTTCCCAAAGCCCCAAACTGAGCACATCCAGCCCAGCGTGCGCCCAGGCGCGTCCAGAACTGGACTCGTTTCCCGCTTTGATGAGATAGGTGTCCTCCTGTTTTCCCTCTTCCGTGGTGCGCGAGGTATCTGGAGGCCCGAGCTTGCTCATAATTACTGCTCTGTTCGAACCGGGGAAGATGATGGACGTATCCTGCTCTTTGTTCCCGCTCGCCGCCATGCCGACTGAACATCCCGACACCACACTCCCCAGCAAACTCGCTACCGCAAGACCGACCAGAACAACACGCATTTTCCCCTCCCAAGCTATCGAAAATTCTTCCACGCCCCATCCAGCCGTTCATTGAGTCCCAGCACGGATGGCCAAGGAAACGTCGATAGAGGCGGCAAAGTATTTCTAAAACGAAAATCTCGGTCGCTTTGTCTTTTCAACGTTCCGTTGCCGTATGAAAATTCTTTAATTTAACGATTGAGGGAGTGTAACCTTATCTTTTGAGGACGGCAAGCAGAATCATTCATTGACTGGGGCTGCGGTTGGGGAAGAAGCGCGGCGGAGTCGAAGGACTCCGCGAAAGGACATTTCTCGACATCCCGGGATAGACGACTAGCCCCTACCCCACCAACTGCTTCAGCATTCGCTCGTACTCGCGGTTATCCGGCGTATCAACATGCACGCTGTGGATGTCGGCACCGCTTTCGGCTTGCGCTTGGATGCGGTCGATACAAGCCTCCACCGAGCCGGCAAAGTTGATGGCGTCGAGCAGGTTCGCCGGCACGGCTTCCATCGCAGCCCGTGAGCCGTTGTTCCACGCCTGTTTGACGTTCTGCACAGCTTCGCCGTAACCGTGACGAGTGAGTTGCTCGGCGTAAAAAGTCCCCATGCGTCCGATGTAGAACGCCAAGGTCCCAGCGGACTCTGCCCGAGCCTTTTCGACGTTGCTGCTGGCGACGACCATCCCCGGCGCACGCACCGAGACAGCATCTGCTGGACGCCCAGCGGCCACACTGGCGTGACGCAGGGTGTCGATTTCTCCCTTGAGATTCGGCAGAGGAATCATCACCGGCAGCCAGCCGTCGGCCATTTCTGCGGTGAGTTTGACACTCTTGGCGTTCAATGTCGCCAAATAGATCGGGATATGATTGCGCACCGGGGTGAAGCGCAGGGTGAAGCCACGTTGCAGGTTGAACACTTTGCCGTCGTACTTGAGCGGCTCGCCATGCATGAGCGTATTGAGGATTTCGACGTATTCTTTCAGGCGTGTCAGCGGCGGGTTGAATTTGACTCCATGGAAATGCTCGATCACTTGCGGGCCGCTGGTGCCCAGGCCGATAAGCATGCGTCCGCCGAACAATTCGTCCATGGTCGCAAAGTGCTGCGCCAAGGCGGCAGGCGTCCGCGAATAAATGTTGACGATCGATGTGCCAAGCTGGATCTGCTTGGTGCGGTCCGCCATGAGCGTGAGCAGGGTGAACGCATCCCGCCCCCACGCTTCCGCTACCCAGGCCGAATGCACGCCAACGGCGTCGGCGATCTGTACGCGTTCTAATACCGCTTTGAGGTCTAAGTTCCCTTGCCAATTGATGCCCACAGAAACTTTTCGTGCCATGATGTTCCCTCCACACAATGAGTTGCCCGACTGTACCACGGGCACCGAGATGAGTCAGCGGTCGAGGGAGAAATCGCTCCCGGGCTTGCCAAATTCTCCGTACCCTGGCTTGCTATCGCCTATCATTACAAGGGGGAACGCATGCGTACTATTGTTGTCCATCCGACCGACGAAAGCGCCGACGCGCACTCGCTAACACAAGCCTTCACTATGGCCACTGCCGATGACATCGTGCTCGTCGGCCCAGGCGTGTATTCGCCAACCTGCACGCACGAGACGCTGCCGCTCACTGTCCCTACCGGGGTCGCAGTCGAAGGTGTGGATCAAGAAGCATGCGTGATTGACGGGGATGGGCAGTTCGAGCCGTCCTTCAATCCGATTCGTCCTGACATGTCCGTGGTACAGCTCTCTGACAGAACGAGCCTCAGTGGTGTGACCGTCATCAACGGCGGTGGGCATGGGGTCGGCGTGCCGTTGGGAGCGTCGGTGGTCATTCGCAACTGCACGATCAGTCAGCATGGCGACCATGGCGTGTATGTGAGCGGGGCGGCAGAGGCATACGTCAGTGGCTGCCGGTTTCAGCAGAACGGACTCAAAAGGTTCGAGCCTTCCTTGCCACGCGGCGTAGGAGCCCGCCAAGGGCATCACATTTTCGCCGAGGCCAAACACGGCCAAGGCAACCGTTTAATCGCCACCGATAACGTCATGCGCGGTTGCTTCGCCGATGGCATCGCCTTCATTTGCTTTTTCCCCGAACCTGACGAAGTGTCGTTCAGCGCCACCATCTTGCGCAACACTATTGAAGACAGCGAGCGCGGCGGGTTGCTCTTTTCCTGCTCGTTTGGTCCGGCGCGGAACCGCTACCGCATCCTGGCTGCCGACAACATTTTGCGTGGCAACAAACAGATGGGCGCAAGTATCCTGACGGCCATTCCGTTGGCTGAACGCGTGCCGCATCACAACCGAGTGGACGCCGTGCTGGCTGGCAACGCCATCTCCGGCAGTCCGCTTGGCATCTTCGTACAAGGGGCGGTTGGTGAGACCCATCATAACGAGTGCCACGTGACGATTGACCGCAATCGCATTTCGTCCTGCACAAAGAACGCCATCCGCTTAGTCGGCGGCGTCGGCATTATTGATGTCACGACGAACGAGAATACCCTGCACGCCGTAGTATCGCGGAACTTCGTGGCTGGCAGTCTTCCGGCCATCGTCGCGCAGGGTGCCGGCGGTGCTGGCAGTCAGCACAACAATCGCGTGCAGGTACGGTTCCTCGACAACCACGTCGAAGCCCCGCAGGAACAGAGCCTGCTGGTCTGCGATGGCACGGCAGACAATCACGTCGAAGTCGCAACGGACAGCCAAGCCTATGTGCGGACGGAGCGGAATTTTCTTTAAGAGAGGTCGACAAGAAGTAAAGGAGACTCCATCATGGCAACATTCGACGATTACGCGAACAAGTACAAAACCATCCGTATGGAACGGCGAAATGGCATTCTCCAACTCACCTTTCACACCGACGGCGGGCCGTTGCGTTGGGGGCTGCAGCCGCATCGGGATTTTACTTATGCCTTTGCCGACATCGGTAGCGACCCAGAAAATCAGATCATCATTCTCACCGGCACAGGCGATGAATTTTCTGGGCCGCGTCCGAGCGGACCAAACCGTCCCGGCGGCACCCCACGTTCTTGGGACGCGATCTATTGGGAAGGCAAGCATCTGCTGCAAAACTTGCTCGATATCGAAGTGCCGATGATCTCGGCGATCAACGGTCCGGCGCTGCGCCATTGCGAGATTCCTCTGCTCTGCGACATCGTGCTGGCAGCAGAGCATGCCGAGTTTCAAGATTCGGCACATTTTCCGTCAGGTCTGGTTCCCGGCGACGGCATGCACATCGTCATGCCCCTTCTCCTTGGTGCCAACCGTGGGCGCTACTTCCTGCTCACCGGTCAGATCATCCCCGCTCGTCAAGCACAAGAGTTAGGTTTGGTGGCCGAAGTGTTACCGAAAGACAAACTGCTGCCGCGCGCATGGGAGTTGGCAGAGCAACTCATGAAGCAGCCGCCACTAACGCGACGCTATGCACGGGTCGCGATCACGCAGGACATTAAACGCAAGCTGCTCGACTTGTTGGGATACGGGCTAGCGCTAGAAGGACTGGGTGCGTTGGATAAGGAACCATATTAGTGCTGAGTCCTGAGAATGCTGGTGTTTGCCGCCAGGATCAATCGCACGAAGCAAGGGCCCTTGCTTCGTACAGAGCCTGTCCATCTCGCAGGATTTTCTGCTTGAGTGTTTCTTGGTTCAGCTCGTCCCACAACAAGACATCGAGCGTGTAGACTAACGGCAAGTCTTCCAATTCGCCCCAGAGCTGGGCAAACTCGCGTTGGCTCATCCTTGGGGCAAGAACAGCCAGATCGATATCTGACCCGGGTTTGGCAAAGCCGGTCGCCCGAGAGCCGAAAAGCAGCACGCGCTCCACCTGCGGATAATGAGCAAAGACCGTGCGCAGGTCAGCGAGGATAGTTGCGGAGATCCCGCTTGTCAGGACGGTGACGGCTGCCATGTTTCTGCCTCTTTGACCAAATGCTGGAACAGATGCAGTCCATCATGCATGACGTAGTCGTACACCCGTCCAGCTAGCTTCTCGTCATACGTATGAGAGGTGAGATTCCGCATGCGTTGCAACTCCGACCAAGCGTTCCCATCGGCAATCAAGCCGTGGCGTAACGCAGCCTTAAAAGTCTCGCGCGGGTTCAGCGCTTCAACCCCAAGATATTCCAGCCATAATCGCAACGTTTTCCAAGCGAGTTCCCAGCAAAACTCGAAACGCTGGATGACGGCATCGCGCAGGAACGATGAAAAGGGCTGTTCACATGCTTCTTGCAAGCGGGCGACTGCTTGCGCAAGTTCTTGCTTCCGTTCAAGAAAACGGTCGGTGTCAATCATATAAACACCCCCGCACTAATCCGCCACTGGGGATTCCCGTTTCGACAGGTCGGTGGCGGCCAGCTCTGGCAACGGCACCCTGGTCAACACATAACACGCTCCAGTCGCCAGCAAGCAAAAGAACCCGCCACCGTAGAACGTGCTGCCGATCCCCACATGGTCGGCAATGATGCCGAACAAAATCGGGCATACAGTCATACCGAAACTATGCACGGTCAACAGAAAGCTCATGACTGTGCCCATGCCAAACCCGCGAGCATTTTCCATGGCTAACGCGGTATGCGCTGGGAACGCCACTCCGGTGGCAGCACCGGTGAAGACGCTGAGCACCAGGAGCTGCCAGAAGCTGGTAGATAAAGGAAATGCAGCAAAGGCAACAGCGCTGATCATTCCTCCCACGACAATCAGGTTCGCCTTGCTCGTCCGGTCCGCGAGCCGACCAAAAGGTGCCTGCAATATCGTGCTGACCAAGACGTTGAGCGAAATAAGCGCACCAATCTGCGCGGTCTTTAACGGCAACATATGCGCGGCCAACAACGGCACGAACACCCATGTAATGGTGCTAGCAAAAGCATAGCCGAGACGATAGCAAGCGACCCCGAGAATCGGGCGGCATGAAAACAGCTCGCGCAGTGGCGGAACCACGGTGTTCACGGTGGCTTTGCTTCTCGGAGTATCTGGTAGCCAGAAAAACATTAAGACAAAGGCCACCAAGCTCAGCGCACCAAGCGCGAGGAAGCTCGCCTCCATGTTGAACAAGTCTTTGAGCACCCCGCCCAGGATGGGCCCACCAGCGACCCCGCCAAGAAAGGCGGTGTTGATATAGCCGGAATAGGTACCTTCTTTACCCTTGGGCGTGAGATCGCCGACATACGCCATGGTCACCGGCTGCACCATCGCCGTTGCCACGCCTTGGATGCCCATCACCAGGAGCAACATAGTCATGCTAGTGGCTAAAAGAAACGCAACCGAAGAAAGCGTGTACAGCAGCACGCCCACCAGGAGAAAAGCGCGTCTGCCCATACGGTCCGACGCAGGGCCAATGAACGGGAGTAAAAACGTGCGCGGAGCTGAATGGACGCTGAACAACACCCCGGCCCCGAGGCTAGCGATACCGAACTGCTGAGCATAGAGCGGAATGAACGGCATGACGACGCCGTTACCCAACATCGTGCAGAAAATTGCCGTGGCCAGGACAAATAAAGGACTCATAGGCGTGGCTCGTGACTCGTGGTGCGTAATGCAGACATTGGCATATGGCGATGAAAGTAGCGTTTCGCGAGGAAGTTGTACACGGCAAGGCCGCCTCTACACCTCAACAACTTGACCCACCGAACCCGTCAACGCTATACACATGGGGAGGCGAGAGGTAGCCTAGTGTTTTCACAGTGAATGAGCAGACTCAGACTAACGAGGTGGCTCAAACAGGGAATGCAGAATGCGGAGAGACGAGCGGCTATGCAAATCGAGAAATGCACCGGGAATAATCTCAACGATTACCTTGAAACAGAGCGCCTAGCAGAGAAGGAATCTCTCGAATATTGGAAGCCTGAGTTTGACCTATTTTGCGAACTCGCAGAACTCTACACGCAGCTCGTCTATGCCCTAAAGTTGAGCCGGTTCTCGTTGTGACAGTGTACCGCACCAGCAAGATAGCCAAATATTGGAGGGCTGCGTGAAAATCACTTACGATAGCGAGGTCGATGTCCTGCGCATTCTTTTTACCAATGCGGTAATAGAGGAAAGCGACGAAGATAAACCCGGAGTTATCCTCGACTACGATAAGGATGGCAATATCGTTGGGCTGGAAATTCTCGATGCATCCAAACGGCTGGAAAATCCGCGCACTGTCGAGTATGCAGTTACTGGCTAGCCACCAGCGTCTTCCTGCCATTCACTTGAAGAGCATATCCTTAGCCAGGAAAAGGCTCGCGCTGGCACGGGCGGTTGCGGGAGTGGTTCAAGCTGGAGAAGTCTCTGGGTGTACTAGCGACTGAGAAGATCCGGTGTGACATTTTCGGTTTCTGTCCAGGTTCCGGAAAGAGCAGAAAAAGCCCTTGAAGTATCAAGGGCTGGAAGATGGGCC
>SYOC01000141.1 GCA_005804965.1 Pseudomonadota bacterium
CAGGATCGAACAATCCGCTCTTTATGCTGGATGAAATCGACAAGCTCGGCATGGATTTTCGTGGCGACCCAGCCTCGGCTCTTTTAGAAGTCCTCGATCCTGAGCAGAATTTCTCTTTCCAAGACCATTACCTGGATGTTCCTTTCGATCTCTCCAAGGTCATGTTCATCACGACGGCCAATTACTTGGAGCCGGTGCCCCCTGCTCTGCGAGACCGTATGGAAGTCATCGAGTTGGCTGGTTATACGGATGAGGAGAAGCTGGAGATTGCCAAACGGCATCTGATTCCCAAACAAATCAAGGAAAATGGGCTCACGCCGGAACTCATCGCCTTCGAGGACGACTCGATTTTGCTGGTCGCACGCAGCTACACCCACGAAGCCGGCGTCAGAAACTTGGAACGTGAGTTAGGGCGGCTCTGTCGAAAAGTCGCCCGCGCCGTCACCGAAGGTCGGACCGAACTGACGGAAATCACCCCAGCCCGAGTGGTCGAGTTGCTCGGCCCAGAAAAGTTCTATTCCGAAGTCGCAGAACGCACGATGGAACCTGGGGTCGCAATTGGGCTTGCCTGGACACCCAACGGTGGCGACATCCTTTTTATCGAAGCCTCGCGCATGGCTGGAAAAAAGGGGCTTACCCTCACTGGGCATCTCGGCGATGTCATGAAGGAATCCGCCCAAGCCGCCTTATCGTACATCCGCTCTCGTGCTGACCGGCTGGGTATTTCTGCTGACTTTTTCGAGAACTGCGACCTGCACATTCACGTGCCGGCTGGGGCCACACCGAAAGATGGTCCGTCAGCGGGCATCACGATGGCCACAGCCCTCGCTTCGTTGCTGACCGGGCGTCCGTTACACTCGCAGCTCGCGATGACCGGAGAAATCACGCTACGTGGGCGCGTCATGCCGATTGGTGGTGTGAAAGAAAAAGTGCTCGCCGCGCGCCGCGCTGGTGTCACGACGATCATCTTGCCCAAGCGTAACGAGAAAGACTTGGACGAGGTACCGGCAAGCATCCGTCAGGATCTCCAGTTTCACTTCGTTGAGACCATTGATGAAGTACTGGATATCGCGTTGGAGCCTCTTGTTGTACCGGTAGACGCAACGCTTCCGACTTTTAGCGAAGCCACGCCGCCGGCTTAACTCCAACTGCAGGTACGCATCGACCTACCGTTCACAAAGGGACAAGGCCTGCACTGCAAAAAACGTGGCCTTGTCCCTCTTCTCGCCCCTTCATTTTTTGTAAACAAGGCATATTCATGGCGATCCCATCTATCGATCAACTTCCCTTGAATGGGAAGCGCGTTTTTATTCGCGTTGATTTTAACGTTCCGCTCGACAAGGCTGGCACTGTCACGGATGACACCCGTATCCGTGAAGCACTCCCCACCATCCGGTACGCCACTGAGCAAGGCGCACAGGTCCTCCTCGCTTCGCATCTCGGTCGCCCCAAAGGCAAAGTCGATCCAGCTTTCAGCTTGAAGCCAGCTGCCGAGCGCTTGCGCATGCTCCTTGGCACTACCCCAGTCTTGTCTGCGCAAGATTGCGTCGGCCCAGAAGTCCAAGCGCAAGTGAAGCAGCTTGCACCTGGGGCTGTCCTCGTTCTCGAGAATCTCCGCTTCCATGCTGAGGAAGAAAAGAACGATCCAGGCTTTGCTCAAGCTTTAGCCGCACTCGCCGACGTATACATCAACGATGCGTTTGGCTCGTCACATCGCGCTCATGCTTCGGTGGTTGGCATCGTACCTCATGTTGCCACGGTTGGTGTTGGCTTTCTCATGCAAAAAGAAATCGAGGCGCTCTCGCAGGTGCTGAGGCAGCCAGCCCACCCATTCGTGGCAATTCTCGGCGGCGCAAAAGTCTCGGATAAGATCGGCTTGATCCGTAGTTTGCTCACCCGCGCCGACACAATCATTATCGGTGGAGCCATGGCCTATACCCTCCAACAAGCCCAAGGCGTTGCCACCGGCAAGTCACTGGTCGAGCCGGAGCGCATCGACGAAGCGACCACGCTGTTGAAAGAGGCGAGACAACGCGGGGTCCAGCTTCTCCTGCCTCGCGATCATGTCGTCGTCCATGAACTCACAGCCGGAGCCCCTTCTTCGGTAACGCCCGACCAAGCTATTCCTGCCGATCAACTTGGCGTCGATATCGGACCGCAGAGTATCCAGTCTTTCAGCTCGGCACTACGCAATGCGAAGATGATTCTATGGAATGGACCTATGGGCGTGTTCGAGATCCCGCCATTCGATGTTGGCACTCGCGCTGTGGCTGGAGTTGTGGCAGCAACCGCGGCATTCAGCGTTGCTGGCGGAGGCGACACGGTCGCAGCACTCACGCAAGCTGGCCTTGCCGGTCGCGTGAGCCATATTTCTACTGGTGGTGGAGCATCGCTGGAGTTCTTAGAATCGGGAGATCTCCCTGGACTAGCGGCCTTACGCGAACACGTATGATGTTCGAGCCGCTTGCTCTTCTCTCGTGCAGAGCAGCAGAGCCCTCTTTCTCCGGCAACGCTTTTCTGGTATCGGTGTCGCCCGACAGATAGGAGGTTGCTCGTGCAGGCGGTCATACATCAAGGAAAACGTATTGGCATCAGTCTTGTCCTCTTTATCTTCATCTGCGGGCCCGGGCTAGCTGCAGCAGAGGAAACGAAAGCCAAACCCGCTACGAAAGCTCCGGCAAAAACACCGTCAACGAAGAAAGTAGTAAAATCGAAGCCCCAGGCCAAAACCGCCGACAAAGCACCACCAAAAGCCGCTGACCAAGTCGAGGCAATCGCCGCTGCCGTCGATGTCTCTGAGGACGCCGCGCTAGCTTCGTTCGATACGTTCACGATTGAATGGATGAAAAAGCTTGAAGAAACAGAGCAGTTCCAGAAAACAAAGGCGAAAGTGACGGAATCGCCAGAAGGCTTCTCTGCCGAATACACCGGCTACCTCCCCCCGCGCTACACCCACGTGAAGAAAACTGAGTCGTCGGACACCCCATACGTCGGCATCCTGACGTACTACGAAGAAACATTGCGCAGCAGCGGCAAAACCAAAGAAGAGGCGCTGCAAGGGCCATTCTTGCACGTAGAACAGACCCAAGTGTCAGAAATTTTCCGCTTTACTAAAGGCAAGTGGGAGTATTAAGCCTCGCTTCCTTGAGGCTTTCCTTTCCCGCTGTGCTACACGCATGTCATGTCCGTCACCACTTCAACAGCACTCCCATGTTCACCTCTCACCTAGCCCCTCAACTCGAACGAGGTTCTCTTCATGATCCATGTGCGCCATCGTCGTCCTAGTTGGCTCTTGCTCTTCTCCCTTCTTGCCCTGCTACTCTCTCACGCAGACACAGCTCCAGCGCTAGCTGCAACCTCAACACGAACCGAACAAGGCTGGCTGGTGACAGAAGAAGTCCTACCGAATGGGCTGACCGTGCTGATCTTAGAAGATCACCGCGCTCCCGCAGTCACTCTCCAGGTCTGGTATAAAGTCGGCTCACGCAACGAACGGCTCGGCAACACGGGGATCTCTCATCTACTCGAACATTTGATGTTTCGCGGCACATCGAAATATGGAAAAGGCGAGTTCTCAAAATTAGTCCAAGCGACCGGAGGGACGGACAACGCCTTCACCTCCGACGACCAAACCGTCTATTTCGAGAACAGCTCAGCTCCACACATCGACTTGCTGGTTTCGCTCGAAGCGGACCGTATGGTCAATCTCAGCCTTGACGAAACTGGGTTTCAGGCCGAGCGCAAAATCGTCATGGAAGAACGCCGCATGCGCACGACCGATGACCCGAGCACAGACTTATTTGAACAGTTGAGCGCCGCCGCCTACACCGCGCATCCTTACGGCTGGCCGACGGTCGGGTGGATGAGTGACCTCGAAGCGATGACACTCGACGACGTCCAAAAGTATCGGCAGATCTATTACGCGCCGAACAATGCAATCCTCGTCATCGCTGGCGATGTCTCTCCAGAGACGCTCTTGCCCAAAATACGCGCGGAGTTCGGCCCCGCACAAGCGAACACCCCGCCGCCACCGGTAACGGCAAAAGAGCCTCCACAGCGTGGAGAACGACGCGTCATGCTCAAACGCCCAGCCTCACTCCCAATCTATATGGCGGCCTATCACACTCCGAATTTCCAACACGAGGATAGTTTCTCACTCTCCATGCTCGCCATCGTTCTGGCTGGGGGGCGTAGCTCGCGCTTGCAACTCTCACTCGTGGAGAAAAAAGCCCTCGCCTTATCTGCCGATGCCGACTACAGCCGCACGTCGCTTGATCCGACCCTGTTTTATCTCTCCATGCGTGTCGCCCCCGGGAAAAAGTGGCAAGAGGCTGAGGCTGCGCTTTACCAAGAGATCGAAAAGATGAAAACGATCCTGGTCGGAGACAAAGAACTGCAACGTGCCCAGAACCTCGTGGAAGCTTCGTTCATCTATGGCCAAGATTCGTTGTTCTATCGCACCCGGCAGCTCGGCCAGTATGCCTTGCTCGGCGATTGGAAGCTCATCGACAAAGTCATTCCCGGCATCCGTGCCGTCACAGCCGCAGATATCCAGCGTGTCGCACAAACCTACCTGCGCGAGGACAATCGCACGGTGGGATTACTGGTACCAGAAGGCACCCCGGTGCGCGAACGACCTCCAACCGAACTCGGCACCCGCGCCGGCCACTAACGTCTCGCAGCGGAATCAAAGCGGAGTGCATCTCGTCATGAAAACTTGGCTTGTCGCGATCATTGCCCTGTTCTCTTTCTCCACCACCACCGTCTACGCGGCCCCTTTAGGCACCCGCTCAACGCAGGAGAACGGAGCCATTCTCCTGGTCGCCGAGCGTCCCGGAATTCCCATGGTGGTCATGAGCATCACCCTCAAAACCGGAGCCGCCGCCGACCCTGCCGGCAAGGAAGGGGTCGCCAACCTCACAGCAGAACTGCTCACGCGTGGGACCAAGAAACACACCGCGCAAACTCTGGCCGAAGATCTGGATTTCCTCGGTGCGTCCTTGAACGTAGACACGGATAACGAGACCACGACAATTGCGCTGACCAGCTTAACGAAGAATCTCGAACCAGCGCTCGATTTGCTTGCAGAAGTGCTGCTCGAACCGACTTTTCCTCCGAGCGAACTCGAACTCAAGCGGAAAGAGATTGAAGGCAATCTCAAAAGCCGCGAAGAAGACCCAGGTTGGGTCGCGCAGCGCACGTTTCTCTCCACACTCTATGCTCGCCATCCCTACGGACGCTCGGTCGAAGGACAACCGGCAACGCTCGCCACGTTAACGCAAGCCGATGTCAAAAAATTCCACCAGACTCATTACCGCCCTAATAATGCCATCATTGCCTTGGCTGGTGATATCTCCGCCACGCAAGCGACGGCGCTGCTCCAGAAACATCTTGCCGCATGGAAACATGCCCCACTTGCCGACCTCACCTGGCCGACCGACCCACAAGCGAGCGCCACACGTCTGACTGTCGATAAAAAAGTCAGCCAAGCCAACGTCATTCTCGGTCATCCGGCTATCGCCCGTTCCAATCCCGACTACTACGCTGTCCAACTCATGAACTATATTTTAGGAGCAGGCGGCACCGGGTCGCGGCTCATGAAACGAATTCGCGAAGAGCTTGGGCTGGTCTACCACATTGGCAGCACATTCGTCGCGCGCAAACATGCCGGTCCGTTCATGATTTCGTTCCAGACGAAGAACGCCAGCACCACGCAAGCCATAGACGAGTCGCTCCAGGTGTTGCGTCAACTCATCAGTCAAGGGCTCACCAAAGAGGAATTAGAAGATGCGAAAGCCTATTTCATCAACGGCTTTCCACTCCGTTTGGTCTCGAATCGCGATGTCGCCAATCTCCTGCCAGTGCTGGAATTCTATGACCTTGGTCTCGACTATCCCGACCGCTACGCCGAGCTGATGGGACAAGTAACGATGGAAAAAATCCAAGCCGTGGCGCAGACCTATCTCCACCCGGATCAATTCCTGCAAGTGATTGTCGCCGATCTGGCAGCAGCGGGGCTGGATAAGAAAGAGTAACGCAGAGCGGGTGGCTCATCGCAGCCCTGTCGATCTCAAGGGTAAATCCCGCGAATCATCATCGCCTCGGCCACCCGCTGGATCGCATAAATCTGCGCTGCCATACGCGGCGCAACTTGATGCTCGTGCCCGACGCGCAGGACTTGGTTAAAGCTGCGCACCAGAATTTGCCTGAGTCGCTCATTGATTTCGTCTTCTCCCCAGAAGAAAGACTGCAAGTCCTGCACCCACTCGAAGTAGGACACTGTCACACCTCCGGCATTGCACAGGATATCTGGAATAATGAACACGCCCTGATCGTTGAGAATATCGTCGGCCTCAGGCGTGAGCGGCCCGTTCGCTCCTTCGGCAATGATTTTGGCACGCACCCGTCCAGCATTCGCAGCAGTAATCTGATTTTCCATAGCGCACGGCATCAACACGTCGCAATCGAGTTCGAGCAGCTCAGCGTTCGTCAGTCGCTCGGCTTCTCTATATCCAGCTAAAGATCCATGAGCGGTCATATATTGCAGGACCTCCCGCGTCTTGAGGCCACTGGCATTGTAGATCCCACCCTTCACGTCACTGACAGCAATAATCTTCGCCCCGCGCTCTTCGGTTAAATACGCCGCTGGAGCGCCGACTTTACCAAACCCTTGGACCACAACCCGCGCACCTTCGAGTGGGATATTTTTCCGCTTCAGTGCCTCAAGAGCAGTGATCATAACGCCGCGCCCGGTCGCTTCCGCACGCCCAAACGAACCGCCAATCGCGAGCGGTTTGCCTGTCACCACAGCAGGAATGGAATACCCACGATGCATAGAGTAGGTATCCATGATCCAGGCCATCTCTCGCTCGCCGGTACCGACATCTGAAGCCGGAATGTCGCCCTGCGGGCTCATCAACACACTAATCTCGGTGGCATAGCGGCGGGTCATCTTTTCCAATTCGCGTAGAGCAAGCGCTTTCGGGTCGCAGATAACCCCGCCTTTTGCTCCTCCATAGGGAAGGCCCACGACCGCGCACTTCCACGTCATCCACATCGCTAAGGCACGCACCTCATCCAGCGTCACATCAGGATGGTAGCGTATGCCGCCCTTCGTCGGCCCCAATGCCGTGTTATGGTGAACACGGTAGCCGGTAAAAATACGCACCGAACCGTCCTGCATTTCCACGGGGAAATTGACGGTTAATTCGCGCTTCGGCACGCGCAAATACTCGACGATGCCCGACTTCAGATTCAAATAGCTGACCGCTGTATCAAATTGTTGGAGGGCGTTTGCATACGCATTCTCCGCCATCGGTTCCTCCTGAGTACGAAAAAGTGCGGGCATGTTACCACACCCATCGGCGATGCTCACGCCGGGGAAGGTTGCGGCTGGACGGCGCGGCTGGACCGATCAACACATCGGGAAGTTATTGCTTGGCGAGACCTTGGGAGAAGGGGCAATACGAAATGGAGAGGGCAAGGTGAAACTGGGTGGCCCAGTATGACCACCCGGCAAAGGTGAGACCTTTTAGGAATGAGGCTCAGCGTTTTCGGTATTCTCTAGGAAAGTAGCTTCAGCGATATCGAGCGTGCCGGTGCTGCGAAGCAATCCTGTGAGCAGCAAAGGCTTCTTCCTGTTGCTCTCGGCCACGAGCTGCTGCCAGAGACTGTCCTCGGCGCGCACAGACACTTGATGGCTGAGGCCGGTGATCGCTCGCCAGTATGCCTCCTGGCTTGTGTCTCGACCACCATCAAAATCTCCAATGGCCGTCACAGCAAAGACCGTGGGCTGACCTTTGTAGGTGAACTCGTACAATCCTTGGTGCGGTGCCACTGTCGCCTCGCTCATGTCTTTCAGCGTACACGGCGAGCAGAGCACGTGCCCGGTCACGCGCGTCATCCCGCGGAATTCACCGCCAAAAGGATAGAGGCCGTTCCCACCTAGCGCCGAGACTGAGTGAGCACCGGCCAAACACAGCGCGGCAGCAAACCCTGCACCCAAGGCTCGTTTCATCGTTCTACTTCTGTTGCTCATGGCAACCTCCTCGTGAAAAACTGGAATCTAATGCTGAAGACGACGCTGCGGCATTGTGCTTTATTCACCGTCGTCGCGACAACCTCCCTGCAAACACCACTCGTCGGGTACAGGCTCGCTTGTTCTCGTTTTCCTGGCAATCTCTCGCGCCTTCTCGCACGGTAGGCTATACAGTCTGCAACGCAAAGGAGGAGTAGCTCATGGAAAACGGCGCACAGCCGCTCATGCTCAGCGGCATTAAGGTTCTCGATTTCACTCAATACCTAGCTGGCCCCACCGCAACTCGCCTCATGGCCGAACTTGGTGCCGAGATCATCAAAGTCGAACAAGCCAAAGGCGGCGATCCGTCACGTGGTCTGCCCTTCCTGAAAGAAGGTCGCAGCGCCTACTTCGTCCAGCAAAATCGCGGTAAGAAAAGTGTGTGTGTGGATTTCAGCAAACCCGAAGGCGTCGAACTGATTCGTGCGCTGATTCCGCACGTGGATGTGGTGATCGAAAATTACGGCCCCGGTGTGATGGACAAGCGCGGTCTCAATTACGACGCGCTGAAGCAGATCAATCCCGGCATCATCATGTGTTCGGTCTCCGCGTTCGGACGTAAAAGCCCACTGTCGCACCTCACTGGCTACGACTACATCGCCCAAGCATTCTCGGGGGTGATGCACATGACCGGCGACCCTGATGGCCCGCCGCGTTTCGTTGGTGTGGCGATTGCCGATGGCATCGCTGGGGTGAATGCCTTCGCTTCTCTCGGCTACGCACTCTTCCATCGCAACCGCACTGGCCAAGGTCAGCATATCGACATTGCTATGGTGGATGCCCTCTACCATATGCAGTCGGTAGAGGTGCAAATGTTCGCCGCCAATAAAGGCGCGTACAAGCCGATGCGGTTCGGCATTCATCACTACGGCTCATGCCCGCAAGGCGTCTTCAAAGGCCCCAAGGGTTGGATCGTGATTCTGGCACTGGAGCGGCAATGGCCGAGCGTCACACGGGCAATCGGGAAACCGGAGCTGGTAGACGATCCGCGTTTCTCTTCGTCAGGGCGACGCGGGCGTAATCAAAAAGAACTCATCGCCATGATCGAAGCCTGGATGCAAACCTTCCCTGATGACGACGCGGTGCTCAAAGCGCTGGCGGAACATCGGGTGCCCGCCGGGCCGGTGTTGTCGATTGAAGAGACGGTCTCGCATCCGTACTTCACCGCCCGCCGCATGGTGCGCCAAGTGCCGGATCGTTTTCTCGGCGAGATTACCATTCCCGGCTTCCCGTTCAAGTTCTCAGCTTTCCCAGAAGAATTGCCGATGGAGGCACCAATTTTGGGAGAGCATAACGAAGCCGTGCTCGGCCACTATCTCGGGCGCTCGCCGGAGTCCCTGGCTACGCTGTATGGACAGGGGATTTTGTATAAGGGGGAGAAATAGAGGCCGTTTGTAGCTGTGTCCTTTTCCTACGCGACTTCCTGCATAGGGTGGACACGGGGGCGGGGAAGCGGCCTGCCTTCGTCGATGAAGTGGCCAATCACTTCATCGACAACTTCGCATAGCTCGCCGTACAATCGCGCGGGGTCATCACCATGAATGCCGGTCACGAGATCCGGGCATTTCCCGATGTAGGTTTGGTCTTCTTCACTCCATTCAATCCATTTATGGTACTGGTCGCTCGCTCTCATGGTTTCACCTGTTCGATTGCATACTTTACTTGCTTTTCTTGGTAAGGCTTTGCGTCATCGCCAGCATGTCCGCTGATGGTCACGGCACCCGCATATCTCGCGTGCGTGAATTTGCGATGCGCACCTTTGCCGCCACCCGGGATTTCGTAAAATCCTACTGCATTGAGGTCACGAATAAGCTCTCGTACTTTTCGCGGCATATGTCTGCCTGTCTCTGTGTCAACTGAATCGGAAGCGACGCCTCACCGAGGCGTCGCTCGGAAGAATCCTAGAATGGCGGAAGCGTGTCGCAGTTCACATTCGTGAACAAGAGCGCAAAATTCTCGTCCATGTCTCCGTCACTGTCAGCGAATCCGCTCCCGTTGAAGTTCGTGTCCGTCACAAAAGTCACGGAGAGATTGTAGCCGCCGAAAGGTCCCATCGAGTAGACAAAGACGCCGATATGCACGCCAGTCGAAGTCCGGACAGCCGTACCGCTTATTGGAGCGTTTATGGGCAAGAGTACCCCATTCAATGAGGAGACTTTGTCCGGTTGCGACAAGGATTTCACCCCAGTGAATTTCCAGTAGCTGCCTATGCTATCTTGAACGCAGATGTCTTTGGCCCAGGCGTTACTCGCGAGTAGTCCGCACACGATCAGAGCTGAAGTGAGAGAAAAGAAGCGATGCATACGAAAACCTCCTTTACAATGGCGGCAGGATGGCGCAAGACACGGCCGTAAAGTTGAGTACGAGATCCTCATCCATATCGCCCGTATGATCGAGGTATCCGGTCCCGGTAAAATTCGTGTCCGTCACGAGAGTTGCGGAGAAATTGCCGCTGCTGGAGAAAGGTGCCATCAAATGCGTAAAGAAACCGATATGCACGCCACTCGAAGTTCGGACGGCCGTCCCACTCACCGGAGCGTTTGCGCCTCCTACGTCCGCTGTCCCCTGCAGCGGGGAAATTTTGCCCGGTTGCGACAAGGATTTCACCCCTACGAATTTGTAGTAGTCGCCCCAGTTATCAATCACGCAGATATCTTTGGCCCAGGCCCCACTCGCGAGCAGTCCGCACACGACCAGAGCTGAAGTGAGAGAAAAGACACGACGCATAAGAAGACCTCCTTGAGGACAGAATGCTAGCTACCCTATTTCGTCATGGCTTCGGCAGTCAAGCTTTACTCACAACGGGGTGCATAACAATTTCTTGGCTAAGGCCCTCTCAACCTTCCACTGGATTCCGGGTCGCGGCCTGCGGCCTTGCCCGGAATGACGAATACGGCACGGTCATCATTCCGGCGAAAGCCGGAATCCAGGATTTTGTTATGTACCCTCACAACGCCGGCTGCCGCGTATGCCACTCAGTCGCTTGCTCGTAGGCATGGCCAGCTTGCATGACAACGCCCTCTTCTCCATGCCGGCCGATCAACTGCAAACTGATCGGCAATCCTTCGGTGCTGAATCCACACGGCAGAGAGATCGTCGGACTGCCAGTCAAGTCGAACGGCGCAGTCAAACGCAGTAGCCCTAAGGCGCCATCGCGGGAGAGCGGCGCATCCGGGCGGAAGTCAGAGAGCAACATCGGCAAGGATGCCATCGAGGGAGCGAGCAGCACGTCCACTCGCTGGAACAACTCGTCCAGCGCAAGTCGTACGAATTGCCGCCGCACGGTGGCGTTCACATACTCAGCTCCGCTCACCTTTACGCCTTCTTCCAAAAATGAACGGAAGGTCGGACCGTAATCCGCTGCTCGCGACGGGAAGAATTTCTCGTGCGCAGCCGCAGTTTCTGCCGCGCAAATCGAGAACCAGTCGTCGAGGTCTTGATCGCTAACTGAGAAGCGCACGTCACGAATCTCCGCACCCAAGTCCTTGAGCACCGCTGCGGTTGCCAGCACCGCCGTGCTCACCTGAGGATCGACGTTCTTTGTGCAATAGTCCTGATCGACACCGATACGCAGCCCTTTGACGCCGTTCTGCACCATGTCGAGATAATCGCGCACGGTTTCGCGGCGGGTAGTCGGGTCTTTCGGATCAAAGCCAGCAATCACGCGCAACATCATCGCTGCATCAAGCACGCTGCGCGTCATGGGGCCGATGTGATCGAGCGACTCACCCAAAGGAAACACACCATAACGGCTAACTTTGCCGTAGGTCGGCTTCACGCCGACAATGCTGCATGCGGCTGAAGGAAAACGGATCGAGCCGCCGGTGTCAGAGCCTAACGAGCCAAAACAGAGAGCCGCTGCTGTCGCCACGCCGCTGCCGCTCGAAGAAGCGCCCGGCCAACGATCCGCTGCCCACGGATTCACCGGCGGATGAATCGAGGGATGATATCCAGATAAAGCGAACTCCGTCATTCCGAGCTTGCCGAGTAGCACCGCGCCGGCAGAGGCCAGCTTTTCCACGACCGTGGCATCGTGGTCCGGCTTCCAGTCGGCAAGAATTTTTGACGAGCAGGTCGTGCGAATCCCTTTGGTGAAACAGAGATCCTTCACGGCAATCGGCACACCGTGCAGCGGCCCCCGATAGATGCCCTGGGCAATCTCCTGCTCAGCGGCACGCGCCTGTTGGAGCGCCAAGTCCGAGGTCACAGTCAAATAGCTATGAAGTTTGCCGTCATGAGCCGAGATGCGGGCAAGCATCGCTTCGGTCAGCTCGACCGGCGAGACTTCCTTTTTCTTGATAAGCACAGCGACTTCGTGCAACGTTTTCGTACAGAGTTCCGCGACATTGGCCATAGATAGATCCTCCCAAGCGTTCCCCTTAGCACATAAGGCTAGGGGCTGCCCAGTCTGGAGATTGACTTTTCACAGAGCTAAGCATACACGCCTCGATGAAAAACAGAAAAACATCATCTCTGAGGCTATTCTCTATGAATGCAATAACGGTGAATGAGGCACGACACAATTTAGATCGCTTGATTGAGCAAGTCTCAGATGACGCTGAGCCGACCATCATTTGTGGGGATCAAGGCCAGAAAGCTGTGCTCCTCTCCCTGGACGAGTTTAACTCCTGGCAAGAAACTCTGTATCTCCTCTCCAACCCCGCC
>SYOC01000142.1 GCA_005804965.1 Pseudomonadota bacterium
ATGACGGGTATCACTAACCAGCCTTGGGCAACGTTTCCCGGATGTACGGCAAACCACCACAAGCCCAAGCCTAGGGCCACTGTCGCTAGGCGCGCACGGGAGACTCGCTCACTTGCTTGCTGGCATCGCATTACTTCGGCGCGGCGCTGCGCCAAGCGGGCCACATATTCGTCTCTGGCTCGGGGAAGATCGGCAGATGTCGTATTCATGAAGAAGTCGTTTGCTCCTCAGGTGGTTTGATATCGCGAAAGCAAAAATACAATGACAGGTCGTAGGCAATTTTAATGACACCGGCGAGCAAAAACGGCGCGTTCAAGAACCCCACACTCAAGAACGCACCCGTCAGCGCCGGTGCCAATGCGCTCCCCGCCGTGCGGGCAAACGTCGTCACTCCCGCAGCGGCCGAGCGTTCATCAGGAGACACCACGGCCATAAGGTACGAGTGCCGTGCCGGTACATCCATCTGCGCCAGACAGTAGCGCAAAATACACATCGCCATCGCCAGCGGCAGCGTCGGCATCAACGTCGTTAATATCAGAAAGACATTGGCCGGGAGATGAGAAAACACCATGGTGTTAATCAAGCCAAACCGCGCAGCGAGGCGTGCGGCAACCAACGCCGACAATCCCGCCACGATGTGTACCCAAAAGAACAGGTGTCCCAGCGTGGCGGCGTCAGCTCCGAAGCGTAGGTGAAACCAATAGGCCAACAAACTTTGCACGACTAACCCGCCAGCAAACGAATCGACGAAGAAAAGCCCCGAGAGGTTGTACACGATCCGACGTGACTGATGGAGGCCGGTGAGACTCGCCCTGCCGGCTTGCGTTGGCGCGACCTCTACCTGTGGCGAGACCACAAGAAACAGCAGCCCTAACGCCACCCCAAGCCCGGCATACACGCCAAAGAGCACGCGGTAACTGTACAGCGGTGTGGAGCCTGACGCTTGCAACGCCACGATCACTTGGCCACCAACCAAGGCCCCGAGAGCCGTCGTCAGCGACCCCACCAAGTTGTACCACGCAAAGACGCTGGTACGTTGCCGGGCACTGGTGATGTGCGCCAAAGCAGCTTGCTCGATAGCCAGAAACGGCCCGGCCTCGTGCCCGGTCGGGCTCAGCACCCCGACGAATGCAACGATGGCAAGCACGAGCAGATTGCTGGTCAGGCCAAAGACAATCCCCGCCAGCACCATGAGTCCGGCACCAACGAACAGCATCCGCCGCCGCCCAATCCCATCGGCAAAGCGTGCAATGAACAGCGAAATGATCGCATCGCCTACGAGCGTGCCGGAAAGCAGCAAGCCAATCTGCCGATCACTCAACCCTACGGAGGCTAAGTGCAACGCGAGCATGACCGACAAAATGCCATAGGCGAACAAGCGCAAGGAACGTGCCCCAAAGAGCAACCATATATCGCGAGCGAACACACCGGTCATACCTTCGCTCTATTGTGAAAAAGCTCGCCGGTCTTGTTGTTCTCGTTCCCCACGCATCACCCCTCCGCTCTTGATCGCTTATGCGTATCAGAGGAAGATCATGGGCCACAAGGAGCCTGTATGGGACGCAAGATCTTGTTCATCACCACCGACCAGATGCGCTACGACGCCCTGGGCTGCAACGGTGGCACCGTCGCCCGCACGCCAGTGCTCGATGCCTTGGCCGCTCACGGCGTGCGCTACACCCGAGCGCATAACCAGAACGTCGTCTGTATGCCAGCGCGAGCCACCATGATTACCGGCCAATATGTGCGTACTCACGGCGTGTGGATGAACGGCGTGCCGCTGCCGGTCGATGCCCCGAGCGTTGCTCGTTATCTCCATGAACAGGCTGGCTATCGCACCGCGCTCATCGGCAAAGCCCACTTCGAGCCGTTCCTCGATTTCCGGCTCAAGTTTTATGAAAACCGCATGGCTGGCCTCGGCGAGTACGGACCGCATCGTGGCTTCGAGCATATGGAAATGGCAACGCACACTGGCCGTGGCCTGCTCCACTATTCGCGCTGGCTGGCGGAAAATCATCCCGAAGCGCTGGACTATTTTTACCCGGTGCTCAGCCCGCAATTCCAGGTCAACGGCGTAGGCGGCGGCGACACTGGCGCGTGTCAAGTAAAACACAACCCCATCCCGCGCGAGTGGTATCACACCGACTGGGTAGCAGAGCGCACGATCAACTACTTGCGCTCGTTGCCGGAAGCTGCCGATTGGTTTGTGTGGATGAGCTTCCCTGATCCCCATCACCCGTGGGACCCACCCGAGTCCGAACGCAAGCGCTACGATTGGCGCGACGTTGCACCACCACCGGGGTATCTGGGGCCGTCGCATGCGCTTGCTGTACTGCAACAAAAGCCCCGGCATTGGCTGGCGTGGTATGATGGCAGCCTCGTCACCAATTACGAAGCCCCACCGGATTTTGTTCCTGCCAACATGACGCTCGACCAAGTGCGCGAAATCAACGCCTTCACCCACATTGAAAACGAGCTGATCGATGAAGCCTGCGGTCGCGTGCTGAGCTACATTGAGCAGCGCGGTTGGGCCGCCGATACCGACGTGCTCTTCTCCACCGATCACGGCGAATTGCAGGGAGATTTCGGGCTGCTCTTCAAAGGCCCCTGCCATGTCGATGCCTTGATGCGCTTGCCGCTGATTTGGCGACCAGCCTCATCGTCGCACCTTCCAGCTTCCGTCGTGCAGGCTCCGGTTGGGCAGGTCGATTTCGCGCCGACCTTCTGCCAGATTGCCGGCCTCCCGGTTCCTGAATGGATGCAGGGTCAACCTTTGCCGATCAATAGTCACGAGGCCGAACAGCAGCAACGCGAGCGGGTGCTGACTGAGTGGGATAGCGAGCTGAACGGTGTGAGTTTGCACCTGCGCACTATCTACCGCGACGGCTTCACCTGCACGGTGTACGAAAAAAGCTCGCTCTATGACGGCAGCGAAGGCGAACTCTACGAGCACGCCAATGACCCTCATCAGCAACGCAACTTGTGGGACGAGCCTACCTACCGGACACGCAAGTCCGATTTGATCGCCGACTTGTACGAGCACTTGCCACCGGCGCGTGCGGAGCAGTTGGCGTGGGAGACTTCAGTTTAGGGACAGACGAGACAGAGAGAAGGAAAGGACCGCTATGAAACAAGCGCTCAACGGGGTTCGCGTGTTGGATTTCACTCAAGTCATGGCTGGACCCTTTTGCGCCATGCTGCTCGGCGACCAAGGCGCGGATGTCATCAAAATTGAACCGCCTGAAGGCGACGCTACCCGGCGTATGGGCCAAAGCCAAGGCAAAGAAAGCACCGGATTCTGGGCGGTCAACCGCAACAAGCGCGGCATGGTGCTGAACCTGAAAGATCCTCGCGCCCAGGCCATCGCCAGAGCCTTGGCAACCACGGCAGATATCCTGGTGGAAAATTATCGCCCGGGCGTGCTCGACAGTTTTGGCTTAGGCTACGAAGCGCTCAGTCAGCTCAACCCGCGCCTGATTTACGCGTCCATCTCCGGCTTCGGCGCGACCGGACCCTACGCGCAGCGCGGCGGCTTCGATCTGGTCGCGCAGGGCATGTCGGGCATCATGTCGATCACCGGAGAAGCCGAGAGGCCGCCGGTGAAATGCGGCATTCCGGTCACCGATCTCGGCGCTGGCTTGTTCGCCTTGCAAGCGATTCTCTCGGCCTACATTTACCGTTTGCAGACTGGCGAAGGCCAGTTCATCGACACCTCACTGTTCGAGGCCGGTGTCGCCTTATCCATTTGGGAATCAACCGAGTATTTCACCACTGGCCAGCCACCCCAGCCGATGGGTTCGGCGCATCGCATGTCGGCACCGTATCAAGCCATCCGCTGCGCCGATGGCTACATCACGCTGGGCGCGGCCAATCAGCGCACCTGGGAACGCTTTGCTCTGGTCATCGGCGCACCAGAGTTGACCGAGCGACCCGAGTACAAAGCCAACTCCGACCGAGTGCAGCACCGGCAGCAATTAGAGCACGATATTGAAGCCATCACTGTCGCGAAGCCACGCACGTATTGGCTGGCGCTGCTAGAAGAAGCAGGCGTGCCATGCGGACCGATTCAGAACTATGCCGAGGTCTTTGCCGACCCGCACGCGCAAGCGCGGGGACTCGCGCAAGAGATGGATCATCCCGTCGGCGGACGCATCCGCGTGCTCGGCCCTGCCGTCAAACTCAGCAAAACCCCGTCCCAACTGTCGCGGCGTTCGCCTTTATTTGGCGAGCATACGGCGGAGATTCTCCAAGAGCTGGGCTACACAGGGGCGGACATTCGGGAACTGGCGGAGGGCGGAGCGGTCATTCTCGGAGAGAGGTAGCCAGCCTCGCTGCGATCAATTCGGCATACACCGCCGCCGCTGGATAGCCCGGTGCGCGGGGTAACCCCTGCTCTTCTTTCGCGCACTCAAAATTGTACACCCGCAGCAACCACAGCACTTCGTAGAGCAGAAAGGTCGGCGAGGCGATGATCCTTCGTCCAGCCTCGCCGTAGCCGTCTACGAATGCGGCAAACAGCATCGGTTCGGCAACCAAATCCCCGGCAGCATTCTTTGCCGTCCAATACTTCATCTTGACGAAATCGAGGTGCGGAGCTTCCACCACAGCATTGTCCCAGTCGATCACGGCGGCGATACGTCCGTCTCGCACCAAGATGTTGCCGGGCGCGAAATCATTGTGTACGAGACACGGCAAGCAATCCGCCGTAGCCGACGGCTGCAACCGCAACAGCGCCTCACTGACTTGCCCAGGAAGGCGACTGCGTGCGGCATTGATCTCTTTGGCAAGGGCAGTTTGAAAGCGTTCTAACCAACTCACCGGTGAGACGCCGACCGACAAGAAATCGGCATAGAAAGCTGCGAAGCGTGCCTGATGAATACTGGCCAAGGTTCGCCCGGCAGCAGTGTACAGCGTAGGCTCTGGCGTATCCCATAGAGGCTGCCCTTCCACCCATTCGTAGATGCAGTACGGATGCGGCAAACGCTGACGCGACCAGTCGAAATAACGCACGGCAGGCATACCCGGGTAATCGAGCGAAAATACGCCGCACTGCGAGGCGGCAAGCTGCGCGAACGCGGCAGCGATGGCAGCGTCATCTGGAACGGCCCCGGCCTGTTGCAGCACGCGTAGCACGAAAACTTCTTTGATGAGATCCGGCTCGTAGCGATACACGGACTCCTGCATGCGCACACGCAGTCCGTAGCGTTGCCCACCAACACGTACTCGGAGGATCGTGTTGATATTACCAGTCAGCACTTCCTCGACACACAGCTCCGCAGCGTCTACCAGCGGCGCAAAGGCCGCAGCCAGTTGTTCCGGCGTGAAAAGACCGAAAAAGTCGTCGCGATGGCTCATGCCTGCTTCTTATCGTACTTGGAGTCCGGTTGACAAATCGGGGCCTCCCCGCAATGGTTCGCTACACAGTCCGTAGGGGCGATTCATGCATCACCTCTACCTTTTCGGGGGAATCTATGGCGACGACACAGACAACCAAATCGGCGGCCATCCGCGCCAAGCTCTCTCATCCCATCATCGACTCCGATGGCCACACAGCGGAATTCGAGCCAGCGTTGTTCGACTACTGCAAACGCATCGGCGGCAATGATATTGTCGAACGCTTCAAGACAGCGCCGGACGTGCCGTTTCGCTTCGCGTGGTATCAGATGTCGCCCCAAGAGCGACGCGACCGACGTGCGCCGCGTCCGCACTGGTGGGTACACCCCACTAAAAACACGCTGGACCGCGCGGCCAGTTCATTGCCCAAGCTGCTGCGTTCGCGTCTAGATGAAATGGGCTTAGACTTCACCATCATCTACCCCAGTATTGGCATGGCGGCGTTACATGCTGGTGACGAAGAAGTGCGACGAGTGAGCTGCCGCGCCCTCAACACCTATCACGCCGATATCTTCCGCGAGTGCGCGGACCGTATGACACCAGTGGCGGTCATTCCCATGCACACCCCGCAAGAAGCCATCGAAGAATTAGACTATGTTGTGCATACCCTCGGACTCAAAGCGATTCTGATGGCTGCCCAAGTACGACGACCCATCAAAGCCATCGCCAACACTGCGCCAGAACTGAGCCGCGCAGCCTTTTGGCTCGACACCTTTTGCATGGATAGCGAGTATGACTACGACCCGGTGTGGGCCAAATGCATTGAACTGAAAGTCGCACCGACCTTTCATTCCATCGGTGCCGGCTGGGGCAGCCGCACCTCCATCTCCAACTTCATGTACAACCACATCGGCCATTTTGCCGCTTCCGCCGAGGCCATCTGCAAAGCCCTCTTCTTCGGCGGCGTGACCCACCGTTTCCCGCAACTGCGTTGCGCTTTCCTCGAAGGCGGCGTCGCCTGGGCTAGCTCGCTGTATAACGACTTGGTCGGACACTGGGAAAAACATAACGTCAAATTCATCGAGAACTTCGACCCCGCCAACCTCGACGAAGCCCTCATGCACGAGCTGTTTAGCACGTACGGCGAAGGCGCACTCAATGCTGCTGGGTTGCGAAATAAAGATGATCGCTCGCATTTGCTGTGGGGCACGCCGGAGAACCCCGCTGACCTCGACGAATGGGCACGCTGCAGCATCGAACGCAAAGAAGACGTGCGCGATCTCTTCGTGCCGCCATTCTTTTTCGGCTGCGAAGGCGACGACCGGCTGACGCCGTTAGCCTTCGACGCAAAGAAGCATTCGCTGGGGGCACGGCTCAACGCTATCTACGGCTCCGACCTCGGGCACTGGGATTTGCCGGACATGCGCGATGCAGCCGCCGAAGCCTACGAGTTGGTCGAAAAGGGCGCGATGACGGAAGACGACTTCCGCGCCTTCGTCTTCGAGAATCCAGTCCGGCACAAAGTCGAGATGAACCCGGATTTCTTTGTTGGGACCGTGGTCGAAGAGGCGGTGAAGAAATTGCGATTGGGATTGTAGGGCCGCTTTGAATAGAACTTTCAGAGATAGTGAGATGGCAAAAGCGGATCGCATCAAAGAAGAAATTGGCTGGCTCAAAGTTGTGTTTGGCCTCCTTATCGCCACCGATATCTCGCTCATTGCGTGGTTGGCCCAGCACTTTGACAGCGCCAACCCTATCCAAGTGTTCATCGCCCTAGCAGCGGTTGGTGGGGTCACGAGCGCGGTTGTATGGGTCAACCGCATGGCTTATATTCGCATCAAACAGTTGGAGGATTTGTAATGGAATGGGTGCCGATCATCGCGCTGTTTATTTTCCTCTCCGGGCTTGGGCTCGTTGTGCGTGAAGCAATGATCCACAACAGGGAATAGTTCTCTTTCTCACTCAGGCGGGATTGAAGGAGTAACGCAATGCGGTACCTCGTGATCCTTGAAAAAGGCGAGTCGAGTTGGGGCGCTCATGTCCCTGACCTCCCGGGTTGTATTGCAGTAGCAGCAACGCGGAAGGACGTGCAAACGCTAATCAAAGATGCGATTGACTTTCACCTGGAAGGTCTGCGTGAACATGGCGAGCCCATTCCAGTCCCTTCTTCCGAAAGTGCATTCATTGAGACCGATGCGGCCTAACCATCCTATCCGCGGGAGCGTTCAGCGGCGTTGCCTAGCTGTGACTGAGATCAAGCTCTCTATAAAAAAAGGAGAAACAACATGACGACATCTACACAAAACATGAGCGAGCGGCTTCTCTTACCTGGCCGTCTCGGTATCCCTGGCCACGTTTTGCGGACCGACCCACGCGCTGATCCGCGTTTGATCGCCGCCTGCGCCCCTTTTGCTTTGGACGCCGCGCCCCCGCCTGTACCGGTCACGGCAGGCTCGCCCTTGCCGGACCAACTCGCCTACAGCGCCGCTAACGAGGCTGGCATGGAAACGGTATTTGCCACCCTGTTCGCCGACCTCCCAGCGATTACGAATGTCGCGCGACGGACCGAGGTCATCAAGGGCGTGGATGGGAACGATATCAATCTGTATATCCACGCGCCCCAGAACGCTTCTGGCCCGTTGCCTTGTGTGTATCACATGCACGGAGGCGGCATGGTCATTCTGACAGCCTCGGGTCCGACCTATGTCCGCTGGCGTGATGAGCTTGCTGCCCAAGGCATGGTCGTCGTGGGCGTGGAATTCCGTAACGGCGCGGGTAAGCTCGGCAACCATCCCTTTCCCGCCGGTCTTAACGACTGCATGAGTGGCTTACAGTGGACGTTTGACCGCAAGGCAACACTCGGTATCTCAAAAATCGTCCTGTCCGGTGAGTCGGGCGGAGGCAATCTCACTTTGGCCACATCTCTCAAGGCCAAGAAGGACAATCGCCTTGGGCAGATTGATGGCGTCTACGCTTTGTGTCCGTACATTTATGGTGCTTGGGCACAGCCGAGCAAGGAGCTTCCTTCGCTCGTTGAAAATGACAACTACTTGATCGGCTGCCGCCAAATGGAGGTGTTAGCTAACGTCTATGACCCAGCACGGACAAACGCTACCAATCCGCTGTGCTGGCCATACTGGGCGACACACGAGGACCTGCGTGGGCTGCCTCCGCATGTCATCTCGGTCAACGAACTCGACCCTCTACGGGACGAGGGGCTGAGATATTATCAAAAGCTGCTCGCGGCTGGAGTGCGCGTCTATAGCCGCACCGTCAATGGTACGTGCCACGCGGGCGACGTACTTTTTCGCAAGGCCCTCCCGAACGTGTATGCCGCCACTATCCGCGACATCAAGGGATTCGCTGACTCGCTGTAGGGCCATAGGCTGGGATGAGGTAACACCGCATCCCAGCAAAGCTCACCGAGCTATTGCGGCTATCGCCTCGCGAATGTCTTCAATCGCCAGTTGCATGCGGTCAAGATGGGTGCGGAACGATAATACGCAGATGCGGATCACAAACTGCTGGCGCAACATTGTCCCGGATAGATAGACGCGCTTCCTGGCGTTGATGCGCCGGAGTACATCTCGATTGAGTTGGTCGAGGGCTTCGGGACTCATTCCCGAACGAACGAGGCGAAACGCCACAATAGAAAGCTGCGGTTCAGCAACGATCTCGATGCCGAGCATTTTCCGCAGTTCTTCGGTTGCCCACTGGGTCAGGGCCAGCTTCTCTTCAAGATTGCGCTGGAATGGTCCAATCCCATGCATCTTGAGTGGCAGCCACACGCGCAGCCCACGAAACCCGCGCGACAGTTCAGGCGACATCTGGCTAAAATCCATCAAGTCAGGATCGTCGTCTGTCGAAGGTAAATACGATGCCCCTACCCCGTGCGCCCGTTTCAGCGCCCCGCCGTCGCGCATTAGTAACGAGCCAGTGCCGTAGGGTAGGAATAAGCCCTTGTGAGGATCGAGCGTAACCGAATCTGCACGCTCAAGACCACGCATCAGCGTTTTTCCCTGCGCGGTCAACAGAAAAAACCCGCCGTATGCGGCATCGACATGAAACCAGCAGTCTTCACGCTGCGCGAGGTCAGCTAGTGCAGCAAGATCGTCAACGGCTCCAGTGTTGGTTGAGCCAGCATTGCCAACGATCAGAAACGGCGAGCAACCAGCAGCTCTATCGGCGGTAATTGCTTGAGCCAGGGCATCAACTCGAATCCGACAGCGATCATCCGTAGGAATGACGCGCACGTTGCCTTCGGGAAACCCGGCCAGCAGAGCCGCCTTTTTCACCGAGTGATGAGTCTGGTCAGAGGCGTACAGCATGCCGGACAAAAACTGCTCCGGTAAACGCTCACGCCGCGCCGTCACCACAGCGGAAAAGTTTGCGAGCGAGCCGCCCGTGGTCAGCAAGCCGTTGGCAGTAGCGGGAAATCCGACAATCTCACAGAACCAACGGATGACATTCGCCTCTAATTGGGCGAGTCCCGGCGCAGCCAGCCATAGGCCCATGTAACGATTCACGGCATCGGTCACGAGATCGGCCACCGCTGAATGAAAAATGCCGCCACCGGGGATGTAGGCCAAGTAGCCCGGCCCAGCAGTGTTGAAGCTTTTAGGGATGACGTGCGTAAAGAGCAGGTCCAACAACTCAGCCGCCGGTTGACCTTGTTGAGGCAACGGTTCCTTCAGCATCCGCGCCATCTCCAATGCGCCCTCAGCATCTGCCGAAGGTTGTTGCGGCAGCGAAGCTACATGCGGAATGATGCGTTCGACCGCTTGCGCTACCAGTTGCTGCATCGCCTCGGACGAAAGTTCAAGTGTCAGGTCCGGGTTTTCCATTCCTCATCCCCAATCCCTAATGCCCAATCCCTGTCCTACGCATCCACACCTTTATGCTGGCCGCCATCGACGATGATGTGCGTACCCGTCACCCAGCTCGCCGCCGGGCTGGCCATAAACGTGACCACCCGTGCCACTTCTTCTGGCGTGCCGTAGCGACCGAAGGGAATCGACTTCTTTACTTGCTCAAAATACTGCGGCATGCCTTTCTCGACCCGCGCCCACGCGCCACCTTGGAAGTAGATAGATCCAGGCGAGACAGTGTTCACTCGAATCCCCTTGCGCGCGAGGTTTTGTCCGAGGTCGTTCGTATAGGCCAACAAAGCCAGCTTCATCGCACTATACGGATTGGGCGGACCAAAACTCTCGACCGCAGCCGTCGTACCGATAAAAATGATGCTGCCAGCCTGCGACTGCTCTAGGTAGGGTTGCGCTGCTTCTGCGCCACGCACCGCGCCCATCATGTCGATCTGGAAGCTCTTCATCCATCCTTCCTCGCCCTGCCCGACCATAGCGCTGACGTTATGCACAAAAATGTCGAGACCACCGAGCGCCTCTGCCGCTTCTTTGATGAAGGCCCGATACTCGTCTCCTTTGCTTACATCGACCACTTTCGAGCAGGCTTTCACGCCCTTGGCTTGCAAGGCAGCAACTGCGTCCTGCAGCCCCTCATCCTTGCGTGCGCAAATCGCTACGTCCACACCTTCATCTGCCAAATGTTCGGCGATGCAGCGGCCAATGCCACGGCTGCCACCTGTCACAATCGCTTTTTTTCCTTTGAGTCCTAAATCCATCTTCGCCCTCCTATGCTGTTGCGGCTTGCACTTCTGTAGCCAGAATGCTAACTGAGCCTCATATCAAGAAGAAGGAGGAATCTCTATGGTCTACTTGCAGGCGTCAATCAAACTGTATCCTGGGAAGCTTCAGGATTTCACCGAGCTGATCAACACGCTACTCCCAACCCTCGGCAAGCACGGTTGGAAGCTGCTTGGCAGCTATGCCACTATGGCCGGACGGCTTAACACGGTAGTCGACTGGTGGGAACTGCCAGCACCGGATGCGCTCCAAGCCGCACTCTCCGACCCGGAGTTCGGCAAGTACGCTGATCGGATCAACTCAATCGTCGAAGACGAAGTGCTCTCTATTCTGACCAAATTGCCGATTGGATAAGCCGCTTTTACGCCCTCACCCCCGCCCTCTCCCTTCAAGGGAGAGGGAAGCAGACGCAAAAGCGGCTGCGGGTGAGGGTGATTTTTTCTCCCTATCTTTGTCTTCCAATCAAGTGCAACATCACCAAGAACCCCGCGCTCAGCGCATACATCAGCGCAAACTCCGGCGCAGCTAACAAACCAAAGCTATTCTGCACGCCAGCCGGCGTCAGCTCGTACGCATGGATCATCCCCACTGCCGAGAGCCCGGCAGCAAGGAGCGTCCACCCCGCCGCTTTCAGAAAATCTCTCTCCACAATAAAGACGAGCACGGCAGAGAGCACCATTGCGCTCAGCAAAAACCCTTGGCTCAGCGCAATAACCCCATAAATATACAGATCGCTGCCGAAGGTTGGTGCCATCTCGAAGAGCGTCTTTCCCGCTTTTCTCAGGCTCGTTTCTACTAACAGCAACGCCCACGCAGCAAGCGAAGGAATCAGGCCGAAAGCAACGGCTAAGGCATGCTGGCGTGGTGTCTCCTGAAACGCCTGTGCAGTAATGATAATCCCCACCCACAAGAGAATGCCCAGCGTTGCTTCGAGCGGCACCACTTTGAGCACCAGCGTCACGCCGCCCACAAGACATAGTAGAGTGATAACCACGCCATTGAGAATCGAATAACCAGCGCGTGCCCCCATCGCTTTCCATGCTGGATGGCCAATGTAAATCGCCGTAGGAAAAGCACTGCCAAGAAACGCCGCAGCGATGGTTCCAATGCCGTTCGCGAGCAGCGAGGGTTTGGTGTCATAGCGGTCTCCCGCAGCTTCTGCACTCTCTAGATTTTGCAAAGAGCCAACTACATTGAAGAGACCCATGGGAAAAATGACGGCAAGATATTTCCAGCCGCTAGCGCTGGTGAAGAGCGCAAAGACATCGCCCGGCACCGGAGTCGGAGGATGCAAAGCAAACACATATGGTTCTGCCGATGGTTCGAACGACGGCAAGCCCAGCGCACGCAACAACCATGCGAGGGCAATGCCGGTACCCACGGCCAACATACCACCCGGTACGCCGAAGGGCATTTTCAGACCCGAGGCATAGCAGACTAAAATCATCATCATCGGCAGGATCGCTAACAGCGGAGCCGCAAAAATCTGGAAGATGAAACCCATAGAAATGAACGTAATCGCCACGCCAGCAAGCGCCGTCAACAGTGCGGCACGCGGTGTATGCCGTCGCACCCAATCACCGACAAACGCCCCGGCAGCTTCCATCACACCGCTGAGCAAACAAGCAAACAATCCTGCCTGCCACGCCAACGTCGGATTGTGGGTCTCTTGGTACACCGGCCCCATAATCAGCAGGATGAACGCAAAGAGACTCGGCGTATTGATGCCGAACGGCAGCGCCGTCACATCGTCTCGGCCAGTCTGCCGCATAAGTTGCCGCGCTTGCCAAGCGTAAAAGAGATTGCCAATCAAGATCGAGATCGCCGCCCCCGGCAATACCCGCCCGGTAATTAGCTCCGACGGCAAGCCGCTGACGGCCTTACACAACACAGCAATCAGCATGAGTTGGAGCAGGTTGTCGATGAACAGTCCGAAGAAACCATCGAGGTCGCTACGGACGAACCAGGGGGGATTGGGAACAGGTTTTGAGTGCTGGGTGTTCGGGGTTGGGTGTGTCGTCATTGGCGCAGGAGTGTAACGCACCGTGCAGAAACGGTCGAGGACTGATGTTTCTATCGGCCACGCATGATCTCTCCAATCACGACCACCGGTACGGCCTGTTCGGGCAGCGGAATTGCCGCTACTCGCCCCACATAGGCAGGGTTCCCCAACAGGATTTCTGTCAACACATCTGTGTCAAACGCGATCATACGCTGCGCTCAGCATCTCGTAATTTGTACGCCTCGTCGCAAATCGCACGTAACGTTGGATCGGCCTCATACTTCCCGGCCAAGCCGGAGATCCCAGTTGTCTCAATTTCTAGAGAAAGCAGCTCTCCAGTGGCGATACGCTGCTCAATGACTGCCTTGAGCGCATCAATAGCTTGGGATCGTGTGGGGCTTACCACGCGCGCATTCGGCACCCCAACCAGTGATGCAGCAAACTGACCATCACAGGCTTCTACTACGACAGGAAACATCATGGCGGAAACTCCTCTCGCCGACCTTACGGAGGCTGCTTCGCGAGATCAATCTACGTATTGATCCAGCTTGGCCTCCTGATCCCTAACACTGGCGCACGGCGACCGGCGCAGCCAGTCCGGTGAGTTGGGCGGCCCGTGGATCGGCTGCTGCGCTCACCATCAATTGGCCTAAAGCCTTCGACGTCGCTCCAGGAACCGCAACGTCGTCTTCAATGACCGTGCGAAACCATCAAGACCAGGAAAGAGTGTCGATTCGCTAATGTTAAGTTCGTAGAGGCGCTCGGTGGCGTCTTGGCGACAACTAGGTGGCAAGACGAACTTGAGGACGTTCTCTTCGCGGTGATGGCCATCAAGAGCGCAGAGATTCTCCTCAAAGCTTCTTGTCATGTCACCAGGGCAGAGAAAGACTCCCTTTTGAATGGTCAGGCGCTGGTTTAGTCTGAAGGGGTTCACTGGAAAGACGAAGGGCACCACCGGCTCCCCTAGCAGAATCTTCGCAAGGTGCGGTTCATTCCTATAGGCAATAGCAATGTCCAGCATCCGAAGGTCAGGATCAGTTCGTGTCGGTCGAAGCACGTCGATTGCGGCGGCCTTACACCAAGTGTCATTTACGACCCACACTGCTACATCCGTCTGCGGCTCGTCCGCCCCTTGAGCCAGAGCGAAATGGGTTGCAATCTCCAGGGAATACGTCCAATCCAGCAGGCGAGTCGGTGCGCCGTGGTGCTGCATCAACGCAAGGATCTCGAACCTGTGGGATGGTCGCGGCACGTCAGGAACATAGTGATGAACTCGGCGTTGGAATTCTCGAACACAGCGATCTTCGAGACTACGAGCCGCAGTGCTCAATGCGCCGTCTGGCTCTCTACATGCACGTTCAAGCGTGCTGCTGAGTGAGTAATTCGCCTTCTGGCCTCTGTAGACAAAGCCGCCAGCCGACCTAAGATGTGCTCGAACCCATGATTGGAGTTCGGCCAGACTACCCTGCGCCTCTTGAAAGATTGGCATGCTACTCGCCCGCCCAACTAGTGAGTTGACTGCTTCCCACTTCGCGGTATATCTCGCTCCGCAATTGAGGACGGAGACAGTAAAATCCCGAGCAGTATCCGCCAGTACCCCAGTGGTTGTCAAGTCGTTCATGCAGGGCAAAGGCCGCTTATCGCGCAGATGCTTCGCTCACGACACTTTGCATCACCCCCGCAAACCGTGATAGAGCAAGACTCAACGTGTGCAGCAGGAGGGACTGATGCGACAGTTTTTGTGGTTCGTGCTCTTTACCTGGATGTTCGCTTCACCGGCGGCTTTTGGGCAGCAGCAAGACTTCTCGAAGATCGACGTCAAAGGCAGCAAGGTCAGCGGTAATGTCTACATGTTGCAAGCTGACTTGGGGAGCGGCAACATCGGCGCGTCCGTCGGCCCCGACGGCATCTTAATCGTCGACGATCAGTTTGCCCCACAGGCGGATAAGATTCGGGCGGCACTGAAAGAGGCGGGTGGCGGGACGCTCAAGTTTATTCTCAATACCCATTGGCATTTCGATCATGTGGGCGGCAACAAAGTCTTCGGTCCTGAAGCTCCCATCATTGCCCACACCAACGTGCGTAAACGCCTCACCACCGAGCAGAAGGTGATGGGACGCACGTTTCCCCCGGAACCGAAGGAAGCCTGGCCGGTGATTACCTTCGATCAGTCGCTGTCCATTCATTTCAACGGCGAGGAGATCAAAGTCTTCCACCTGTTCCCCGGCCACACCGACGGCGACAGCGTGGTCTACTTCAGCGGCTCGAAAGTCGTCCACATGGGCGATCAATACATCGCCCATGGTTTTCCGTTTATCGACTACGAGAGCGGCGGCGACGCTGAAGGTTTCGCCAAGAATGTAGCTGCCGTCATCGCCCAACTTCCCCCCGACACGAAAGTCATTCCCGGCCACGGGCCATTGTCCACTTTGGACGATCTCAAGAAATATCACCACATGCTGACGGCAACGACGGATATCGTGCGACAACGCATGGCCGCTGGCAAAAGCCTCGACGCGATCAAAGCCGAGGGATTCTCGGACGAGTGGAAATCATTTGGTCAGGGGTTCGTGAAAGCAGAGATGTGGATCACAGCGATTCATACCGGGCTTAGCAAACAGAAAACTTCAACGAAGTAAGGAGGGTATTGTTATGAAAATCAGAGGAACGTCACACATCGCCATCGGCGTGAGCAACATGGAGCAGTCGCTGAAGTTCTATCGCGATCTGTTGGGCTTGAAAGTGACGCTGAACGATCCGCAGGAAAATCCCGGCGGTATGCTCGCCAAGGTGCAAGGCGAACAACAGCCGCGCACGCGCCACGGCGTATATCTGCGCTGGGAAGATGGTCCCGACGCCACGTTTATCGTGCTATCCGAAGATCACCCGGTCTCAGGTTCGGCGATTAAGCTCAACCAAGTAGGCATTCACCACTTCGCGTTCTGGGTGGACGATTTGGAAGCAACCTTCGAGAGAGTGAAAGCCGCTGGCGTGCCCATCGTTCTCCCGCCGACGGTCGCCGGCACAGTCGCGTATGGCGAACCCGAAGGCGGCAAAGTCATGACGACGCTGTTCAGAGACCCGGATGGGATCGTGATTCAGTTGGATCAGCGAGTGTAACGCAGGAAGGAAGAGCGGAGAATTCAGAAGACAGAATTCAGAAGAAGACCGAGCTGGTCGATTTTCCCTTCTGGATTCTGACTCCTGGCTTCTATCTTCCGACTCTATCGGTCGTAGATCATTGCTAAAGGAGAATCCCCATGGCGCGTGGCACAAACAAGATCGAATACGAAGTGGTTGAAGGTTGGGAGCAGTTGCCTGAAGGATGGAGTTTTGTCGAGGTCGCAGGAGTTGCCACCGACTCGAAGGACCGCGTGTATGCGTTCAATCGCGGTGTTCACCCCATTATTGTCTTCGACCGCGACGGGAAGTTTCTGAACGCTTGGGGTGAAGGGGTGTTCACCAATGCCCACGGTCTCTATATCGGTCCTAATGACCTCGTCTATTGCGCGGATAATTTCGACCATACCGTGCGCATCTTCACAGCGGACGGAAAGCTGTTGCGCACTTTGGGCAAAAAGGATGAGCCGGCGCCAACCGGCTTCAAAGCGTGGGATACGCCGGTAGAACGCGCGGCGGGGCCGTTCAATATGGTGACAAATGTTGCCTTGGCTCCGAACGGTAATCTCTATGTCGCCGATGGCTACGGCAATGCCCGCGTACATGTGTTTTCGCCGTCAGGCACGTTACAGTTTTCCTGGGGCGAGCCTGGCAGCGGTCCCGGTCAGTTCCGCCTCCCACATGCCATCGCCGTAGATCGTCGTGGCACGGTGTATGTCGCCGACCGCGAGAACTCGCGGATTCAGGTTTTCAAGGGCGACGGTACCTACATCACAGAATGGAATCACGTCCAGCGGCCCGACGACCTGTACATCGACGCGGACGAAAATCTGTTCGTTGCTGAGCTAGGCTTCAAGGCTGGGGTGATGCCAGCCATCATGGGCGCGGCAGTCCCGCCGCACGAACCACACGCTTGCGTCAGTGTCCTGACTCTGGATGGCGAGGTACAGACTCGTTTCGGTGGGCCAGACGGCTGCGCACCGGGCAATGTCTTTGCGCCGCACGGCATCTGGTGCGACTCGCGTGGCGACCTCTATGTCAGCGAAGTCAATTACAGCGCTGGCGGACGACGCGGGCTCATCCCGCTGGATTGCCATACGTTGCAGAAGTTTGTACGGGTCGGATCGAAGTAGTCAGTAGTTGTAGGAGGAACCGAGGACGCGGCGAAACGATGAGGCAGAAAGCCTTATCTCCGATTCTCCCTGTCTCCGGTTCTCCGTTTCTTTCTTCATGCTGCCTACCGACTACCCCGCCCTGGTAATCCCCCACTTCTTCATCCGACTCTGCAAGGTCGATGGTTTGAGCCCCAGGATTTCCGCAGCGCCGCCGCTGCCGTAAATCCGCCCGCCCACGGACGCCAGGACTTGAGTGATATAGTCACGCTCGACCGCTTCAAGAGTTTTTCCTATCGCCACCGGCGCCTGTGCCTTTGAGGGCACCTGTCCCTCGTCCACGTGAACGCTCGTCAACGGTAGGTCCAGCACCTCTGGCCCTAGACGACGATCACCGGCAAGAATGATGGCACGCTCTAACACGTTCGCCAGCTCGCGCACATTCCCAGGCCAAACATACCCGGCAAGCTTCGCAAGCCCTTCTTTGGTCACGCGATACCCAGGCCGCCCCATTTTTCTCCCAAGGTCATGCAACAACACTTCGCAGATCAGCGCCAGATCTTCGGTTCGCTCACGTAAGGGCGGCAACTGGAGAGGAAATACACTGAGACGATAGTACAAGTCTTCGCGAAATTGCTTTCGTTGCATGGCGCGCTCCAGGTTCACATTGGTGGCGGCCAAGACGCGCGCATCCACTTTTATCGTGCGATCACTCCCGACAGGCTCAAAGCTGCCTTCCTGCAACACGCGCAGGAGCTTTGCTTGTAAGTCCATCGTCAATTCGCCAATTTCGTCAAGGAGCAAAGTGCCACCGTTCGCCATCTGAAAGCGACCGGCGCGATTGTTCGTGGCTCCAGTAAATGCGCCCTTAATATGACCAAAGAGTTCACTTTCCAGCAGCCCCGGCGGAATGGCTGCGCAGTTGAGAGAAACAAAGGGGCGCACGGCACGCGGACTCCACCAATGAAGCGCACGCGCCAGTTGTTCTTTCCCTGTTCCAGTCTCTCCGAGGATCAGCACTGGCGTGTTCGTCTCGGCCACTGCTTGGGCCCGCCGTATGACTTCACGCAGCCCTGGCGCACGACTCCGCTCGAAGATGATGGCGGGATCGGCCACGCGCTCAGTTTCGAGCAACCGCACTTGCTGCTCGCGTTGCTCGCGCAAGCGCTCCAAGGTGCCGTTGTGACGACTGCTTTGCAGAGCCACGGCCAGCAGCTGCCCGTAGACCTCCACTAAACTCACGGCTTGTGGCGGATAGGTTTCACATATGGTTCGATCTAACGTAAGGACGCCAAGACACTCTTCCCCAGAACAGAGCGGAACCACCATACACGCATGCCCAGCTGGCAGCCCGATCACTGCGTCGAATGGGTCGCCATCGCCGTGGGTGTGATCATTCTCGGTGAAAGTCCGCGCCCGGCGCAGCTCGATGGATTCGCGGATGGTAGGGAAATCACGTAACGACAAGGCATGGTTGGCGAGACGATGGTCAGCCAGTGTTCCTCGCGCCGCCCGCACCGACAAACGTTCACCGTCCAAGAGAAAGACCGTAGCTAAATCGTACGGCGCGACTCGCGCCAGCCAGTCGAGCCCTCGTCGCAAGAGCTCGCGTTCAGCCTGTTCACCGGTCGCAAGTCCAACTAATTCTTTGAGATCACGCGACAGATCGATCGGTTCGTGCGCAACATTTTCTGCCATGCCGTCCTTCTACCCTCAAAACACCGAAATATCAACACCAAATGACAACGATATTTAGATATATCACCGACATTTCGGTTGATCTGAAAGATAGCCGCAATAAATCATAGGGTTTTCAATACTTTCGCATTTGGCATCTTTCCTGCTCATATACGTAAACAGAGATAGGAATAAAGGAGTACAATTATGAGCGAAAACAGCCAGTGTCCGGTAACGGGCAAGACTCACAACCACACGGCTGG
>SYOC01000143.1 GCA_005804965.1 Pseudomonadota bacterium
ACAGCCCCACATGCGGGTATTGGGTAGGTGAAATCGAAGTGGGGGAATGGTGCCACTTTCCTCGGAAGGAGTCAACTCCTAAGTGACTAGGAGAGACGTTCCAAAGTTGCAGGGACCGAGCAGCATCACCGCCCCTCAACCACATTCCCCATAAACTTAAGGCGCGACGGCCAAGCCGTATGGGCCATCGCCAACTTCAATGAAATCGGCGATATCGCTGTTGGTCAGAGTGCTAGCCACCTGCACGAACCTCTCATTGCCGTTGTCACCATACAGTGCGATGTAGAGTCGCCGGCCATTTGGTATCACGACCATGCCGACTGGATGATTGGCCGTAGCAATGCCGTTCAAGACGTTCTTTGTGCTGGGATCAATAATGGAGATCACGTCCGCTAGGAAATTGGCAAGATAGACCTTGCTACCGTCTGGGGGAAAGGCGACTTTGATCGGGTAGAAGCTCAATCCGATCACGTCTCCGCTCGTTGTATTTGTGGTCGTGTCGATGGCAAAGGCTGTGCCCTCTGGAAAAGTGCCACTCGAACTGACTAACGAATTGGCCACGTAAGCGAGATTGGCACCTGGGAGGGGGGACGTTGCAATGCCAGTTGGTCCTTTTTCTACTGGGATGGTGGCAATCACCGTTTTCGTCTCGGTGTCAACCACCGAAACCGAGTTGCTATCGAAATTGGTGACGTACGCTCGTGCACCATCGAAGCTCAAGGCGACATCGTACGGTTCTTTGCCGACGGGTACTTCGTTGACAATCGTCTTCGTCTGCGTGTCGATGACCGACAGTGAATTGGAGAGACCGTTGGCAACATAGATCTTAGCTCCGTCTGGAGAAACGGCGATACCTTGGGGACCTCGGTGTTTTTTGCTTGTCCGCAACGAAATGGTGTTGGTTACTTGCAGCGTTGCTGTATCTATGACTGAGACTGTGCTGTCCTTATAATTGGTGACATAGGCAGTCGGCGCGGTCGGGCTGACGACAATGCCGTTCGGCTGATCTCCGACGCGGATGGTGTTGGTGACGAGGTTCGTCGCCGTGCTGATGACGGAGACCGAGTCGTCCTTGAGATTGGTCACGAGCACGCGCGGGCCGCCAGTGCAGTCCGTGGTGTCGAACATACAGGCCAGGGTACATTTGAGCTTTTTGTCGGCGGTCTCGGGATTGAATCCGAGGGTTTGACAGGTGTTGTTGTCGAACGATTCCCCGTCGCATTCTTCTAATGGCTCCACGCTGCCGTTGCCACAGTCGCTCTGCACGACGAAGCATTGACAACTCGCGTCCCAATCGTAGCGAATAAACACCTCTTTTACTTGCTGCGTTGCTTTATCGCGCACTTTGACGAAATCGAGGATGAGCGAGAATCCTGAAATCGAAGCCTCTGCCTCGGACAAATCAAATTGATCGAGAAACTCGAATTCTCCAGGCTTGACCACGATGACTTCGTGAGTCTCACTTTTTTCCGCGCCAGTCCCATCTCTGCTGCGGATTTCGATGGTATGGCTATCGCTGCTTAAGGTGTTGAAGTTAAAGACCGAGCCGAAACCGCTGGAAAGCGCAATAGCGGCTTGGTCCGGAAATGCAGCGGCTACATCCTTCCGTTCTTGGCAACAGGGCAGGAGTTTATAGTCGCCGCCATCAATACGGTACTCGACGGTAGGCGGATAGGTCGCTCCTGCATTTGGAGAAAACGTCCAGCCTGAGAGGATGCCGACGCCACTCGCGGGTTGGTTGTTTGGGGGGTTCTCGAAGGCCAACTGTATCTCAGTGGCGGTGGCGTTGGCGGTTCCTGGGGCTGGGGCGATGATAGAGGATTGAGCGTTGCTTGGGACGGTGGCAGTGAAGGAGGGGGTAGATGATCCCGTATTGTCGCTCTTGACGATGGCGAGCGTTTGCGTGTTTTGCTGCCATGCGAGGCGGAGTGTGACTTCTTGGTCTTTGACCGTTTCCTTATCGATGGCATGTGCCCTGATGATTTCGATTTCGCCGTTGTCTTTGATATCAGCACTGGCAAAAACTAGGTCTAAGCGGCTTAAAAACTCAAACCCGCCGGGTTTCACGACCGAGACTTGATGCGTTTGGGTGGCTTCGCTGGTGCCGTCTTGGACTTTGATGACGAGGGTGTGGTTGCCGGATGATAACACGTTGAAGTTGAAGATCTGACCAAAGCCGCTGTTTAGTCCGAACGGTCCATTGAGGGCGGCAACATCCTGTCGCTCGGCGCAGCAGGGTACGACGGTGGGGGTGCCACTATCGACTTGCACAGTTACGGTGACGGCTGCACCGGTGTCGGAGAAGGCCCATCCTGAGATCGGGCCAATGCCGCTGACTTTTTGATCATCGGCGGGTACCTCAAAGTTCATTTGGATTGCCGCAAAACTGGGAAACGCGGCCAACGCAATGAGCAAGAAAGGAAGGAGAGCGAAGCGGTACAAACGGCGTCGGTCTGGAAAAGTGCGTGTCATAGTATTTCTGTCCTAGAGGAGGATTCTGTGCCTGCCAACATTGGTGCTTCCACTTGGTCTTCGGTCAGCGCGACAATGGCAATTCCGCTTGTGTCGGCGTGCTGAAGCAGCGTTGGTTTGTCAATCATGAGGGTCTTGCCAGCTTCAAGAGCAAGAACGGTAGCCCCGACGGTTTGCATGACTGTGATGGTGTCCGGTCCCACCGCAGGGACATCGAAGCGTAAGTCTTGCTGAGGTTTGCTTACCTTGACCACGACTGTCCCTGCTCCACCTAACTCGCCGCCGCGCCGGATCGCAGCATTGGTGCCTTCGATGCCTTCGACCGCCAAGACGGCTCTGCGCTTAACGATGACGCTTTGTCCGATATCCCAGCGTCCGATGTCGCGTGCTGCTCGGAAGCCAAAGCTGATATCTTGCCATTGGGTCTCGGTCGGCGTCGTACGGGTAAGCACGCCGGGTTGCGGCAGCAAGGAGGTCAGAAAACGGGTGGACTCAACGACGTGCAAGCCTTCGCTTTCCAATTCTTGTGCGAGGCCGCGCAGAATCACATCGTCTTGGAAACTTGGCAGACGGCTAATAAAGGCAAGTCCACGTTCGTCGGGCTGAATTTGCGTCAATGCGTTAGATTTATGAATGCCACCGGCCATGACGAGCTGCGTCACGCCAGCCGCCTTGAACGTCGCGATGATTTTCCCGAGTTCACCGACATGCACCCACGTTAGGTGGGGAATGAGGGAAGTGATTTCCGGCGGTGTCTCTCCAGTATGCGCGATGACGACGAGTTCCACCCCTTCCGCGCGGGCGGCTTCCGCGAAGATGAGCGGAAAGCGGCTGTTGCCCGCAATCAGCCCAAGCCGAGTAGTTTGCGGAGCCAGCCCTGTCACTCGCTCTCCTCTTCCGTCACGTGTTTTCTCCGAGGGCGGCAGATGCCACGAGTCGAGGCTGCCATAAACTCCACGAAATGCATGAGCTCTACTGATTGTGAAGCAAGCTGCTGAACCGTCGCCAGTGCCTCTTTGAACGGGGTGCCTTCCTGAAATAAGGTGCGGTAGGCTTTTTTGACGAGAGCAATTTGCTGGCTCGTCCATCCCCGCCGCTTGAGACCGACGAGGTTGAGGCCACGCAAGTGGGCGCGATCGCCGACGGCTGTGCAATAGGGTGGAACATCAAGAGAGACCATAGAACCGGCACCGAGATAGGCGGATTCTCCGATCCGGGTAAACTGGTGAACGCCCACGAGGCCACCCACGCCGACGTAATCTTCTACACAAACATGTCCGCCAAGCGTGGCACAGTTTGCCAGGATGATGTTGTTGCCGAGCTGGCAATCGTGGGCGACGTGCGCGTAGGCCATAATCAGATTGCCGTTGCCGATGCGCGTCACCATGCCACCGCCAGCCGTGCCCGGGTTCAAGGTTGTGAACTCGCGGATGACGTTGCGATCGCCAATCTGGAGTTTGCTCTCCTCGTCACGATATTTTTTATCTTGCGGGATCGCCCCGACACTAGCGAACTGAAAGATGCGGTTCTCGACGCCAATCGTCGTACGACCCTCAATAACGGCATGTGGGCCCACCCACGTTTCTTTGCCAATACGGACATGAGGGCCGACGATCGCATAAGGGCCGATCTGTACGCCGCTATCGAGTTCCGCATGCAGATCAACGACAGCTGAAGGATGAATGCTGACCGCTGTCACGCACGCTCCTCCTCGCGCTCGGTGTTGAAGACGAAGGTAAACTCGAGTTCCGCCGCGATTTTATCGCCAACGCGGGCGATACCACGCATTTTCCAGAATAATCCCCGACGACGCACCGCCTCGACGGCGAGATGCAATTGATCGCCGGGGGTGACTTGTTGACGAAAGCGCACCCGGTCCAAGGCGGTCAGCATGGCTAAGGTTTTGCCTGCGACTGCTCCGGCAGGGACAGCTGAGGCATGGGCTAAGATACCGCCAGCTTGCACGACGGCTTCACACATGAGCACGCCGGGCATGATGGGGCGCTCGGGAAAATGGCCGGTAAAAAACGGCTCATTGACCGTGACGTTTTTGAGCGCCAAGATGCGCCGCCCCGGTTCAAGTTCAAGCACGCGATCTACCAGCAAGAACGGGTAGCGGTGCGGTAAGATCGCGGCGACGGCCAGAGTATCTTTCAACATGATGTACGCAGGTGCGAAGAGAAGAGGCGTCCTTAGTTCGCAGCGGCTGTCTGACCCTTGGAGTCGTAGGTCTTGATAACCGTATCCGTGAGGTCGATGGCTCTGGCACCATAGAGCACGACGGTGTTGTTGCCTTCGAGGATGACAGTGTAGCTACCTTCCTCACCCATCGCGTGAATCACTTGTCGGAGTTCTTCAAGAATCCGCCCTGTCATTTCCCGGTCTTTGATCTGTAGCTCTTGCTGGGAGTCTTTGTACTGACGCTCGAAGTCGCGCAGCTTCTGACGATAGTCGCTTTCCAGCGAACCGCGTTCTTCGTCCTTTAACAGGAGCCCCTTTTTTTCCAGCTCGTCTTTGAGCTTTTCGACTTCCTGTTTGCGTTTCTCCAGGCTTTGCTCCATGCGGTCAACTTCCAACTTGAACCTGTCCTTGGCTTTTTTGCCAGAGGCGGACTCATTGAGAGCTTTTTGCAGATCCACGTACCCGATCTTCAAATCTTCTGCCCCGGCTAGGACAGGACTGCACAACAGACCGGCCGCCAATATGTAGCTGAGTGTCTTACGCATGCGAAATACCTATTCTCCTGTGTGCGCGGCTTCCTCCAACCGGGGAGGCCGTGCGTTGATCTCTTGGTAATGAGGACCGTCTCCGCGTTAATAAGGCGAGTAGTAGCGATTCCCGCCGCCTTGACCACCAAAACCACCGAACGAGAAATGGACTGTGCTGGTGCGCTCGTCGTTCTTGGCGTTTAAGGCGCGGCCCATTTCGATGCGAATCGGTCCGAACGGGGACCGCCACCGAACACCTGCACCGACGGAATAGCGAAAGTCATTGACGTCGATGCCTTGTTTCCGTGTGAAGGCATTGCCGATGTCGGAGAATAGTACACCCTTCAGATTCAGCTGCTGAACGATAGGAAAGTTCAGTTCGTTGTTCAAGACGAGTTGCTCGCTACCACCAATGGGGCGGTTGTACACTTTGAGACTGCGTCCTCCGGGTGCGCTCGGGTCGGTAATGCTGACGTACACTTTCTCGCGTGGGCCGAGGCTGCGTTCGCCAAACCCACGAATAGAGTTGATACCACCAGGGAAATAACGGTCAAAGAGCGGTAAGTCGTCGTTTAGGATCTCTTCGCTGAGCGTACCGATGGGGCCACGTTCCCGAAAACTGATGTCGCCCATACCGTAGCCAAAGAACCCACCGGTCATCCACGTGAACTGTCCCCATCGAGGGCTGCGGTAGAGTGGGAAGAAGAAGCGTGCCTCAAGTTCAGCTTTTTTGTAATCGGTATCGCCACCAAGGCCCGCGTAGCCGAACGAAAGGTTCTGCATTGAGCCATTGGTAGGGTCGATGGGATGATTCAAGGTGTTGCGTGACAGTGAAGGAGAAATCTGCCCTGTCAGCTTTGAGCCAGCCTCCGCTCGAATAGAAGCTGGAGTGATAGGGTCGAAATTGCTGATTCGTGAGCGCTCGAATTGATATTGCAGGCCGAGACGAACATCTTCGAGGGGGTAACCCCACAGTGAGTCGAACCCCAGCGCGGTGAATGGGTAGGAGGCGCGAACGCTACCGCCAGTGCCAGACCGGTCAAAGTCCTCGAACGCAAATTGCCAATCTGATATATCGACGCCCAGGCCCAGAGGCGTATCCCAGACATATGGGTCCATGAAACTGATGATCGAATTGCGGTAGATTGTCCCGAGGCTGACCCCGACGGTCAGCTGCTGACCGCGACCCATGAGATTGTTCTCTTGCACTCGTGCGTTAGCCACGATGCTGGTCGAAGAGTTAAAGCCGGCACCGATGCTGAACGCGCCAGTTTGCGCCTCTTTCACATCAACAAGGACGTTCAAGAGATCATTGCGTGCCCCACGTTGGGTGGTGATGTTCACGTCGTCAAAGAAGCCCAGGCGTTGTACGCGTTCTTTGCTCGTCTGTAAGCCTGTCGCGGTGAAGACGCTTTGTTCTTGAATGCGTAATTGGCGGCGAATGACCTTGTCGCGAGTTTTGGTGTTACCGGCGACTTCGATCTTATCTATGAAGACCTCTGGCCCTTTATCGACGCGATAGATGATATTAACGATGCGCTTTTCTTGATCGACGGCAGTTTCTGGTTCGACGTTGACGAAGGCATAGCCTTGGTCGCTGAAGAAGCCAGTGAGGCGGAACACGTCGTCGCGCAAGAGGCTGGCTTTGAAGACCGTGCCTTTTTCCAGCCCGACACGCAGCTTCGCGGCTTCTTCCCCGCCTGGGACTTCGCCGTTAAACGACACATCGCCCATATTGAATTGTTCGCCCTCGTCGATGCGCATGGTGATGTAGATGCCTTCGTCTTTGCGCTCGACTTTGGGTTCGTCAACCTTGACGTTGATGTAGCCATTGTCGTAGTACCACGCCGTGAGTCGCTCGACATCGGTTTTCAAAACATCACGGTTGAGGACGCCGGTGTTCATGAAGCGGGAGAGGATATTTTTCCGCCGCGTGGAAAGAATCCCGGCAAGCTCGCTACTGGTGAAAGCCTTGTTCCCTTCGAACAGGACCTCTTGGACCCGGATTTTATCATTCTCGTTGACGGAGAACGTTAAGACGACTTCCCCAGAGGCGACTTCTTCGGTGCGGTAGGTGATATCCGCATCGAGGTAGCCTTTCTTTTCATACTCTTTCTTGACGTTTTCCACCCCTGCACGAATTTTCAGCGGGTTCAGAATGGTCCGGGGATGGACCTTGAGCGCAGTTTCCACCTCGTCCTTCGACAAGCCTTTATGGCCTTCGGTGCGTACTTCTCGGATGACCGGGCGTTCGGTAACCCAGTAGGTGAGCGTGGTTTTCCCGTTCTCCTCGGTCAGGCGTACTTCCACGTCTTTGAAGAATCCCATCTTGTAGATGGCATGGAGGTCTTTATCCACGGTATCGAGGTTGAGAGGCTCTCCTATCCGGCTGGTCACGTAGACACGAATCGCTTCTTCTTCGACGCGATCATTGCCGCCGATGGTGATTGCCGAGACGATCTTTTCTGCGGATTCCGCAGGAGGAGCTAAAGGGGATGGTGGAGCGAGAGGAGTATCTTGGGCCGTAGCCTGAGTCCGGACGGCCAAAAGCAAGATGAACATCGCCGCCCTAATTGTGCATTTCATAAGAAGTAAGGAGCATCTACCCGCTGAAGATGTGTTCCCCCCTAGCAAAATCCCCATGGATTGTAAAGTCAGTCGGTGTAAGTCGAGCAGGCATGATGAGAGACAAGCGCGAGAGAATGTGTACTGGTTCACCGAGAAATTTCCGTAAGTTTTCCGTTAATGAGACGCAAGGTGCGGTCCATCGCCGCAGCGAGCTTCTCGCTATGCGTGACGACGGCCATGGTGATGCCGAGCTGATGATTGAGATCGAGGAGGAGTTGCAGAATGCTCTCTCCGGTGACGGGATCGAGATTGCCGGTGGGTTCGTCGGCGAGAATCACCCGAGGCTTCATGACCAGGGCGCGTGCCACTGCGACCCGTTGTTGTTCTCCACCCGAGAGTTCTCCCGGGCGATGCGTCAGGCGGTGGGCAAGCCCCACCTGGACGAGCATCGCTTCGGCGTTCTGCCGCGCTTCGGTGCGACTCAAACCAGCGATCAGCCCTGGCATGGTGACATTTTCCAGGGCAGTAAAATCCGGCAAGAGATGGTGGAATTGAAAGATGAACCCGATCTCGCGGTTACGGAGCTTGGCACGCTCCAATTCTGGGAGAGCAAACAGGTCCTGTCCGTTTAGCAATACCTGCCCAGCATCAGGCTGGTCGAGCATCCCGAGAATATGCAGTAGCGTGCTTTTCCCGACCCCGGACTCACCCACAATGGCGACGCGTTCCGTTACCCGGACGTTAAGGTCCAAGCCGTTCAGCACGTGGATTTCGCGGCCTTCTTCGCCATAGTGCTTGTCGAGCCCTTTCGCTTCGATCAGGAATTCAGTCACTCTGCCTCTCATTCATACCGTAAGACTTCCACTGGGGGCAATTGGGCAGCCTTCCGCGCTGGGTAGATTGTGGCTAGCAAACAAATCACAATCGAGGCCGCCCCGACGATGAGGAAGTTACTGAGATAAATCTTGACTGGCAGGGTGGGGGTGTAAAAGACATCCGGCGGGAGTTCGATGAAATGATAGCGATCTAACAGCCAACAACCGATATAGCCCAAGATGGTGCCCAGGAACGTCCCAATCGAGCCGATAATCGCGCCTTTGTAAATAAAGATGCGCTTGATGGATTGACTGGCGGCACCCATCGATTTGAGGACGGCAATGTCCTTGCGCTTCTCCATCACGACCATAATGAGGGTGGCCACGATATTGAAAGCGGCGACCAGCACGATCAACAGCAGGACAATGAAATAAACGATCTTCTCCAAGGCCAAGGCCGCAAAAATATTACGGTTAATTTCCGTCCAGTCGCGGGCTTTATAGGGAAAGCCCAGCAGGTTTTCCAGGCGGCGAGCCACCGGCTGCACGTCATACACATCTTCGACACGCGCCTCAATTCCTGTGACCCGTTCGTTGAGACCGAAAAAGCTCTGCGCATCGGCCAGGGACATCAGCATGAGGCCTTCGTCGTAGTTGTACATGCCGGAATCGAAAATGCCGGTCACGACGAAGCGTTTGACCTTGGGCGTGATGCCGAGCGGCCCGGGCGTCGAGTTGAGCGGGGACACAACATTGATCGGGTCGCCAACCAGCAGCCCAAGCTGCCGCGCCAACGCTTGGCCAATGATGACCCCGGTGAGAGTGGACGAGCGGGCTTCGTCGCCATCTTGGGTTACAACAGTCTGTGGCTGTCCGAGTCCTGCCAACGAACCTTCTTTTAAATGGGTCGCAATATCGACGACCGCGCTGGCTTGCGCGGGGTCGAGGCCGCGCACCAAGACGCCTGAGACGCTCTGGCGTGACGACACCATGACTTGCCCGTAAATGAAGGGCGCAGCCGCGACAACTCCCGGGACTTGGCGGGTTTTTTCCACGGCTTGTTGGTAATTACCGAGCGCACCGCTCAAGCTCGTGACCACGATATGCGGGTTGAAGCCGAGAATGCGGTTGCGCAGATCTTCCTCGAAGCCGGTCATGACCGACAAAACGATGTTCAGCGTCATGACGCCGAGCAATACCCCGACCGTGGCGATAATCGTGATGAGGGAAATGAACCCTTCACGACGTTTGGCACGCAGGTAGCGGAGGCTGATGAAAAGTTCGTAGCGCACAGAGGATGGGTGCTGGGTATTGGGCGTTAGGTGTTGGGTGCTAGGTGCTGGGTATGAGGTACGGAATGCCAGGGGTTAAAGGCTCACAACATCTTGCGTGTTCTTCTCCCTAAAACCTAGTCCCCAACCCCGGATCCCTACTTTTTCTCCGCGCGCATCTGCGGGAAGAGAATCACGTCGCGGATCGACGGCGAGTCCGTGAATAGCATCACCAAGCGATCAATGCCGATGCCTTCGCCAGCCGTCGGTGGCATGCCGTATTCGAGCGCTCGCACGTAGTCTTCGTCCAGCGCATGAGCTTCTTCGTCTCCTGCCGCACGTTCTTGGAGTTGTTCCAAGAAGCGTTGGAGTTGGTCCTCTGGATCATTCAGCTCGGAAAAGGCGTTAGCGATCTCGCGGCCAGCCACGTACAACTCGAAGCGATCAACAAAGCGTGGATCGGCATCGTTACGCCGCGCCAACGGGGAGACTTCGACTGGATAGCTGACCACAAAAGTCGGCTGGATGAGATGCGGTTCGACCACGGCACCGAAGAGTTCCTCCAGGGCTTTTCCTAGTGGGGCCGCTGCTGGAATGTGGACGCCGAGTGCGCGGGCTTTGGCACGTACGAGGCTTTCGTCGTCCAATTCGTCGAGCGACAAGCCGGTCTGTTGGCTCAAAGCTTCTTTCATCCCCAAGCGCGGCCACGGCGGTGTGAAATCGAGGGTCTGTTCCCCGTAGCGCACCTGTGGAGAGCCGGTCACTTGGCGGGCGAGAAACGCAAACAACTCTTCCGTCAGCGCCATCAGTTGGTCGTAGGTAGCGTAGGCTTCGTAAAACTCCAGGGTCGTGAACTCGGGGTTATGTTTTGTGGACATCCCCTCGTTACGAAAATTACGCCCGATCTCGAACACCCGCTCTGCGCCGCCGACGATGAGGCGTTTCAGGAACAGTTCCGGCGCAATACGCAGATAGAGGTCGATATCCAGGGTGTTGTGATGGGTGACGAAGGGCCGCGCCAGGGCACCGCCGGCAATCGTCTGCATGGTCGGGGTTTCGACTTCGAGGTAATCGCGGTCAATGAAAAACTGGCGAATGAGTTGGATCAACTTGGCCCGCTTGCGGAAGGTCTCGCGTACCTGCGGATTGACGATGAGATCCAAGTAGCGTTGGCGATAGCGTACTTCAACGTCCTGAAGGCCATGCCATTTCTCGGGCAGCGGGCGCAGGGCTTTGCTCAAGAGGCGCAGCGCTGTGGCTTTGATAGTGAGTTCTCCGGTACGGGTGCGAAACAGGGTACCCGAGACAGCGATGACATCACCCACATCGAGGGTGTCTTTGAGCAGCACCACGGCCTCTGGCGGACTATCCCCTTGCCGGACATAGACTTGCATCTGACCGCTGCGATCTTGCACGTGAAAGAAGGCGGCTTTGCCGAAATGGCGGATCGACATGATACGCCCAGCGAGAGCGCACGACTCGGCGTGCTGTTCGAGATCCTCCGCCGTCGCCTCGGCGAGGCGTGTGAGTAGCGCTGCTGCCGTGTGGGTGGGCACAAAGTCATTCGGATACGGCTGCGCTCCTTGCGCCTTCAAGGCAGCAAGCTTCTGCTTACGGACGAGGATCTGCTCATGCTCTTCAGTCATAGACATAGGACCAAGGGCTTAACCGACCGCGTTGCGTGCGTCAACCATACAGGCTCAGCGCGAGCCATGTCGGCAATGGCGCAGGGCGGGTCGTAGGACCTCCCTGTCCCTTTCAGGGTTGGTTTTTATCCAAAGAACAGCAGCGTCGTCATTCCCGCGC
>SYOC01000144.1 GCA_005804965.1 Pseudomonadota bacterium
AGTTTTTTGCTTCTGGATTCCGGGTCTCGCTCTGCTCGCCCGGAATAACAGGTTACCGTGAATACCGGGTTTGGGTTGAAGATGCTACTTCTTCGGCTCTTCCACGTGCTCGATGCTTTGTATGAGGAGCAGGCGGTCATTGCTGACGTACTCTGCGGTGATGGAGAGTTGCGCGGTTGTGGTTGCCTTGCGGATTTGATCGACGACTGCTTGTGGCCCACGCAGGCGGAAATTCGGGGCATGTGGTGTGACCTCGGCGAGAATGTCGCTGGGCGTGCGGAGTGGTCCGGCGAGCAGTTTGATGTCAGTGATGAGGAAGGTGTACCGTCCCTCATGGCCGGGAAGCATCAGGGTGACGACCGGGCGCGTCTCGTTTGCCTCGATCTGCGCGTTGACGAAGCCTGTCATTTTCAGCATCGGCCTGAGAAGCGGGCCGAGATGCTGGGCGGGATTGTCCTGCGCAAATGTGAGAGTGGCGAAGAGCAGGGTGGCGACGACGCCTGCGCTCGTGAATCCGCGAGGAAAGAATGCCCAAGACATAGCGACCTCCTTGGCAATAGTATCTTTTCACAATGGCATGCATCTCATGGTAAAGCTGTTGTCCTCGTCGGCGCAATCCGGGCTTTACCCAGCCCCTGAAAATGTCCTATAGTGGGCCGCCAAGGAGAGGTGGCAGAGCTCGGTTGATTGCGCACGACTCGAAATCGTGTATGCCTTCGGGTATCGGGGGTTCAAATCCCCCCCTCTCCGTTCCAATACCGACGAGGTCGTCTGGGAACATTCTCCGGGTTCCAATGGTTCATAAGAAGGACGGCTCTATAACCCCGCTGCAAGCAAGAAAGTAACTTACTATGGACATCGGTCTTGGGATTGCCCTTCTGGCAGGTTTTCTCTCTTTTGCGTCTCCGTGTGTGCTGCCCATCGTCCCCGGCTATCTGACTTTTATTACTGGGATGAGTTTTGACGAACTCACCGACCGGCGCGGCGGCTCGCAGGTGGTCATCGGCGCATTGATCAAAAGCTTGCCTTTTGTTCTTGGCTTCTCGCTTGTTTTCATTGCTTTGGGTGCGTCGGCATCGATGGTTGGGACGCTTTTACGCGAAAACCTCGGGCTGATGAAAACCGTCGCCGGCTTGGGCATTATGCTGCTGGGGCTGCATTTAGCTGGAGTGATCCGCATTCCAGCTTTGCTGCAAGAAAAACGTTTGAGTGGAGAACCAGCGGCTCCTGGCGTTGGTCGAGCCTTTGTGGCCGGCATTCTCTTTGCCTTCGGCTGGACGCCGTGCGTCGGCCCCATCCTCGCTGGTATTTTGACGATGGCGGCGACCGCCGAAACGCTGGACCGAGGTGTCCTATTGCTGGCTGTGTATTCACTCGGCCTTGGCATTCCTTTCGTGCTTTCTGCCGCGTTCTTGAACGGCTTCCTCTCGCTGTTCAAAGGCGTGAAAGGCTATTTGCGTCAGGTCGAACTGGTGAGTGGATTGCTGCTTGTCGTGGTCGGCATGCTGATTTTTTCCGACAAACTCTCGTGGGTATCTTCACGGTTGGCCTTCATGAATCCAGAAGAATTGTTGGTGAGCGAAGAGCCGACCGCGCCCGTGTCACCGTCGCCTGCGGCTGCCCAAGCCACGGAGAAAGGCGACGGCTCGTATGGCGATTATGATTTTTCTTTGACCTCGGTCGATGGCGAACCACTCCGATTGTCTGACTATCAGGGCAAAGTCGTATTGGTGAATTTTTGGGCGACGTGGTGTGGTCCGTGTGTGGTGGAAACTCCCGCGCTGGTCCGCATATATAACAAATACAAGGACCGGGGCTTTTCCGTCATCGGTGTGGCCCTGCAAAGCGAAGAAGATGGCGTGAAGAAATTCATCAAACAGTATCAGGTGCCCTACGCGATGGGCAGAGATACCACCAATGAAGTTGGCTTGCGTTATCAAGTCTTCGCTTTGCCGAGTAGTTTTCTCTTTTCCTCTGAAGGTAAAGTCAAACGCGCCTTTACTGGGTTCGTCACCGAATCTGCCTTAGAGAAGGAACTGCAAAAGCTGCTTGGTCCACCAGATGCAGCGCCGCAGCCGGAAGGGGTGGCGTATCCCGCCGTGCCTCATGACTCACCGCGAACTCCAGCGCAGCACTAATCCAGAGCAAGTTGTCGCACGCGAGAAGGAAAAGAAATGACACCCGCAAGCGGCTTTCGTCACACCGTCGCGACAAATGCCAGCGACTCGTTCACGGTGCAGGTACACGCGGGAGATTTCGCATGGACACTCGACGAACCGCCGTCGTTGGGTGGTGCCGGCACAGCTCCCGACCCGGTGACGGCATTCCTCGGTACGCTGTGCGGCTGTTTGCTGATTTCGTTGCAGATTACCGCCCGTGCCCGGCGCGTACCGATTGCGCGGGCCACGGCTTCGGCGCGGGCGAACGACAAAGGTTTCGTCAAAATCATTGAGGTCGAGCTGACCGTGTACAGTAACGCCCTCGAAGACACGCTACGCACAGTGGTCGAACGTGCTGAGAAGGGGTGTTACATCAAAGGTCTCCTCAAAGACAGCATCGAATACCGCCTGCACCTGACGATTTCACCAATTATGTGAGCCCTGCTCGTCCGCGTCCTACATTCCCAACAGTACCGACGCAATCAGCGCTAAAATGATACCGAGCGTCTGAGGAGTCGAGGGCTGCTCGCCGAGGAAAATCAGACTCAACAGAATCGTGATCGCCGGATACAGGGCTGACATTGGTACAACAATGGAGGCCCGCCCGTGACTCAACGCGAGGAAGAACGCCACGGCACCAAGACTGCCGCATAACCCGGTCAGCACTGTCATCGGGAGCTGAGCGCTCCGAAGAAACGGCGGCTGCACGGAAAACCACACCAGCCACGTCGCGATCACCCCGGTGATCGAAGAAATCGCGCTCAAAGTCAGCGGATGCACGCCTTGAGCTGTGGTCAGCTTCGCCACGAATCCCCACACGCCCCAAACCCCGACGCAAAGAACAGCAAAAATCAACCACGTTGGCATTGGTGATGTATCCTATTCGATTTGGTGCTCAAATTTTCTTTGCTACTTCGACGCGTGCGTCGTTGAAACACGCACCGCCACCGACCTCGTTGATATCCGCAGGGCAGAGCGCTGTTGATGTGAAGCCGTTCTGCGATGATTTACGCCACGCTCCTTTGGGCAGCATCACCACGCCAGGGCGGATGCGTGTGTGTACCTGAACCCGGCACACGACTTCTCCCTGGTCATTGAAGATGCGCACGGTATCGCCATCCGCGATGCCGCGTGCCTCCGCGTCGTTTGGATGGATGGCAAGTCGCAATTCCGGATAGTTAAATTCGCCGAAAGAGCTGGAGATCATTTTGTTGTTGCTCGGACTGATGAGCGCTAGCGGAAAACCTTCTCTGATGACCGGCTGATAGCGAAACGGTGAGCGTCCCAACACCGTCGGTGTCAGATGCACTTTCTTGTCTGGGGTGCGTGGAAAGGTGGTGCTGAATTGAATAGGAGCGGGGCCGGGAAAGTCGTAGCGTTGATTGTGCCCGGCTTGGAGCGTGGCTAACTCAACCGGGTGTTGATCGAGATGCAGGGTGGCTGCGATCTGCCGCATGCAGTCGTCCGTGGTCCACGTGAACGGTTCATGTGACCAGCCCATCGCACGGCCAAGTGCGGCAAAGACTTCTTCATTCGGTTTCGCCTCGCCTTGCGGAGGAATGGCGGGCTGGACACCTCCCAGTACATAGCTGCCGTAGGAGCGGCGGATTTCCTTCTGTTCGAGGAAGGTGACGGCCGGCAGTAAGATGTCGGCATAGAGACACGTGTCCGTCATGACTTGCTCAGAGACCACGGTGAACAAGTCTTCACGTGCCAGTCCGCGCAGGATTGCTTGCTGATCGGGCACGGTGGCGACTGGATTACAGTTGTACACAAACAGCGCCTTGATCGGGGGATCGAGTGCTTCGTTGAGTACCGAGCCGAGCTGCGTTTGGTTGATGCTGCGCGTTTGCCACGCGATTGGGCCGAAGACTTTGCTGACATCAAGCTGCGCCGCGCCGCTGTTGCTCATGGTGTAGCCGCCGCCACGCACGCCGAATTTGCCGAGGAGCGACGGCATGGCCAGAATCGCCGCCAGCGCCTGTCCGCCGTTTTTATTGCGCTCAGTTCCCCAGCCGGTACGGATGAGCGCTGGGGTAGCTTCTGCGTACACGCGGGCCAGGGTGCGGATCGCGTGTGGATCGACGCGAGCTTCTGTCGCCGCTCGTTCAACCGTCCATTCCTCTGCTGCCGCGAGCAATGGTGCGAGTCCATCGGCATGTTGTTCAAGAAACGTCAGGTCAAACCGTTCGGCTTCTTTCCACAGACGAATCATGGCTAGAGCAATTGGCAGGTCTGCACCGGGAAATACCGGTAGGTGGAGATCGACCTCTTGGGCAGAGAACGTCTGAATAGGATTAACCGTGACGACGAATGCTCCGTTCTTGCGTGCTTGCCGAAGGATGGGCACGAGGTGGATGTTCGACGCTTTAGGATTGGCTCCCCAAATGATAATGCACTTGGCATGCGGGTAATCTTCAAAAGCGACGCCGGGCATACGTCCATACATGCCCATGGCGACCTCGGTTGATGGCGCAGCACAGAGAGTCTTGGCCATGCGCGATGCCCCCAGGGTGGCGAAATAGTAATGGTCCATGAATTGGTCGCCCAGCAATCCGTTCGAGCCGCCATAGTGATACGGTAAGATCGCTTCCCCTCCCCACTGCTGCTTGATCGCTTGGAAGCGTGCTGTAATGTCCGCGATAGCTTCCTCCCACGTCATGCGCACGAACTTCCCGGCTCCTTTTGCTCCTACCCGGCGCATGGGGTAGAGAAGGCGATCTTCGTGATACACCCGGCGGTCAAAGCGTGCGACCTTATCGCAGATGAAGCCTGCGGTTGTCGGGTGATCGTGCGTCCCGCGAATGTGCTGAATCTTGCCATCCGTGACGGTCACAGCGAGGCTGCATGTATCCGGACAGTCCATCGTACAGTGGGTGAGAACGGTGTGGGTAGACATGAGGGCAGATCCTTATGGTTTGTGGGCGGACGGCTGTCCACCCCTACTCAGTCTGACTACAAGCTAAGAGCTACAAGCTAAAAGCTTCACCTTGCTGGCATATGTTCCTTGAACCACGCATTCGTATGCCGCACGACCTGGGCAAAGCCTTCGCCGTGGTAGACATCCTCGTGAACCATGTTCTCTAACACCACCAATTGTTTCGGATGCCTCGCTTTGGCATAGATGCTTTGCGCCTCGGACAGGGGCACGAGCTTATCCTGATCCGTGTGGATCAACAGCAGTGCACGGGGGGAGATGCGGTCGGCGACGTTCTCCGGCTTGAACTCCATGATGTCGGCGAGCGACTCGAACGAGACTTCCGGTCGCCAGGTGGGAAAGAGACTTTGGGTCTTTTCCAGCTCGGCCACCACCCCCGGATCGCGTGCCATCATACGTATGGTCTGCATATAGGTAACTTTGCCGGTGGCGACGAACTCTGCCTTGGCGCGACGGACTTTGTCCATGAAGGCGTCGAAGTTGGGGCCGAGACGAAACTGGCGCTCGCAGTCTCCCGGGCCGACCACGGCCACCGTGCATTTGGCTCGCTCATCAATGCCAGCCGTGTACACCACATTGGCACAGCCAAAGCTGGTGCCGTACAGGCCGATGCGGTCTGGGTTGACCTCGGGCAGAGTTTGCAGGTAGGTCATGGCGTTGCGGATATCTTCCACTTGCGCCAGGGGGACGAGGCGGCTCCGCGGTTCGCCACCGCTCTCGCCAAAGGAGCGATAGTCGAAGTTGAGCGTAACATACCCTTCCGCATGCAGCCGTTCGGCATTCTGCGGGAGGTACATTTCCTTAACCCCAGTAAATCCCTGACAGAAGATCACCGCGCCGCGTTTCTCTCCAGGTCGATAGTCATCCGGCAGGCCCAGAAGACCAGCACACGGCGTCCCTTCGCTATAGAATCGCACTGTACGTTGCATATCGCGCCCTCCTTTGTGAAACGACGAACCGGAGAATCGGAGAAGGATAGATTCCCGGTTCTCCCCGTCGATTCGAGTCTATATTACACGCCACGCATCCCTGCGGCCTTGTCTTTGGGATACAAGCTTGCTGTGGCGCTTGGACGAGCAGCGACACGCTCGAACCACGCGGTCAAGTTCTTCAAGTTCGGATTGATCGTCTGACCGACGCCGACGCCAAAGTCGAGCGCAGAAAATAGGATAATGTCGGTAAGAGTGAAACGATCTCCGACAATGAAGGGCTTGCCGACCATCAGACCATCGAGCCAAGCGAGTTTCTCTTGCACGATCGCTTTGAGTCCGGAAGCGGCCTCGGGTAGGCAGTGCATGCGGTCCTTGAACATCTGTAGCCCTTCAGCATAGCGGAACCCGTTGTACATATTTTCGGTGATGCTGAGTTCGATGCGACGCTGCCACATGCGAGTCTCGGCGCGTTCCTCTGGCGTCGTACCGACTAACGCTGGCGTCGGATGCTTTTCTTCTAGGTACTCGCAAATAGCGACGGTTTCAGCAAGCGTGCTGCCGTTGTCGAGTTCGAGCGCTGGCATTTGCCCACCGGGATTTTTATCGGTGTAGGGCGGTTTACGGTTCTCTGCGGCCAAGATGCTGACTTCAACTGCCGGTATGGTGATGCCTTTCTCGGCCAGAAACATGCGCACGCAACGCGGATTCGGTCCCAAAGAATTGTAGAATTTCATGAATGCCTCCTCACAAGAAATCAGTCTGGTGGCGGTGTATCGGGTTCGTTCAGCGGATGCAACCCGGCTGGAAGTGGCGGACAAGAGGGTGGGGGGAGTCAGGTTGAGCGGTCGCAGGGAGCTAGGAATCAGCCGAAGATGTTGCTGGAGAAAGTACCTCCTCGGCCCAGACGACAACCTGCTCAGCAAGAGAGAATGCCCGGTGATACTCTTCTTCGGTGACTTCTTCAAGGTCGCCTGGATAGCGAGTCGCAAAGGCATAATGGCTGAGAATCTCGGCTTCCTTAACACTTTGGGGAACAATGCTCCCTTGGCGTTCAAGCGTGGTGATGAGTTCTTCAAGGTCGTGGACGTATCGAAAGGGAATCTGCTTGTGTTGCAGCACTGCTTTGAGGGATTTTTCTGCGGCCTGCTGTGCATTGAAACAAAGATCTTCCCAGAAGACTCCTTCCACTTTCGCCCCTTTGGCCATGAGTAGATTGCTTTTGGCGCGAGCGAGCCACTCCTGGGGAGTGCCCGGTATTGTGCTACGCGGCGGCATGATAGAGTTCTTTTCCCTCATCTAAAGCAGGTTTAATAATGAAATACGGATTATTTCTGTATTGCTCGATGTCGCTTTCTTTCACCACCACAATGTCTTTGGCAAAGCCGAGTCCCAAGAGGTGCTGACGAATCAACTGCGCCGTTTGTCTTCGATGAATGCCCTCCGGCATGACTACGAGCACGTCGAAATCGCTATCCGGCCCCATCTCACTGCGCGCCGCTGACCCGAAAAGAATAATGCGGAGAGGGTGGACCGCTGAGACGATTCGTCGTACCAGTTCTTCAAGCACGCGTGTATCCGGTTCCATGGCGAAGTTCCTCGTAAGCGACAAGCATCCTAGCACTCTCTCTTTGTAGAACCTACCGCGATCTCGGTGTTGGTTGAGATTCGGAGTGATGTTGCGTCACTGAATGGCGACCCGGTCTTACCCGGGTTTGTGTTGCTTGTGCGTGTACTGTGGGAGTTCGGGCAATCGTAGCGCCCCCCTTTCAAGGTGCCTTCGACAGCTTGTGTTAGGGAGCAGGATTCTCTGGCGAAGTCTCTGGTGGCATCGCCGAAGCAGGAGGGGACACTTCTGGTTGGAGCGCGGGGGCAGGAGAGACAGCAATCATGGTTTCAATACTTTCGAGAATCAGCTCTCTTTTGCGTTGGCGGAGAAATCCAGTGATGGTGATCGGAGTATTGGGAAGCGCTTGGCCAATCTGCGAGAGCAATTCCTTGGTTCCGACGACGAGAAAGTCGTGAGTATAACTCCTCACCTGCGGCACGAGTGCCGATCGCATGACCTGCGTGTCGTCAACTGCTTCTGCCTGCATGATCTCAAACCGATAGGTCTCGCGATATCCGCTCACTGACAAGGTGGCAACTTTGAGGCCGTCCTCTTTGGGGGCCGTAGGGTTGAGAATGCCACTGAACTTCACGCGAAACGGAGCGCGTGCGCCGCCTCCTGGCCCGCTTGCCGCTCCTCCTATGCCACCAGTCTCTGGACCAAATCTCTGTGCTGTGGGAGAGAGGCTGCTCAGAACGAAGAGGAGCAGGAGATGTCGGAGCATACTGTTCTTCACGAAGCGGACAGGGTATCTGCTTTCACGTGTGCTCATAATGAAGACGACCATAGGACAATCGAGGTCGCCTATCTTTCATTCAGCTTTCAGCCTTCTTTCAATTTTACGGCCATTCCGATGAGGGATCCGTGTGTCTGGTTCATCTGACGTCGTGCATTTCCCTCCTTTTCGTTTGGATCTCGTAGCTGGGCGGCTCTGGCGTGAAGAACACGAAGTTGTTCTCCGCGCCAAAACCCTTGCCGTCCTGCGTCACCTCGTTCTGCATGCTGGGCGCTTCGTCAGTAAAGAGGAACTGCTCGATACGATTTGGCCGGATGTATATGTCAGCGATGTGGTGCCACTGGTATGCGTTCGCGAATTACGCAAAGTGTTTGCTGACGATGCGAAGAACCCGCGCTTTATTCAGACCATGCGCCGCCGTGGGATACGGTTTCTCGCCCCCACCTTTCCGGATGCGCTAGCGGGTGTGACACCAGAGGCCGAAGGCTTGGATTTGCTCCCTCCTTTACCTTCGCCCAGGCAAGTCCATCCTCTCAAGGTTCGCGTCTCGAATTTTGTCGGTCGTGAAGCTGAACTCTTGCAGCTTGACCGCTTGTGGGCGCAGGCTCTGCATGGCGAACGTCAGCTCGTGTTCGTCACTGGCGAGCCAGGAATCGGTAAAACCGCGTTGATTGAGGCTTTTCGACAAAGACTGGAGACAGGAAGCGGACGCACGGATGCTGCCGCACAAAGCCTCCCTTCCGAGTCTTTCTTCCTGTCAGTGAAATTTGCGCACGGGCAATGCATCGAACACCACGGCCCAGGCGAAGCGTCCCTACAGATGACGCTTGCTCTTGCCCTCGTCGCTACAGAGGGTTATGCCTCACACGAGCTTGTTACCACCTATCAACGTGCCCGTGAGCTAGCGGCACACAGCAAATCGGCGATACGGCGCTTTTGGGTGCTGATGGGTCTCCATGACTTTCATGCCACGCGAGGAGAATTCGTGGTCACTCGCGAGATCGCTGAGGACGTGATGCGGTTGGCCGACGTCACGGCAGACCCGGCGATTCGTTTCTCGGGGCATTTGCTCTTGGGCTACAATGCCTATTGTCGTGGCGAGCTTGCCGAGGCACGAAGACACTTTGACTATGAAGCGGGCGCATCGGACACCTCATCGTCATTCGCTCGAACGTATACCATTTCTGACGTATCGTGGCCTTTTGTTCGGGACTTTGGGCTACCCCGAACAAGCCGAGGCCGAGCTGCAACGTGCCGTGCAACTGGCCGAGAAGCAGGCCCATCCCTTTCTGTTGGCGTACTGTTTGAGCCAGGCGGGGCGCTTTTATCTGGACCACAACATGGCCATTGCCCACAAATATGCAGAACGTGCCTTGCAAGTAGCACGTGATTACGGGCTAACGCAGTGGCACGGCTATGGTCTGGTGTTACATGGCCGGGTGCTGGCCGGGCAAGGACATTACGGAGAGGGCATTACCCACCTCCGAGAAGGGCTGTCGATCTTACTCGCCTCAGGTGCCATGATCCTGCACTCGACCGGGCTTTCCTGGTTGGCGTGGGCGTTGTGGCATCATGGGCAAGTGGAGGAAGCACTTCAGGTTCTCAATGAAGCGCTTCATATTACGCAAGACAAGGGGCTGCTGTTGTCAACACTGCAATTGTGGCTGCTCAAGGGAGAAATCCTCTTGAGCGTCGGTCGTGCCAGGATGGCCGACTCGCGTGGCCAGTAATCCCCCTGTGCGCATCCGCATACCATGAGCAGCACCTTCCCCGCGCTTTTTCCGCCAGACTTCTTGTGATTGCCGGGGCGGGCAGTATATGGTGTGGCCCTAGCGCCTGCCACGGAAGGCGGACACTCGCAAAAAGGAGACCTGAACGATGATCGATTTACACTATTGGCCGACGCCCAATGGCAAGAAAGTGACTATTCTGCTGGAAGAATGTGGCACGCCCTATAACCTTGTGCAGTGCAATATTGGTCGGGGAGATCAGTTCAAAGATGAGTTTCTCAAGATTTGTCCGAATAACCGCATGCCGGCGATAGTTGACCATGCTCCCGTGGGCGGCGGTGAACCAATTGGCCTCTTTGAGTCGGGAGCGATCATGATGTACCTCGCCGAGAAGGCGGGAAAGTTCTATCCCCAGGATGTCCGTGGCCGTTATGAAGTGAACCAGTGGATTATCTGGCAGATGGCCAACCAAGGCCCGAAAAGTGGGGAATGCGGCCATTTCCGCCGTTTGGGTGATAGCCAAGGCGATCAGGCCTATGCTGTGCGGCGATTTACCGACGAGGTCAATCGTCTCTTTGGTGTCCTCAACAACCAGCTGTACAAACAGCCCTATCTGGCCGGAAACGAGTACACCATCGCCGACATGATTTGCTACCCCTGGACGGTCAATTGGGAATCCCAAGGCCAGGACATCAACGAGTTCAAGTATTTCAAGCGCTGGTTCGATGAATTGTCCGCGCGTCCGGCGGTACAAAAAGGCATGGCGGCGGGGAGTGATTGGACTGTGGACTTTTCCAAGCTCTCGCCCGAAGAGCGCGAGCGTCTGCGCAAGATGCTGTATAACCAACGCGCCCGACCGGTGCCTGCGTAGTCATTGCTGTTCTTGGCCGAACGAAAAGGAGGAGTCTGATGATTCGTCTTGTCTTTGTCTTGCGTCGGCAGCCGCATCTGTCCCGTGCAGAGTTCCAACAATACTGGCGCGACGTACATGGTCCGCTGGTGGCCAAACATTCGACGACCCTGAATATCCTCCGCTATGTGCAGCTCCATACGCTGGATGATCCGGTGAACGAGCAGCTCGCCGGGGCGCGCGGTGCGATGGAGCCTACCTACGATGGTGTCGCTGAACTGTGGTGGGTGAATCGCGAGGCGTTGGCGGCAACGGGCGACCCGACGGCGCGACAAGCCGCCGCCAAGGAGTTGCTTGAGGATGAGGCCCGCTTCATTGACCTGCCACGCTCGCCGTTGTGGTTCGCCTACGAATATCCCCAGGTCAATCCGACACCAGAGGATATGGTGGCACGGGAACATAGTTCGCTCGTGAAGCTGTTCTTTTGCCTACGCCATCCGGCTCATCTGAGCGAGGACCAAGCGCAGTTGTACTGGCGGACGAATCACGGTCCCTTGATTCGCGGCGTAGCGCAGGGGATGCGCATGCGTCGCTATCTCCAAGTCCACCGCTACGACGAGCCGCTCGAAGCACCATTGCGTGCCAGTCGCGGAACGACAGTGGCACCGTATACCGGCCATGCGGAAGCGTGGTTTGATCGTGCTGACCTGCTCACGATTGGGCAGACACCAGAAGGCCAGCACGCAATGACGGTTGCCGTTGAGGACGAAGCGAAGTTTATCGACTTCCCCCGCTCTGCAATCTGGATCGGTAAAGAGCGGGTGTTCGTTGATCGACGCTAGTGCGCTTGTCCCGAGTGAGCGGCTGGACAGAAGTTATTTCATGTTGACTGTCAGCGGAATCAGATCGCCTCGGCTTGGGGTGATGCCACCTGTCACGTCGATCTGTTTGCCGGGGGCGGCTTCGTCGAGCAAGCGTTTGAGTTGAGCGGGATTCTCTCCAGCGCGTAAGAAAAGTTTGCGCTGCCCAGTCAGCTCCCAGGCGATATCAGGCTCGGCCTTTATCACTTTGACCACCATATGGGTTTTGTCGTAGCTGAGCTGATGCAGGTCTCCTGGCGTTTGCTCGACTCCCATCTCTTCCAAGGTGCAATTGGTGCATTGCACTTCAGCGCGGATTTTGATCAGAATCGCTCCTGGCATGGTCTCACCGCCTCCCATAAGTCCAGTCCCAAGCCCGAAGTTGCCGAGATTGGCAATGTCCCCAAAGCTCACCCCTCCGGTAGGTTGGGCTTGGCTAGAGCGAATGCCTAACGTCAGACCGACGACAAGACCGAGCAGCAAAGTCAGCGTTTTTGCCATGACTGTTTCCTCCTCTAGGTTGGTGACGTGTTCGTAAGCGAATGTCTATTGTCAGAAGTTCTTCAGCTTTTCTCAGTCTTCATGCGGAAGCGAAAATCGCAATGACTCGCGCCTTGCATGATGGTTTGCGTGCGGGTGAGGTGCAGGTCAGGGTTCATCCCTTCGGTCAACGCAAAGTCGCGACTGCACGAGAGCAGGAAGCCTAATTCGGGAACGCCCATTTTCTTGTAGAACTCCGCGTACCCACAGTGGGTAATATTGAAAGCGTAGGCGTCGGCGGAGTGTTCGACTTCTTCGACTTCGAGGGCACCGCCGGCGGAAAAGCGCGATAGCCCTGAGGCCATCTGTTCGATGGGGTTGCCGTCTCCTTGCCCGGCAGCGATGGCTTCGCCATGTTTACGGGCCAGTGCGGTGATGACTTGACGGGCGACCGCGTTGGCGCGTTCGACGCCAAACTCGGCTTGAAACGCTTTAATCATCGGCACCAACACGTTCGCCTCGATTTGTCGTTGCTCTAACAACGTGATCGCCATACGTTTTCCTCCTTATGTCCCGAGTTCGGCACTTGGCATGCGTAGCGTGGCCTCGCTTCTTCCGAGGGGGAGCATTAATGCGGCACCGAGAACGGTGGCGGGAATCAAGATCGTCAGCGCGAGATCATACGAGCCGGTAGCGTCGAAGACCCGGCCCATCAAATACGGCCCAGCCATACCACCGAAGGCAAAGACGCCGTACACCCAACCGAAAATTTTTCCAAAAGAAGAAAGCCCGAAATGATGGCCGATCAGATACGGCATCAAGTCGGTCTCCGCACCGAACCCGAGTCCGATCATAGCGGCGAAAAGCAGGGCGAAGCGGATATCGTCGGCTTGGAAAGCGGCGAGGAGCCCGACGACGACGCCGAAAAACAACCCGGCGGCGACCAGATGCGGCGGCATGCGGTCCACGAGATAACCGGCAATCACCCTGCCAAGGACGCCCATGGCCGATAACAGCATCAGCGCCAGCGCTGCGTGTTGCGGCGTGATTCCTTTATCGGTCAACAACGGCGCAAAGTGCGTGAGCCCGGCATGCGAGACGCCGCTGATCAGTCCGAAGCTGATGGCCATGCACCAGAAAGCGCTGGTCCGCCTCGCTTCGGCCAGCGTCAGATCGCGTCCGCGCTCGCTCTGAGGAGTGGTTGCCATCCCCGCTGCTCCTGCTGGAGCTTGGAGCGGCTGCAAGCCTACTTGTTGCGGACGGTCCACCAGCAAGAACCCAGCGACCGGTAACGCGACGACCCAGATTAAGATCCCCAGCGTAACGTAGGCTTCCCGCCAGCCAGCGATGCCAATGATGTAGGTGACGAGTGGCGGACCGTACATGCCGCCAAGAAAAACGCCGATCCCCATGACACCAAGGGCGATGCCGCGCCGATAGGTAAACCAGTTGGCAATTGCGGTGGCGAAAGGAATCGAGGTCAGACTCGCGCCACCGAATGCCGTCAATAGGTAGGTGGCGTAGAAATGCCAGATAGACGGCGTCAACACCCAAAAAGAACAAAACCCGGCCCCAAAGATCACGGCACCGTAGAGGATCACCTTGCGCGGACCGAAGCGGTCAACGAATCCGCCGAGCACTGGTGCGTAAAAAG
>SYOC01000145.1 GCA_005804965.1 Pseudomonadota bacterium
CATGACACCGCCTTTTGTATGGGTTCGGTGATGGACGTGGAGGCGTCGATCTTGGCGCGTATCACTAAGAAGGTCAAAATTGTCCTCTTGGGCAACCCGCTACCGGTCGTGGGGAACCCGCTGCGCCTTGCCGAAGAGCTGGGCATGATTGATATGATTTCTGGTGGCCGACTGGTGGCAGGATGGGTACGCGGTGGTGGAAGCGAACAGTTCGCGTCCAATGCCAACCCCGCCTTTAACCGCGAGTATTTCAACGAAGCCCATGACGTTGTCCTCCAAGCCTGGACCAAGCCCGGCCCGTTCCGCTACGAAGGCAAGCATTTCCACTATCGCTTCATTGATCCGTGGTGCCTGCCCATCCAGAAGCCTCATCCGCCCATCTGGATTCCCGGGCTGCTCAGTCCTGAGACGGTCCTGTGGTGCGCCAAGCACCGCTATCCCTACGTGGCGCTCGCGACCTTTCTCGAACCGACGGTTGAATTGTGGAACATGTACCGGGATGCAGCGGCTGAAGAAGGGTATCAAGTGGGACCAGAGAATTTCGGCTACCTGCAGAAGGTCTACGTCGCCGAGACGGACGAGAAGGCCCGCGAGATCGCTAAGTGGGACATGTTCGGTGGCGCTGGTATCGGGTACAGTCTCTTCGGCCAGCCGCAATGGATGTTCCCGCCGGGTTACAATTCCAAGGACGCGACCCGACGGATGGCACGCCAGTTCACTGATCCCAACTCCACCAAGGGCAGCCCTTGGGCCGGAATTGCGGATGGCTCGACCCTCTCTAAAAACGAGAGTGTCTCCGATGCGCAGATCAAGACCCGGTCCGCTATCTGGCAAGACAAGCCAGTCGATGTTGAACAGACTCGCCGTCAGATTTTTGAGGCGTTCCCTGCCGTCGAACGCGCTATGCAGGTGATTTGTGGCACGCCTAAGACTGTCATTCCCAAGTTGCGCACGGTGCTGGAAGTGCTGCGTCCTGGCATTTTCGCCTTCTGGCAGAATGACGGCCCAATTTCAAAGGAAGATCGCCTGAATAATATGCGCTTGCTTGCGACCGAGGTCATGCCAGCAGTGCGAGAGATTGGCAAGGAGTTAGGTCTGACGTCGCCGTTTGAAGTGACACCCGGCTCGCGCCCGCTGCAGAAGGGTAGGAAAGCGGAGTCGATAGGGTCTCTTGAACCTTTGCATGCGCTGCGTGAACAGTCGGTAGCGGCTTTGTAGTTGACTCTCAGCTCCATCATGAGGATGGGAAAGGAAGATGGTACGGTCGATGAAAACTGCTCTGGTGGTGGGTGGCACTGGTCCCAGCGGACCATTTTTAGTTGGGGGGTTGCAGGAACGTGGCTATGAAGTGGCGATCTTCCATCGCGGCACGCATGAGATCCCGGAAATTCCTGACACCGTCGAGCATATTCATGGCGACCCTCATTTCCGCGAGACCATTGACGAGGCCCTTGCCGGGCGAACGTTCGATGTTGTGATCGCCACGTATGGCCGCATTCGTGTGATCGCGGAAGCCCTCGCCGGCAAAGTCGGGCAGTTCATCGCCATCGGTGGTGTTCCTGCCTACCGGGGCTATTTTACGCCCTCCGTGAATTTTCCCGGCGGCTTGCCCACGCCGACGCCTGAGACAGCGCCCACCGTGCAGACCGAAGAGGAGCACCGCTTCTCGTATCTGATTGCCAGTACCGAGCAGGCGGTGTTGGCGGCGCAGCCGCGCGGCGTCGTCTACCGGTACCCGTATGTGTACGGCCCCTATCAGCTATTGCCCCGCGAATGGTGCATCATTCGTCGGGCGCTGGACAAGCGGCCATTTATGATCCTTTCTGAGGGCGGTCTCGGACTGATGACGCATGGCTACGCGGGGAATCTTGCTCATGCGGTATTACTGGCGGTGGATAAGCCTGAAGCAGCGGCTGGGCAAATCTACAACTGTGGTGATGACGTGCAATTCTCGGTACGGCAAATTGTCGAGATTATCGCTGACGAGATGCAGCATTCGTTCGAGATCATCAGTCTCCCGGCGCAGGTTGCCTACCCGGCGCGTGGCGTCAGTCTAGAGGTGACTCCTCATCATAAGCTAATGGATCTCCAGAAAATTCAGCAGCAGCTTGGCTACCGCGATCCGCTCTCGCCCGAAGAGGCGTTACGCCGCACGGCGCGATGGTATGTTGCGAATCAACCCGAGCGCGGCGGCGACATCGAGCAGCGCCTGCAAGACGCATTCGATTACGAGACCGAAGACCGCCTTGCGGCGATTTATCGTGAGGCGATGGTGCAAGCCCGGGCCTTCCACCGCGCCATCGTGCCGACGCCTCATCCCTACCCACACCCCAAAGCGCCAGGCCTCGTCCGCGACCATCGCAACCGATAAAAGCTGCCGTGTGCGGTGGGAGGGGCACCATCTACGGTCCTGTCCGAGCGATAAATTTGCCGGCTGGGATGACAATCCCAGCCTACGGCGCTCGGTACTTCGACGCAGAAAGGCCTTACCCTCGATGCGAGTAGGAAGTAGGCCGCAGCATGCGGTTGGCAACCTTCGCCACCAAGGTGCCGTTCTTTTCGGACTCTGCTCGCGCCTTTTGCCAGTCGGGGTCCTTCATGAACGCCGCCCAACTCTTTTCGCGATCTCCCAGGCTGGGGTAGCCGAGCATGTAGACGAGCCGATTGCTGGTGCCGAAGACTTCGGTCCAGTAGCCGATATTTTCCATCCCGTGTTTGGCAAAGAGACCGAGGGTATGGTTGGAGAAACGGTTGTGGAGATCGGGTAGTTTGCTTGGGACGGCATCGTAAATGCGCCACTCCTGAACCTTGCCTTTGAGCTGGGGTTCGGGCGAATATGGAGTTGCTTGCAGCATGGTGTTGTGGATTCTCGCGACAATGACTCCTTCCTTTGCCGTCTCTTCCTCCACTTGTTGCTTCCATTCTGTGTCCGTAGCGAAGGCGGCTAACTTCTTCTGCCGCTCTGCCATGTCTTCGTACTTCCACATGTAAGTAATCTGACCACCAGTACCGACGTCCTCGGTCCAGAATCCCACGACGCCAAGGCCGTGCTTCTTGAACAGCCTTGCCGCAACTTCAAGATGAGTATTGAGGGCCATTACCTTACCCGGCATCGCTTCGTATGTCCGCCATTCGTGGATCATTTGCACACCTCCTTGTTTGTTCTCAGAGTCAGCCCTGAAAAAGTCTTTTCCTACAGACCATGCCAGGGCAGATAATGTTGGCAGCATTCCACCTGCAAAACACTCGGTCAATGACCAAGCCCGGCACTCATAAGTCAACATACCAGCTTGTACCAAGAGAAATTCTCTCCCAGCGGTCGTGCATCACGCGCTCGTCGCGGTTTCCCCCCTGACGGCGCTCGTAATTCACGTTATTTAGAAAGAGGAAATTTTCGCCCCCACCTGATGCAGGAGAAGAGCTTATGAAAGATGCGACTGAAAACATTGCTGCTGGCCGAGGCGCATCGACCGAGATGCCGCCGTCCGATTTCATTCGTGACATTGTCGCTGCCGACCTGAAGTCCAACAAACACAATGGCCGCGTTGTCACGCGCTTCC
>SYOC01000013.1 GCA_005804965.1 Pseudomonadota bacterium
CTTCGGTTTCGTCTTTCCGTTTACGACCGCGACCGCGCGGACTGCGCTTCTTTGTGCGTCGCTCTTCGGCCACTGCGGGTTCAGCAGATTCAGCAACTTCGACAGATTCGACAGCTTCAATCGGTGCAGCTTGCGCTGGAATCTCGACCTCAGGTGTCTCCTCAACCACGACTTCTACCCGGGGCTCGACTCGCGGCTCGATACGGACAGGGGGCGGTTCTGTGGCTGAACGAGCGGCGCGGCGTTCACCTTGTAGTAACCCGAAAGCGATAAGCTGGACTTCATCAGTGGCCAGCGTTTCGAGCACTTCTTCGACCATTTCCCCGGCTTTGTCTTCTGTCCCGGCTTCGACGTCGAATTCGGCAATGACCGAAAAGTAGAGCATCTTCGAGGACGCATACGGACCGCCTCCGGCAGAGACATCATGCTCGTAGTAATGAACGCGATTGTGACGAAGAGACTGAAAGAGCACGGCAGAGGCCCGCTCTGCAGCGTCTAACGAAGTCCCTTGGGCTTCAAATACAGCGGTAGTGTGAAAGTGTGGCATAATGGTTAGCGTCGTCACTATATAGAAGTGGAGTCTTTTTTCCGCAAGGGAGTGGCACCGTCATCGTCCGCTTTTTCACTTCCTTTCCAAGCGGATTACCTGCGCTGCGCAGGCTGGACCTCCTCCCAGTTTCGGAGTAGAGTAGCAACATTGGTCGGGGAGACACAGACCCCTTAGCGCTACGATTCTGGCAATTCGGCAAGACGTGAGCGGACCAGGCCTCGGGCCGACATTCGGCGGTCGGTTCCTGGCTGAGCGGTTTCTGGACCCGCGATGGGGGCGTCGAAAAAGGAGGTGATCCAGCATGGAATATTTTACGGTGAACTGTGAGGTGGCGGCCTCCTAGGCCGACAGACCCAAGTTGTTTCTGGGTGGTCGTTTGGGAGGACCAGACGCCACCGACACCCCGGCAGCCCGCTTTCACCGGCGGGACGTCTTCTGCAAGACGTAGCACTGTCGGGGTTTTGTTTTTCCTGGAGATACTCTACATGCCTATCCCTCACAATCAGCGTCGTACAGCGCAAGCCGTGCAAACCCTCGGTAGCAAATTGCTCGATCTCGCCACGCTCTCTTGGCATCAACTGCAAGAACATCCCGCCATCATGCAAGAAGTCGCCAAAGATCCCTTCACCAGCGAAGTAAAAGCGCAATCGGCGACAGCGGAATTCGTCATTTTCCTCGTCCATGCCTGCGACCGCGTGTCCACCTCAACTTTCGTGACGACGTTCCCCGAACAAGTCGCAAACGTGTTGCGCAATGCTTTCATGGGCGGACTCGTTGGCGTCACCTTACCCGCCTTTGTGCAGCAAGCATGCCCTGATGATGACGCAGAGGAGCAAGAAGAGACCCAAGCCGACCTCCTCCATCTCTATAATGCCCGGGCCACACAGTATGGGTTTTTTTCATTAGGCAGTGCGGATGCATCGGAGAGTGATGCCTTATTCAAGCTCGCTGGCATTCGCCTCGCAGAAGCGCTCGACTGTCCAGAAAACGCTGAAGTCATTACCCACGCCATCAACGTTGTTGTGTCGAGCCTGATTGCTCTGCGCGAGCAACTACCGCTGAAAGAGACGATTGCCGAACTCCTGGCAGGAGCGCAATGAAAGGACTGAGGAAGGGCGGATCGAGATTCTTTATTCATCATTCATCGTTTTCTTCGTCTTCTTCCCGACTTTTGTCGTGCGCATTTCTCGTCGCATATGCGCCTCGTTCAGCAACCATTGCGCTTGGCCAATACCCCGCAGGCTACGCAGTTCATCTTGAGAAAACACGTCGCCTTTGCGCAGCGAAACGACATCCAAGGCACGAGTCAGCGCAGCTTCGCAAAACTCGAACACGGCGAGCAGACTCCCCGACACTTCGGCTAACGAAGCAGCCAGCATTGCCGAGTGCGCTTTACTCACGGACTTCGTCACTCCGTACGAGCGGGTCGCCAAGGGTACCGGCCTCTCGGGTGTCCTATTGGTTTCCATCCCACGAGAAGCTTCGGTCTCTTTGGCGATAAAAGCGAAGTCGAGCTGGATTTCCTCGTAGCTGCGTGTCCGTTTCTCCATGGCCGTCCCTTTCCTTGGCCTTTTTCTCCTTGGCTATGTCTTGCGAGCGCACATGTCCAAAATGAGCGCATCGAACAAAGCCGCCGGTGAAGAGCGAGAAGATTTCAGCATGATATCTAGGGTTGTTGCGCTATGCAGGAAGCGGCGCAGATCCGCCAAAGCATACATACGGCTTTGGTTGAGCGCACCACGGAGACGCTGCCCACGCAGCCCAGTCTCTCGTTCGATTTGCAGCTCAGAGGCACCATTAGCGAGCAAATCTCTCACCCGCCACAAGCGACGAAAATGGCTCACCAGCGCGTGCAAGATACGCAGCGCTTCATTGTCGTTCGTCAACACTCGGCGCATCAACACGAAGGCCCGTTGGCGGTCACGGTGCCCCAGTGCATCCGCTAAGTCGAAAGCATCGTATTGGTGAGAATCGCCGACACAGGCAGCAACATCACTCGCGGCAATATCCTGAGCAGGAAAGACAAAGGCAGCAACTTTATCGATCTCCATCGCCAGAGCGGACAGATCTGCGCCGACAGAATCGGCAAGGAGACGAGCAGCATCGTCACTTAACTGTACTCCCCTGCCCCGCGCCAATTGCTTGGCCCAACCTGGGAGCTGGTTCGCGAAGGGCGGACGAAATTCCGCCACGATGCCGACTTTCCCGCATAGGGCAAAGAATTGTTGACGCAAATCCACTTTACCGTGCGCGCAGACGACCAAGGGTTGGGTGGCGTCACGCGTCTCTGCCGCCGCAGCGAGGCGTTCTCGGTCACCAGCTTTGAGGCGCTCAGCGCTTTTCAACACTACGAGACTTTGCGGGGCAAAGAGAGAAGGCGTTCCCCAGGTTTCCAGAACACGATCCAGCAGGTCCTCGCCAGCATGAAACACCGTGACCGGCACATCGTTCATGCGGCGACGCACGCGCAAGACTGCTTGATCAACGAGGTAGGTCTCCTCCCCATGAAAGAGATAGAGCGGGGCGAGTGCATCTTTTTCCAGACGCGCAAAGATATCATCCGCGCTAGGAAACGCTGAGGTCAAACGACTCGTGGCCATGGCTACGGTTGTATAGAGCGGAGGGAAAGAGAAGCAAGAAGGGCAGCCCTAGGGCTGCCCTTGCAGAGTCTAACGTTCTTCTTGTTCTAGATGTCCACACTCTTGCCGAGAGCAGACATCCGTGTACAGGAACGTTTATCCACGACCGTGGCGCAGCAAACGACCAGGGAGGGCGTTCGTGCATTGGCCGTCTTCAAAGGTCACTTCGCCATTGACCATGATCCAGCGATAGCCTTCGGCGTATTGCACGCGCCGCCATTCACCGGCAGGAAAATCATGGATGACCAACGGCTTTTCCGGGGTCATTTTCAGGCTGTTCAGGTCATACACCACAACGTCAGCAGGTGCGCCTTCGCTGAGTACACCGCGATCCTGAAAACCAGCGCAGCGAGCCGGAAGCGCACTCAAGCGATAGTGGGCTTCTTCCAAGCTCATGAAACCAGCATCCCGCACCATCCAGGTAATCATGTCGGTGGGATACGCACCCAAGGTAACAAACTTGGTGTGTGCTCCGCCATCGGACACGCCGGGAATGCTGTATTCCGAGGACATCAGTTCGGCAGCATATTCCTCGTTGACGTTACGCGCCGGGGTCTCAAATTCAGTCTTGAGATTGTCGGCGATGGCGAGGTCCAGCATCAGGTCCATCGGATGCTTGTTATCCATCTGAGCGGCTTGTTCCACCGTCTTGCCCACGTATTTCTGGAACTGCGGGTCGCTCACGGACTCAATGGTGAAGTCCTTGATCGAGCCGGTCACCACTGGCGTGTGGCCAGCATCGTATTCCGACACCAGCGCTTGCCGGAGCGCGGGATTCTTGAATTTCTGCATACGCTCGGCTGGGGTGCCCATGGTGACTTCGCGCCAGAGATCGCTGCCGTCAAACAGGTTCCAGTCCTCGAAGGAGAAAATGAAGCCTTGTCGGCGAGTGGCGGTCTGGTTGAAAATCTGGTGGCCACGCTTGTTGGCGTCGTCGATGTAGCGCATCGTGCGGCGATGGAGCGAGGGGCGATCATCACGCACGGCGGTGGCGTTGAACAGCACGGGGCGGCCAGACACGGAAGCAAGCTTTTCGTAGAGACGCATGTCATCTTTGAAGTCGGCGCTGGCTTGTGTGAGTTGGATGAAACCTTCCTTACGCTGGCCGAGAACTTCGGCGAACGCGAGCAAATCTTCTTCCGACATGGTGTCGGTCACCATCGGGGTGCCGTCGTAATCGCGCTGGACGGAAATGAAACCGTTCCCCAGGCGCTGACACGAGAAGCCGCAGGCACCGGCATCCATCGCCTCGTTCAGAAGGCGTTGCATTTCTTGGCGCTCGCTGGCAGTGGCCGGGCGGCTCTTGGCAGCTTCAAGGCCCATGACCCAAATCATGATGGGCGCAAGCGGCACGTAGCTAAGCACGTTGAGACCTTTGGGGGTACGTTCAAGGAAATTCAGCCAGTCAGGAAACGTAACCCAATCCCACTTCATGCCAGCCTTCATCGACTCGAAGGGAATGGCCTCGACGCGCGACATCGACAGCATGGCGCGATCACGGAGTTCCGGCTGGCATGGCGCAAAACCGAATCCACAGTTGCCAAGGACGAGCGACGTCACCCCATGCCAACCAGACAAGGTGCAGTACGGGTCCCAGTTAATTTGCGCATCGTAGTGGGTGTGCAGATCGACGAATCCAGGGGCGACGACGAGACCATTGGCATCTAACGTCTTTTGCCCGTCGCTGGGGCTCAATTTACCAATTTTTGCGATCTTGCCGCCTTTGATGCCGACATCAGTGACCACTCGCGGATTGCGAGCGCCATCGACGACAGTACCGCCGCGAATAACTACATCGAATTCAGGCATGGTTGTCCTCCTTAAAGGATTGCAAGGGATTGAATGTTCACTCAGGTTAAGTATCCGCACCATGCCATAGGCCGCACGGTCCGTCAACTCAAAAGTACGCGCAATCTGCCGGTTAGAATTGGAAAATAACGCTAAAAACTGTTTCGTGGCGACTATCGCCTGGACGCCCGAACCGGTCACCAATCGACCAGGGTCCAGGATCATGCGAGTGCATTCGCCAATAAAAATCCTGCGTCAGGCGCAGCAAGATGTGATTGGAAAACAAATAATCCACCGACACGCGATTGTAGGCTCCAGTGGAGACCGGATCGAAGGCGGCAACGAAAAGTGGCTGCCACAATCCGCCTGGACCATAGCTAGTCGAAGCCGACAGCGTCATCACAAATTCTTCTTGGTTGATCTTGTCCGTCAGGGCACTGACGTAGCGTCCCGGCACAACGTCGCCATTGAGAATTGCGTGATGCACTGACGTAGAGCCGCGGAAGAAGCGATTGTAATCGAGGTAGTGGCGCCAGAAGAACTGTCCAGAAACAAAGAAGGTGCGCAACTTGTTCAGCGGACGAATCCAGGTGGGCCGGTCGAACGCTAACATCACCACTGTACGCTTTGCTGTGTCGAAGCTGTTGTTATCCGGGTCGAAACGACGAGGAATCCCGCTCTTCAGTCGCACCGGTACGCCTGTAGACAGCGCAGCTTCCACACGAAACACGGCCTGGGTGTATTTCTCTTCCGAATAATTGGCAGCAAAGCCAGCCACATGTGCCCGCTGATTCACGGTGTTCACCACCGAACACAACGTATCGGAAGGGCACGAGCTTGCTTGCGCCGCCGCGAGGTCACGGCGGACCTTTAAGCCAGTGTCTCCAAAAGTGAAGAAGTAATTCAGACTGAAATCGATGCCACGCCAGATGCCTTTGAAACGCAGGCCAGCTTGGCTGCTTTCCAACCCTTTATCCGGCTTGCGATCAATCACGGTAGTGCGGGTGTCGAACAGCTGCCCACCTACCACTGCCGAGTTCGCCCGCGCACGTAAGCCATGACCGATAAACGCCCACGGACGGCGTGGGTCGGAGGTGCTCTTGCCGCGTTGAAAGTCCCAGGGAATCCACACGGCCTCAACGAAGGACTCTTCTAATGGCCCAATCTTGCCGATGTCATAAATTGCCCGGGCCATCCACAGCGGAATGCGGATATCTTCCCACGACTCTCGGCTCCAGTGCCAGCGAGTGTCCAGAGGATTGATCACATCAAGGGCACGGAAATTATCGGTTTCTCCCCAGACGATTTGTTGACGCCCCAAACGTAGCGAGAACGGCGGAATCGCCATGTCGGTGTAGATCTCGCGCAGCTTGTACTCAAATTTCCTTTTCTCTTTTTCCTGCTGCGTGAACTTCTCGCTATACTCGTCACCCAGGTCATAGAGCGAATCGTACACCGTGCGCCCAATGACTGTGAGCGACGCATCCTCAATCGGCCCAGCGCTGAAGCTGCCGAAGGCCTGCCCTTCCTGCAAGAAATGATACTTTGCCTCAATCTGCGCGGTGTTACGCTGCAAGATCAAACGCGCATCTTGGAACATGGATTCGCGCAAAATATTTTGCGCTTGCACGAAGCCCTCGATTTCGAGATCAGGACGCAGAGCAATAACCCCCCAAGACTTGGCGGGCACCAAGACTGATAGTCACCATAGTGCAAAGACAAACAGTTTCCGCAAGTCAGTCATCGACACCTTCCCCCTTCCGATGCAAGAGTTGATCGTTCCCTCAAAGATGAATGCGCGGCATCATAATGAGAACCTCCCGTCTATGCCACTAGGGTTGTAGGAAGGCTTGCCGGCTGACAGACGGGAGCCATGCGTGGCTGCGATTGACTTGCGCACCTTCGAACCATAGAAGAGCCGGACGGAAAGGAGCCTCTATTCACATGCCACGCGCCGAGAATCAGCTCGAAGAATCTACCAATGCGCATCCCTGTGCAGAGTGTTGCACTTCCCGGCTCGTGAGCCGGCGCACAGTGCTCAAATCAGCGCTTGGTCTTGGCGTGAGCCTCCATTTCGCGAGTATTGCCGAGAGCGCCGAGACCGACCCGAAAAAGCTGCGACCACAGATTGGCGACATTTTCCTCTTCTCTGCTGGTGCTCACCAAGGCCAAGTCGTCACCCTGAACAATTTACCAGAGGGAGGACCGCCAGCCTTCGCGTATCCTCTGGATCCCAAAACGCAAACCTTGCGTGATGGCTCGCGCCTGAACCGCGTACTTTTAGTCCATCTTGCCCAGGCCGCACTCACCGATCCCACCCGTGCCGTTGCGGCTGAAGGAGTCGTCGGCTATTCGGCCATCTGCCCGCACACCGGGTGCGACGTCAGCGGCTGGCAAGCCGACACCCAACACCTCATTTGTCCCTGCCACACTTCCACTTTCGACCCCAAAGATCGCGCTCGCGTCGTCGGCGGTCCTGCGCCGCGTTCGCTTCCGCTTCTTCCCCTGCAAATCGCAGATGGCAAGGTGACAGTTGCCGGAGCATTTTCAGCCCGCGTAGGTGCCGAGCAAAAATAAGGAGACTTCTTATGAACCAAGTCATCCGACTCATGCCGTTTGTCCTCATGACACTGGTCAGTCTGCTTTCCAGCCCAGTCACGGCCCAAAGCCCTGTTCCTTACACACCAGTCACGGCAGAACGCCTGCTCCAGCCCGAGGCGGACAACTGGCTCATGTATCGGCGGACCTACGACGGTTGGGGCTACAGCCCGCTGGATCAGATCAACACCAAGAATGTTGCTACACTGGCTCCATCCTGGACCTTCTCCACAGGAGTTGAGGAAGGGCATCAGTCGCCTCCGATTGTGAATAACGGTGTCATGTTCATCACGACCCCGAAGAATCAAGTGCTAGCATTAGACGCCAAGAGCGGCGAGATACTGTGGCGTTATCGAAGAGAGCTGCCGGAAGACTTATTCCAGCTCCATCCCACCAATCGCGGCATTGCTCTGTATGGAGACAAAGTCTTCCTCGCCACAGTGGACGCCCATCTTCTGGCCCTCAATGCCAAAACCGGAGAAGTCGTCTGGGATCAGACAGTAGAAAACTATCTCACTGGCTACTACATGACCCTGGCACCGCTGGTGGCACGCGGCAAAGTGATGGTCGGAGTCTCAGGTGGTGAGCTGGGCATTCGCGGTTTCATCCAAGCCTTCGACGCAGAGACTGGCAAGCCGGTGTGGAAGACGCATACTGTCCCTGGCCCTGGGGAAAAAGGCCACGACACATGGCCAGGCGAGACCTGGAAAACTGGCGCGGTCTCCATCTGGGTGACTGGCACCTACGATCCGCAACTCAATCTAGCCTATTGGGGCACCGGCAACCCTGGACCGTTTCTCAGCGAGGTGCGCAGGGGGGATAATCTCTACGCGAATTCGGTCATCGCCCTTGACGCCGACACTGGTGAAATCAAAGCGCATCATCAGTACCATTGGAACGATGCATGGGATTGGGACGAGGTCTCTGCGCCGCTCTTGCTCGATGTGAAACGACCAGGCAAATCCTTCAAAGCCTTGGTCCACGCTGGGCGCAACGGCTACCTCTGGCTGCTGGAACGTCACGCCGATAAAATTACCTTTGTCGATGCAACCCCGTTCGTCCACCAAAATGTCTTCACCAAGCTTGATCCCGAAACAGGCCGGCCGAGCTATGATCCGCAACGTATCTTCGGCGTTGGCAAACGAGCCGAATTCTGCCCTTCGCTATCGGGCGGAAAAACCTGGCCGCCAGCCGCTTACAACCCGCAAACCGGCTACCTGTACATCCCAGCCAACGAAAACCTGTGCAGCGCACTCACGGGCAAGCAGGAAACCTATACGGCAGGCCAACTCTATATGGGTGTGGATTTTTCAGACATCGAGTTCGTGCCACGTCCAGAAGCCAAACAACACATTGGCGAGCTTCAAGCCTGGGACCTGAACGCCGGGAAAAAAGCCTGGACGGTCAAGTTCAAGTCACATAACTGGGGTCCAGTATTGACCACTGGCGGGGGCCTCGTGTTTATGGGCGGCACCAATGACCGTTATTTTCGTGCGTTCGACGCCAAGACCGGCAAGCAATTGTGGCAACAGCGCACCAACTCCGGCGTCGTTGGCGTGCCGACTACGTACCAGATTGACGGAGTCCAATATATCGCCGTGCAATCTGGCTGGGGCGTTGATGCACAACGCGTTCAGGAGTTCCTTGATAAGGCCTGGGGTGTGAAAACCTTCATTCCTCAAGGCGGGGTGTTGTGGGTGTTTGCTTTGCGGAAATGATGAATTATGAATTGCAGACAGCAACAGCAGAAGATGCTTCGTTCATTCATCGTTCTGCATTCTGCATTCCATCTTCCGCTTCTCCGTCACGATCCAGTCTACCTGTTCATCCGCTGGACCTGCAGGAATAGTCGGGACGATTTGAAGTTCATAAGCCGGAGCAATGCGTACTGCTCCGCTCAACACTCCACGAAAAGCGCGGTCGTAATAGCCTTTCCCGCGCCCGAGCCGATGACCTTTCTCATCGAATCCAACTCCCGGCGTCAGCACGACATCTGTCGGCTGGAGGCCAGTGAGCAATTCGTCTCCTGAGGGACTCAAAATGCCGAACGTCCCGGGAATAAGCGTGTCATCAGGTCGTCGTCGGATGAACTCCAAACTCGCGCGGTCGGCGGAGATGCGCGGATAGTAGACAGACTTCCCCTGCTGGATGGCGGCTTGCCAAAGCAAGTCGGTCTCGACCTCATGATCGTTCGCGTTGTACAGCACAAGGGAATCTGCTCGTACAAACTGCGGCATCATGATCAGGCGCTCAGCAATGCGTTGACTCAGCGCTCTCACATCCGCTAGCGATAAGCTCCGTCGCCGCGCACGAAGCAAGGTGCGTAAGAACTGTTTTTCCTCGGACATAGGACAGCTCCTCGCTTACGGCACCACCAGTCGCGCAATATCTTGCCCCAATTGCATCCGTTCATGGAGTGGCAATCCAGGCACAAGCTTCTGATCCACCGCCGTGAGGAGCGGGCGCAATCCTTGCCGATTGGCAAGCTGAATCGCCAACCCTGGACGCGCGTTCAATTCCAGCACGCACGCACCACGCTCCACATCCAGTGTCAGATCAACACCCAGATAGCCCAACGCCACCGCGTCGGCGCAACGCGTGGCCGTGAGTAAGAGTTCGCTCCACTGTGGAATACCTACCCCAAGCAAAGGCAAGTCGGTATCTGGATGATGGTGAATCCAGCGCTTCCCAGCTATGGCAGCCACCGTTTCCCCCGTTGTTAAATCGACGCCCACGCCGAGCCCGCCCGCGTGCAAGTTTGCCCGTCCTTTCGATTGCTGGGTCGCAAGTCGCAGCATGGCCATCAGCGGCACGCCACGATAGAGAATCACGCGGATATCCGGCAAACCGCGAAAACTCAGGCCCGCGAGCAGCGGATGCGCGTGCAGACAACGTTCGACCAACGCCTCGTCATAGCGCTGGTTCAATGAGAAGACCCCGCCTAGGATATCCGACAGATGACTCTCCAACTGGCGGACAGGCATGCCTCTGCCTTGCACAGTCAGAAAGCCATTGCCATCGTAGCCAGTCACGACGAGGACACCTTCCCCGCCGGCACCTTGTGCAGGCTTCACGACAAATTCGCCCCAGGCACGAGAATCCTGGGCGAAGCGGCGGGTCTCGTACTGAAAACGATACACCGCCAAGGTCTCAGCCACCGGCACCCCAACCGCCAGTAACGCCGCTTTGGTTTTGAGCTTATGATCGACGGTCTGAAAGAGGTGACGCGGGTTATGTCGGGCCATGAACTCGCCATTGCGTCGATTGATGCCCAACACCTCTCGGGCCAGGAAGCCGAGGTTTCGTATCATCCTGCTGACACTTTCCTTCTTTCTTCTATCGCCACCCGTTCCCGATCCTGGGCTAAGCGATAAAAGCGTACATACTCAAGTAGCCGCAACCCACGCCAACGCCCGAGCCACAGCTCAATCGCAATCACACCCAGCAACACCTCGGGAAAGGCCAAGACCAGTGGCTTCAGGCCAGTCTCTTCGATACCCACATACGAACAGGTTGCCACCAGTAAGGTGTTGCGAGTGAGGCGCAGTGCTTCGCCTGTCCCGCGCTCCATCTGGGTGTTGGTAAAGTTTTCGATGGTGTTCGCCATGATCACCATGGGAAAAATGCCAGCGTGCGACAATGCGCCAACTCCTAGCACCGCCCCGAGCACCGTCATCCCCACCATGCTCACCGCCACCACGGCAATCAGAATCGCAACGCGCGAGACCAAGTGAAGCCGCAAGCCCTGGAGCATAAATCGCAATCCTGTACCAAGCCCAACAATCACCGCGAATACGGTGAGGCCCCACCCCAATCCTGTGGTCAGAAACGCCAGCGACAGGAGCATAGGAGAGAAGGTACCAAACGTTTCCAGACCAATGACATTGCGAATAATAACCAGAAAAAATGCGATCAACGGCAAGACCAGGATAAAGTTCAACGCGGGGAGTGAGATTTGCGACTGCACGGCGACCGTCCACAAAGCCACGACTTGCCGCCGCCACCAGGGTAACTGCACGGCAGTAGCTTCGGTCATCACGATCACAGGAGTCTCTTGCTGCTGAGCATTCTCCACTACCGCAATGTTCGCACGTCCCTGCGCTCGTGCTCGCTCCCACAAAGGCATGAGGTCGCCTTCGTGGCGGAGCAACACCAACTCTTGAGGCTTGAGCAGTCGGATAATCACCGACCCCAACACCTCGCCCACGGTCTGAGGAAATGTGCCAGCGACAGTCACGCGGAGGTTGGTCATGGGAATGCCAAGCTCGCCCTGCTTGAGCAACGCGTACAGACCAGCAGTGCCTCGGGCATTCACAACTAACAGATCGGCTTCACGGAGAAGCGTGAGATTATCGCTGAGCAAAGAAGGCAGATATTGCTCACGATAAGAACTCGACTCGAAATCCGCGCTGAGGAGCGCGACATTGATTTGCCGGTCGCGTGCTTCGGCCAGGATACGTTCAGCGGCAACAGGCGGAATCACGTTATCGTTCACCAGCACCACATTGGCCACCGGATGCTCGACATACGTCGCAATGGTGTACATTCGTTCATTCCCCTGTCGAACGCCGCTGCGGCGCGCGTGCGACTCAGGCGTTATCGGCTGGCCGGCGACGAGGGCTTCGCTCCGTGTCACTTGACGGATGGTGAAACTATACTCGACCGGCACTTGGCGCGTGTGCACCAACAAGGGCAAGTCGTTGCGATACAATGCTAGATACGTGTTCGGCAGCCACGCGAAATAGCCACCAGCCGGGTCCATCGGCACCCACGATTCCCCCAGCAAGGCCTCCACCCAAGAAATCGTCGTGCGTTTCTTCGCCGAATCGCCCAGACGGATTCCGCCAACCACCCGTGCCGGAATGCCGCTGGTACGCAACAGCGCGACCAAGGCACGAGTCTTGCCCGCACGACCGCCCTGCCCTGCGGTCAGCACGGCCAAGGCATCGTTGCCGTCTTCGCTATGCGGTGCCGCTGGCAAGGCAGCCACGTGATCGTACAGGGCGCGGACAACTCGCGGCAGCTTCGTTTCCCCCTTGTGCAGTCGCGTCGACAGATTGCGTATGGCCAAGGTGTTGCTCTGAATTGCCGTCGAAGGCTGGAGATAACGCGCCTGTTCGGGCAGCGACTGAGCAGGGAGCGGTAACTGTGGCAGCTCGCTCCGCGCATCGGCAATCTGCACGGTGTATTCGTAGACCAAGAGTGACGGCGTATTATTCGTTCCCGTATTCACAAGCCAATGCCCCCACAGATTCAGCCCATCCGACTCTTCACGGTAGGTCACGCCCTCCACACTCGCACGGCGCGACAACACGCTTTGCCGACCATCGGACAAGGGCAACAGCATCTGCACATGGTTCCCTGCCACAGGTGTAGCAATCGTCATGTGCACTGCAATTTTCCAGTATGCGGTAGCCGGATGAGTAGGAGATTCAGCAGGAGGAGGAACGGTCGGAAGCGAAAGTGCATCCTCGGCACTAAACACCGGCTCTTCCTCTGGCGTCGATTGCGCCGAGGTAGCAGATAGCACCACCCACAGCAGCAGACCCAGGACAATACGAAACATGAAACGAGCCATCGTTATGCTCGTTATCCTAAGGGGGAAATCCGACGGGTGCAAGAAAAGGGCAAGGCAAAAGGCAAGACGAGAGACGCGCGAGGATAGTGGATAGAAACGTAGGATGCGCTGCGCGACCACTTCATTCGTCATCCTGTCTTCCTTCTTTCGCCGTTTCCTTCTTTCCCCCTCCAACATCCTGAATGCTGGCTTCCGACTTCTGCGTTCAGCATTAGCTTCTGGCCTCGTCCCTGTCTCTTGCGTATCCCTTGAATTTTCCTATATGTTCGGGCTCGCACATGGTAAGGAAACTTCAAGAGTGACGACCCTCCGTCAGACCTACGCCTCGATTCTCCCGCTTGTCGAACAACCTGCACGTTATACCGGCGGCGAACGCGGCACCGTGTTGAAAGACCCAGTGCAGGTGCGGTTGCGTTTCGCACTGGCGTTTCCCGAAGTATATGAAATCGCGCAGTCGCACCTTGGTCTGCAAATTTTGTACGATCTCCTGAACGGCCGTGCAGAGATTCAAGCTGAGCGGGTCTATGCCCCGTGGGTTGATATGGAAGCGCAGCTGCGGAAACGCGGAGCGCCGCTAGCGTCGCTCGATAGCTGCTCGCCACTGTCTGACTTCAATATCATCGGTTTCAGCCTCCAGTACGAGCTGACCTACACTAATATCCTCATGATGTTGGACCTTGGCGGTGTCCCACTTTTCTCGCGCGACCGCGACGAGACGCACCCGCTGATTATTGCTGGCGGGCCCTGCGCGTTTCATCCAGAACCTATCGCTGAGTTCATTGATGCCTTTCTGCTCGGCGACGGCGAGGAGGCAGTCTTCGATATTTGCGACGCCTATCTTGCGTGGGACAAAAAGGATCGGGGTGCGCTGCTCAAAGCTCTCAGCCGTATTCCCGGAGTGTACGTCCCAGCGTTGTTCTCGTTGCATCATGCTGAAGATGGCACGCTGCTCACTATCCAACCCCATGATCCCGAGTATGCCATTGTCAACAAACGGGTCGTGCGTGATCTGAACTCCATTCCGCCTATCCGCAACCAAGTAGTGCCCAACGTCACCATCGTCCACGACCGCATCGCCGCCGAGGTGATGCGTGGCTGCGTACGCGGCTGTCGCTTCTGTCAAGCGGGTTACATCTATCGTCCGCTGCGCGAGCGCGACCCGCGCGCCCTGCAAGAGCAAATTGAGAAGCTCATTGAGCAAAGCGGTTACGAGGAAGTCTCCTTGCTCAGCCTTAGCACCGGGGATTACAGTTGCGTAAACCCGCTGCTGCGCGAGCTGATGAACCGCTTTGCTGGATTGAAGGTGTCGGTGTCGTTGCCCTCGACACGAGTGGATGCCCTCTCGCCTCACATCTTGGAAGAGATCCGTCGCGTGCGGAAAACCGGCTTCACTCTGGCCCCGGAAGCCGGCTCACAACGGCTGCGCGATGTCATCCAGAAAGAGTACAAGGAAGAAGAGCTGGTTGACGCAGCGAAGATGCTCTTCGGTCTCGGTTGGAAGAGCGTGAAGCTCTACTTCATGCTCGGTCTACCTACGGAGACCGAGGAAGATCTCCTCGGCATCGTCGATCTCAGCCGCAAAGTCTCGGCTGCCGGCAAACATAAACGTCAGGTGACGGCGAGTGTCTCCACCTTCGTGCCGAAGCCGCATACTCCCTTTCAATGGGCAGCCCAAGTGAGCCTGGAAGAGACCGAGGCTCGGCAAAGTTTGTTGCGCAAGGCGCTGCGTCGCCACGGTATCCAGTTCAAATGGCATGACTCACGCTCGTCGTTTCTCGAAGGCGTCTTTGCCCGAGGCGACCGGCGCTTATCTGGACCGCTGCTCACCGCCTATCGTCTCGGGTGTCGCTTCGACGGTTGGACGGAGCAGTTTCGCTTGGACCTGTGGCAGCAAGCCTTTGCCGAACATGGTATCGACCCAGATTTCTACCTGCGTCGCCGTCTCCTCGACGAAACCCTGCCGTGGGACCACCTGGACAGCGGTGTCTCGAAGAAGTGGCTGCAACGCGACCTCGCTAAAGCTTTTGCCGCCACCTTGACGCCAGATTGCAGTGTCGAGCGTTGTTCGTACTGCGGAGCCTGCGACTTCAAAACCGTGCGCAACGTCACCTACCATCTGAGTGGTGCCAAAGGCGCAGAGCATCGCGGTACGCAAGTGGATACCTGGGCAGCGAACCTTTTGCCAGAACATAGTGAATGGGGCACACGACAGTGGCAGACCATGCAGGAGAAGAAAGGCACTAGGCACCAGGCAACAGGCACCAGTGGGGAGGCGAACACTCAGCACTCAACCACAAGCCACGAACCACGAACCACGAACCACAAGCCACGAACCACGAACCACGAACCGCGAGCCACGAGTCACGCCAATGCGGAATCCTGGCTGGCTGGCGACCCTAACACGATTGCCATGAGCCAAGGGGAGAAAAAGCCGGCAGTGATGCGGGTGCGCATCATGTACAGCAAGCTAGAGGAAGCGCGGTTTCTCGGGGCCAAAGAGGTGGCAACACTCTTTGCTCGTGCGGTCCGCCGTGCCCATCTTCCTATTGCCTATAGCCAAGGGTTCCATCCCCTGCCACGGTTGAGCTTCGGACCGGCTCTCCCCATGAGCATCGAAAGCGAAGAAGACTTCATCGATCTTGAACTGAGTGAGCAACTGACGGCAGCCGAAGTCGGCGCACGTCTCAACGCAGAACTCCCGCGCGGATTTTGCGTGCAATGGGCAGAAGTCATTGACCTCCATGCACCGAGCGTCGACGCCACGATCAGCGGCTTGCGCTACGCGGTGGCGGTCGATTCATTGCCGTCCGACAAGCAAACGTCAGCGTTTCTGGCCACGAGTCTGAACGCCTACCATGCGGCAACGAGCATTCCCCTGCGCAAGCACACACGCAGCGGGGACAAAATTGTCGATGCCAAGCAATTCGTCGAGCGCGTCGCGCTGACCACGCCAACAACAGTGCAGTTGGAGCTACGTGTGACGCCAGCGGGAACGATCAAGCCGCACGAATTTGCCGGGACGTTGTTCGGCCTCACTACAGAGGAAGCCAAGATCTTACGGTTAACCAAAATTCAGACCCTGTTTCATGCTCCGTCCACAGCCGAGCTTCCCGACGAGCACGAACACAGTGCAACTACGCCGCTCGAACATGCGGCGACATAAGTAGCGTCCGTGCGCCAACGCATTATTATCAATTCTACTCCCCAAGAAGCCAGGGTCGCGCTGCTCGAAAACGAGACGCTGGTCGAGATTCATATCGAACGTGCCCAGCAACGTAATCTTGCTGGCAACATCTATAAAGGCAAAGTCGCTCGGGTCTTACCCGGCATGCAGGCGGCCTTCATCGAAGTCGGCCTGGAAAAAGCTGGCTTCATTCATGCGTCAGATCTGTTCGGCGGTTCTCTCCCTTCAGGTTTTTTCGAGGAGGACGACGACCATGACGACGATAATGACCGCAGCATGGACGAGATCCCCGACGAATATGCCAACGGCGACGACGCCCACGGTGAAGATGACCACGCTTCGGCCAACGGAGCCGCCGCACGCTCAGGACCGCCTCGGCGCGGCAGACGCGAGCGCTTCACCTCGCACACTCCGCTGGAAGACCGCATCAAGAAAAACCAAGAACTGATAGTCCAAGTCACGAAAGAACCGCTCGGCACCAAAGGCTGTCGCCTCACCTCGCACATCTCGCTGCCGGGTCGGCATCTCGTCTACACGCCGACGGTCAGTCACATCGGCGTGTCACGGCGCATTGCCGATAGTAAAGAGCGCAAACGCCTACGCGATATCGTGCAAGAGCTGCGTCCACCCGAAGGCGGGTTTATCGTCCGTACGGCGTGCGAAGGTCTCACCAAAAAAGAGATGCACGATGACATGCGCTTTCTGCTCAAACTCTGGAGTGGAATCGCAAAGAAAGGCGAATCGCTGAGCGCACCTGCCGTGCTGCATGATGATATGGATGTCATCTTACGCATCATCCGCGACTTGTTCACGGCGGATGTGGAAGAGGTCATCATCGACGCCCCGCAGGACTACGAGCGTGCAAAAGAGTTCATCGAGTCTTTCCTGCCACGCCTCGTGGGTCGCATTAAGCTGCACAACCGCCCCGAGGCGATTTTCGACTACTACAATATCGAGCCGCAAATTGCCAAAGCGCTCGACCGCCGGGTATATCTCAAATCTGGCGGCCACATCGTCATCGACCATACTGAGGCACTCACCGCCATCGACGTAAATACTGGCCGCTTCGTGGGCAAGCGCGACCAAGAAGAGACCATGCTTCAAACGAACCTCGAAGCCGCCAAGGCCGTGGTCGAACAACTCCGCCTACGTAACATCGGCGGGTTAATCATCATCGATTTCATCGACATGGATCGAGCCGGGAATCGCAATAAAGTCACCGAGACCCTACGCGAGGCGCTGAAGCAGGACAAAACCCGCAGCAGTATGCGCAAGATCAGTGAGCTGGGTTTGGTGCAGATGACACGCAAGCGCACCCGCGAGAGCTTGCTCCGTCAGTTGTGTGACCCGTGTCCGTACTGCGAAGGCAAAGGCTATCTGCGCTCGGTGCCAACGGTGGCCTCCGAGATCCTGAGGCAAATCCGCAAAGAAGCATTTCGTCATCCCGCCGCGCCACACCTTATCGTCCGAGCACATCCAGAAGTGCTCACCTTTCTCTATGACGAGGAAGGCGAACGACTTGATGAGCTAGAACACTTTCTCCGCAAGCGGATTTTCCTGCGCGCAGCCGCCGAGTTTCATCACGAACAGCACGAAATTGTCGCAACCGAGTCGCTCTCGCACTCACCAGCGCCAGTACCGATACCGGTGGAAGAAGCTCCGGCACCACCGCCCCCTGCCCCATCTGCCCCGAAAAAGGCAGCCGGGCGCTCACGGCGGCGGCGGTGAGATTACGCGGTGCGATTAATCAGTGCGTCACCCAATCGAACGTGCAGGTGACGGCACGTTTCCAATCGCGATAGCGCCGTTCGCGTTCGGTCGCAGGAAGAGTGGGCTGCCATGTTCGGTCCTGTGCCCAGTTGGCGCGCAATTCATCTTCCGTTTCCCAAAAGCCCACCGCCAAGCCAGCAGCATAGGCTGCGCCTAGCGATGTCGTTTCGGACATTGCTGAGCGAATCACCGGTACGCCGAGCATGTCGGCCTGAAACTGCATGAGCAAGGCGTTGCTCACCATACCGCCGTCCACTTTGAGCGATTGCACAGGCACTCCAGCATCGGCATGCATGGCATCCACTACTTCGCGTGTTTGGAAGGCTGTCGCTTCCAGAGTGGCACGAGCCAAGTGGCCTTTGTTGGCGTATCCGGTTAAGCCCACGATCACCCCGCGTGCATCATCACGCCAATAGGGTGCGAACAGGCCAGAAAATGCCGGGACGAAAAATACCCCGCCGTTGTCCGCAACTGTAAGTGCCAACGCCTCAATATCGGAGGACCGCTCGATAATCCCTAAATTGTCGCGCAGCCACTGCACTGCCGCCCCGGCGATGGCGATAGAACCCTCTAAAGCGTAATGCGCCGGTTGCTTTCCCAACTGGTAGGCAACGGTGGTCAGCAAGCCGCTCTTGGAGTGGACAATCTGCATTCCCGTATTCAGGAGCATGAAACAGCCGGTGCCGTAGGTATTTTTGGCCTCCCCAGGCGCAAAACAGACTTGTCCGAACAGCGCAGCTTGTTGATCGCCAAGATCGCCCGCGACAGGTACGCCAGCCAGCACCCCCTGCGCTTCACCGTAGATCTCGCTTGAAGAAGCGATCCTCGGCAGCATGGCACGCGGGACCCCCATGAGTCGCAGGACTTCGTCGTCCCATGCCAAGGTCTCCAGATTCATCAGCATGGTACGACTGGCATTTGAGACATCCGTGACATGGACGCCGCCCTGCACTCCACCAGTCAGATTCCAGATCAACCACGAGTCGATGGTGCCGAACAGCAACTGTCCGGCGGCGGCTTTGTCGGCAGCCTTGGGAACGTGCTCTAAAATCCAGCGAAGCTTCGGTCCAGAAAAATAGGTAGCCAACGGCAACCCCACTTTGCGGCGTAGTTGCTCCTGCCCGCCTACAGCAGCAAGTTGCTGGCAAATCTCGGCGGTACGTGTGTCTTGCCAGACGATTGCGTTACAGACTGGCTTGCCAGTAGTGCGGTCCCACACCACCGTGGTATCGCGCTGATTCGTGACGCCAACAGCGGCGAGATCGCTTGCCCGTAGGCGGCCTTGTTGCAGAGCACTGGCAATCACTTCTTGGACATTACGCCAGATCTCGTGTGGATCGTGTTCCACCCAGCCTGGCTGAGGGTAGAGCTGGGCATGTTCCTTTTGAACACGCGCCAGCACAGTGCCGCGTTGATCGAAGATCATACAACGAGAACTCGTCGTACCTTGGTCGATGGCGGCGATGAAGTGGGACATCTCTGAGAAAGAAGCCAGGAGCTGAAGGGAAGAGAGACGAGCCGGGGAAGCGGAGACGGGGAGAAACGGAGAAGAAAAAAGCTGTAGATTCGCTCTCCGCTTCCCCGGCTCCCCCGTTCCCCGATTCAGCAGGAAACGAACGGATACAGTCGCTTTTGCAGCGGTTACGCCAGCCCCAGTTCACGCAGCTTCGCCGGCAGCGGGTGTCCGGCATTATCCCATCCTCGCAGTTGGTAGTATTCGTCAAGCATCGGAGGAAGATCGACGACATGGCCTTTGCTCGGACCTTCGGTCAGTGGTTCTGCTGTAATACGCGGCGGCAAGTTGTCGTCAGCGCGGGTCAGTCCAGCGGCGTTGTTAAACATCCGCTCTAGATTCCAGATGCGCTCGCCGATTTTGAGCATATCTTCCGGGCCGCCAGCATTGTGGCCTAGCGATTCACTCACCATGGCGATGACATCCTCGCCGGGATTCATATCGAACGTCGAAAATAAGCAAATCCCAGAAGCATCCACAAACGAGGTCGTGTTCTGCAGGATCGTGAGCCAGTACGGTTTTTCCTGCGTGGTAAATGGATCGAGCTTGATGGGATTGCCGAAGTGTTCAAGCGAGATCGTGTAGCCACGGAGATGGCACGCGCCGCGATTCGAGGTCGCATAGGCCAAGCCCATACCAATCGAACCACGCGGATCGTAGGCGGCAAAGCCTTGCTTCTTCGAGCCCATGAACAGTTCTGGGTGGCCATAATGCTCGGCCAAGCGATAGCCGCCTTCAGCCAGCCAATGTCCGATGGGGCCGGTGCGAAAGGCCTGTGCTTCCAAGAGCTTCACCAAGGCATCCGCATCACCAAATTTCAACGGGAAACCGATGTCGCTCTCGGGAATGTAACCTTTCTCGGCAAGCTCAATGGCTGTGCCGATGGCAATCCCGGCTTCCAGCGTATCCAGCCCGTATTCGTTGCAGAGGTAGTTGGCTTTGATGATCGCAGCCAAGTTATCCACGCCGCAGATCGTGCCCACGCCGTAGATGGTTTCGTATTCCGGGCCTTCGCCATGCCCGTCGAACTGTCCATGACCGCTCACCTTGGTCACGCGTCCACAGTGGATCATGCAGCTATGGCAGCCGCGATTACGCGTCATGAAGTCGCGCTTCACAATCGTGCCGTCCACGGCGGCAGCGCCTGAAAATACGCCCATCTGGAAGTTGTTGGTCGGCAGCATGCCCACCATATTCATGTAGGACACCGTGCCAGCAGTACCCAGCATCGTGAGTCCGCCAGTGGTTGGACCTTTGACCAGCTTGTCACGGCCTTTCAGCACGGCGGCGGTGAAAGCCGCAGGGTTGGCGATCTTGAGACCTTTGGTGCCGCGCACGGCAACAGCCTTGAGGTTTTTCGATCCCATGACCGCGCCGACACCTGAGCGACCGGCAGCCCGTCCTTTGTCGTTCATGACACAGGCGGTACGGGCAAGATTCTCACCGCCTTGGCCGATGGATGCAACGCGGGTCTCAGGATGGGTCTCTTCACGGATGATGTTCTCCGTGTCATCGACAATTTTGCCCCAGAGATGTTTCGCGCTACGAATCTCGACCTTATCGTCTTGGATGTTGAGATACACCGGCTCTTTGGCCTTGCCCTCGACCATCAGGTACTCGTAGCCCGCGTAGCGCAGCGCCGGACCCCAGTAACCACCAGAGTTCGAGCACGCGATGGCACCCGTCAGCGGCGACTTGGTAATCACCATGTAGCGACCGCCAGTGGGCGCGTACGTCCCAGTCACTGGACCAGTGGCAAAGATCAGTGGATTACGAGGATCAAGAGCATCAACTTTAGGGTCCATGCTGTCCAAGAGGAGCTTACTGCCCACCCCTCGGCCGCCAATGAAATCCTTGATCGTCTGTTCCGGCACGGCTTCTTTGCGAATTTCCCCAGTGCTCAGATTGACACGCAGAAGAGTGGCTCCTTGCATAACGCCCTCCTAGGCAATAACACGAACGAGATTGTGATTTTCCTTGTGGTGTCTAGCATGTCCGGCACGAGTGAACAAGGACGCGAGGCTGCTCTTCCGTCTGTGGTCTCCTCGTAACATCTCGTGCTCGAAGCCAACACGCAGCTTACCGACCCGGGAAATTTGGTGGTCGCCTTTCGACAAAATGCGCCACACCTTCTTTGAAGTCTTCGCTGCTCAGGCTCGCTGCCACATCCGGAATCGACGCATGCAGCGCTGCTCCGAAATCCAGATTCTGCGCTCGGAAGAGCTGCTGTTTCATTACGCGCATCGAACGCGGGGAAACCATGGTCGCCATTTCCAGAGCGTAAGCACGAACTTCCGACATGAACGATTCAGGGGCAAAGACCTTGTTGACCAACCCCATCTGCAACGCTTCTTCTGCGGTGATTTTGCGCCCCGACAAGAGCAGGTCGATTGCATTAGGCAGCCCAACAATGCGCGGCAGAATCCAGTCGATGCCATGTTCCGCCACCAGCCCACGTCGGGCAAACGCCGTGGTGAAAACGGTCGCACGTGAGGCGAAGCGCAGATCGGCATACAAGGACACCACTAAACCAACACCAGCAGTCGGACCGTTGAGCGCGGCAATAATGGGTTTGGGCACGGTCGGGAAATAGGCATGGCGATAGGCGAACGCTTGCGGCAAATCGAGTCCGCCTTTGACCGGACCTAATGCATAGGCCTCGGCTCGCATGGTAGCTAAGCGCTCGGAAGGAGCGTTGCTCTTCGCCACACTTTGGCTGGCGCTGTTGAGGTTGGACATGTCGGCACCAGAGCAGAAGCCCCGCCCTGCCCCGGTGAGGATAATCACCCGCACACCATCATCCGCGCTCGCTTCGCTCATCGCCGCACGGACCTCATGCTCCATCACCGGTGTCCAAG
>SYOC01000146.1 GCA_005804965.1 Pseudomonadota bacterium
ATCGTCGCCAGCTTGCCGTGTTATTCGCTCGAAAACGTTGATGCACAGCGTGGGCGCGGAGTCTACGACAAATCTATGCAAGCGTTGCTGCGTCTTAACGACGCTGGGTATGGTCGCGACGGCTCAGGGCTGACGCTCAACCTCGTATACAACCCGGTCGGCGCGTTCTTGCCACCGCCGCAAGGACAATTGCAGGAGGATTATCGCCGCGAACTGGGCGAGCGCTTCGGCATCACCTTCAACCATCTCTACACCCTCACCAACATGCCGATTGCCCGCTTCGCGCGTGCGTTGGAACGCGACGGCAAACTCGACGGTTATGTCGAACTGTTGGCCCACGCCTTCAATCCACATACGCTCGACAGCCTCATGTGCCGTAATCTTGTGAGCGTTTCATGGGACGGGTATCTGTTCGACTGCGACTTCAACCAGATGTTGGACCTGCGGCTCGGCAACGGCACCCCGTTCCGCCTTGGTCACACGCCAGCCGCTCAACTCGTGCGTGTACTCACAATGCGCGAGATTCGTGTGGACTCTCATTGTTACGGCTGCACGGCAGGAGCTGGTAGTTCCTGCGGAGGAGCTTTGAGTTCCTAATGCAATCGGCCACTCTCCGAATACCGACAGATGTCGGTATTGCTCGGGCAGTATTTTGTGCTGTAGTACCCTTATCAAGTTTCCTAAAAATCTTGTGAAGTAGGGAGGATCTCATCGTGCAACGACAAAGAAACAGAACTATCGGAGCACTGGGCGTGGCTTTTTCAGCAACGATCTTTGCGCTCTGCGAGCCGTCTGCCCTCAATGCATTATCGACACGCATGGGCAGCACCCTCCAGCTGCTGCCCACCGGGGCGGCCTTTGCCATCGATAGCGACAACGACGGCTATCCCAAGAACACAGATGGGTTTTATCTCTATCCCGCCGAAGACTGTAACGACGTGAACGCCAATGCTCACCCCTTGGCCGCAGAAGCCTGTAACGGTCTAGTCGATGACGACTGCAACGGCTGTCGCGACGAAGGCTGTCCCGACGGAATGGGCGGGAACCGACCGACCTTTTGCGATGGCGATAACGACGGCTTTCTCACCCCGAATGACTGCAACAACCTCAACGCCTCGATCAACCCAGGGGCAACAGAGATTTGTAACAACGGATTCGATGACAACTGCAACGGTGCGGTTGATGCTGCTGATACTCGCTGCCAAGCACCACCGAACCTCACTGGCGTGTCCTGGCACGTGCTCAATGGTCCGCAAAGTATCTGCCTCCTCAATCCATCCATCCACCCGGACCTCATTACCATTCCCGGCCCGGTCCCGGGCTGTCTCCCGGCGGCGAATAGCGGCACTCGTGCATGGTGGTTCGGCGGCGACGCGCGCGGGTCGTTCCTCGGGGATGAGGCCCCGCTTCCTCAAGATTCCAAAACCGGCGGCACCTCAGTCGTCGGCAAATTAGGGACGTTGACCACACCGTCATTTCCCGCAACCTCGGCAGAAGGGCGGGTGCAATTCTATGCATGGCGGGAAATTGAATCCCAGAATCCCTCCGGCTTCGACTTGATGGAGATTGTCGCGATTGATGTGGCCGGTAACGAGACCCGCATTGTCAAACTGAATCCGCTCACCGATCCACCGTGGCACGCGAGCGACCGCCATTATGCGTCTGGCTACAACGCCTTTCTCAACGAATCAGCCGTGCCGACCGATCCCTTCGCTAACCCGGTGTGGAAACTGTATACAGTCGCCCTTCCCGCTGGCACTGTACGTGTGAAGTTCAGCTTTTCTGCTGTGGACGGCTTCTACAATGGCTTCCGTGGGTGGCTGATCGACGATGTCCAGGTCAACGATATCTTGCTCCCGGTTTTGTCCGGTCAGCAAAGCCAGATCGTCGCCTCCTCTGGCATGGAAACTTCGCTCTTTACCGACGACATCGAAGGCGACACCAGCGGTTGGGAAACGAGTACGACGCTCTTCTTCCCGGAAATCTGTGGCAACTGCCAGGATGACGACGGCGACGATCTGATCGATATGCTCGACCCGGACTGCGGAGCGCCTGCGGCACTGTCATTGAAATCGGCAGGGCTGTCGTTGAAACCTGACCCAGACGAAGATCAGATGACCCTCCAGGGCTCTTTCGTGTCGGCAGGAGTCAGCATCGACCCCCTGAGCGAAGGCGTCACCGTGGGCGTGCTTGATCCGACCGATCCGCATAAGAAAATTGCATGCCTAAGAATTCCTGCAAACTCCTTGGGCTGGACGCTCAAAAAGGGCACCTGGACCTTCAAGGATAAAAAAGATAACTCCCTGGGCGACCCGACGGCCAAAGAACAACTCAGCATCAAACCCAACACCAAGAAGGGTGTCTTCGAGGTCAAAGTGAACTTGAAGAGCACCGAGGTGATGAATGCCCGCGAGGGCGCACTGGCCACGCAGGTCGTTATCGGCGATGACCGTCTGTTCAATCAGCAAGCCTGGACGTTCAACAAGAAAGGGACCAAGCTGTCGACCAAGTAGTTGATACGCTCTCAGGGGCAGCTTGACGAGCTGCCTCCATCAAGACTCCTTAGAGAGGTAGGTTTTTCGTCCAACCTGCAATTTTCGCGGGTTTGTCTTCTGTCTGGATAACACTAGCCCGTCATGCCGGGCTAGTGGAGCGCGACCCGGCATCCAGACTCCGCCCCTGGATTCCAGCTTCCGCTGGAATGACGCTTCTGCTTTTCTTTCCGCAAAAACCTCCCCCTGAAAGATTTCCCCCGGCACTTCAGCGCCGGGCTCCATGGCAACGCCCGCTCAAGCCGGGTTGCCGCCCCGTTTACGGGGCGCTGTAGAGTAGCCCGGAGACTTTTAGCTCTGGGCGAAGGTGAGGTTTGGTATTGCTCCAGCACTATCTCTCGGAGATTGCCCCGTAAGAAGATAGCCCACGGCGCGAGCTGTGGAGACAGGTTGCAATGGATCATCCCCCCCACGAAAGCGTCGCACGCCCCTACCTCCTCGCTATCGCGAGCGGCACACTCGCGGCCTTGAGTATCACAGTACCAGCGCTGCATTGGGTGATCTGGTTTGCCTTGGTGCCGTTGTTCTTTGCGCTATCCGGTCGCGCTTGGCGAGCGCGGTTGCTCCTCGGTTGGCTGATGGGTGTGGTCTATTTCGCCGTAGGTTGCTCTTGGCTGTGGGGTAGTTTGGTGCGGTTTTTTGCGTTTTCTCCGCTGTTGGCCAGTCTGGTGTTTGCTGGCTTTGTGCTCTGGCATGGTCTGGCTCTGGCCATGTTTGCTGCCGTGCTGCGGTTTGGTGGCTCTCCAGCAAAACAACTGCTGTTGCCGCCGCTGCTGTGGGTGGTGGTGGAGCAGTGCTACCCGACGTTATTCCCTTGGCCGTTGGGGAATGCACTGCAACCGCATCTGCCGTTTGTACAACTGGCGGAGGTTTGTGGTCCTGCCGGGTTGGGGTTTCTTATTGTGCTGGTGAACAGTTTGCTGGTGCGCGTGCTTGGGGAGGTCACGCCCTTCGACAAGCTCAGGAGCCGCGCCCCTACGCTATTCACCGCGGGTTTCCTTCTCCTCGCCCTCGATGGCTACGGACGCTGGCGGATAGCAGCACTGGAAACAGAGCCACTCATCGACGACACACTGACGGTAACGGTGATCCAAGGCAACGCGCCGGCGGTGCGCGAGGTTAACGAAGCAGCGTTTCAACAGAACTGGCGCACATATGAACGCTTGACTCTGGCAGCGGCTGAAGCGAAACCTGATCTCATTATCTGGCCGGAGGTCACACTACGGACATTTCTTCGCGAAGATGCCGAGGCACGGGCTGCGCTCTTTGCCTTGGTAGCGCAAGCCGGGACCCCGCTGCTCACCGGCACGCTCGGCCACACACCAGACGGGCGACAAAGCAATCTCGCGTTGCTGATTTCCCCAGCGGGTGAGGTGTTTGGCGGCTATCAGAAGCAGAGGTTGCTGCCGTTTGCCGAATCGCTGCCGTGGCCACTGTCGAGTTGGTCGAGTCTTGATAACTGGTGGCTAGGGGCAGAGTTCGCACCGGGAGACGAGGCAGCACCGCTCATGGTGCCGGGTGCGCGATTCGCGATGGCGATTTGCTATGAAGCGATGATTCCCGGCTTCTTCCGCCGCACGGTTCTCGACGGCGCAGAGTTTCTTGTCACCATCACGAACGATGCGTGGCTGGGCGACACGAGTGCTCCCTGGCAGCATCTGCGGGCGGCGACGCTGCGTGCCGTTGAAAGCCGCCGCTGGCTGGTGCGTGCCGCCAACTCCGGCGTCAGTGCGATCATCGCGCCCAGCGGGCGGGTGCTGCAACGCACGGATGTGTTTAGCGAAGCCACGTTGCAGCACGCCCTCGCATTGCGCACTGACCTGACTTTCTACACGCGCTGGGGAGAATGGTTCGTGGTGGTAAGCTTGATCGGGCTTGTCCTACTACTGTGGCGTGATCTGCGCGATATTGCCCGTCGCATAATCCACGGCAAATAATGCCGAAGCATCGTCACGAAAGGCGAGGCCGAAGGGCGCTTGGAAACCTGAAGCGAAGACGGTTTTTACGCCAGCATTGTTGATGCGTACAATTTCACCGCTGCCAGCATCGGAAACATAGAGGTCAGAGCCGAAAGCCCCGCCGGGGCCGAAGGCAACATCCATCGGGCTGCTCATGCCATTGGCAAAGGTCGTAAACGTGCCATCAGGAGCGATACACACCACCTGCCCACCGCCGGGTTGCGCGGCATACAGCCGCATCATGACCGAACAGGGGCCAGTGCCGGGACCGACCGCTAAGCCTTGCAAACCTGGGATGGTCGTCAACGAAGAGGCTAGCCCAGCAGAGGTGATGCGCCGTAGTCCTTGACCGAGAAAGCTGGACACCAACATATCGCCGGAGAACGTCCCGCCTGGGCTGTCGAAAGCCAGCCCGGTGGGCGCAAAGTCGAGCAGCCGGGCGAAGAGGTTGATAGGATGCTGCGGAGTCACATTAATGCGAAAGATCTCACCATCACCGCGCTCGAAAAACACCCCACCGCGTAAATTGAACACTCGTGGGCGAACGATAAAAAAATCGTTGCCAAAGGAACCCGTAGGGGCGCGTTCAAAAGCGACGCCAGTGACCGGCGCAAAGAGCGCGAGCTTTTTGAGTTGGGGAATGAAGTGGAAAATGCCAGCCGGCACGGCACCGAAGCCGGGGTCGGCGGGTGCGGTACCGGCGACAACAAGGACATTGCCGTTCGGCAAAGCCGTGATTCCGCGTGGGTTGGCAAGCTTGCAAGCAAACGTAGTGATCGAAAAACCGCCGATCACAGCAGGTCCAGAAGTGAGGCCGCAGGTGCCCGGCAACGCCACAGGTTTCGTGTGCAGCGCCAGCATGGGTATGGTTTTGCTGGTGCTGTTTGTCGTTTCATCCACCGCGCGAATCGTTTGAAAGAGCCGGAGCGCCGCGCTGAGCGGAATGGTCACCGCGCCTGGCCCGGGGCCAGCAGGAATGCTCGCCGAGCCCAAAGAAAGTAAGGTGGTTGCATCTTCGATACGAATAGAACGCCCGGGTGTCCCATGTACGGCAACTGCGTTCGCTCCCAGCAGCACCGGTTCGTCGATGACCGGCGGCCCGTCAGGTGTGACTTTCAGGCCGGACGAGAAATACTGCTTGGCGGTATGCACGGCTTGGATCACGTGCGTGGCCACTAACGGCGTCGTGGTAATCGCATACTGTCCGTCTCGGTCAGCGGTTCCGCGACCAATCACGGTGGCAGTCGTAAGGTCGCGAATCTCGATAGGACCGGGGGCACCTTCCTGTGTCGCCAGAGAGCGGACCTCGGTTGAATCATGCACAGCAGACCCGAACTCAATTTCAGCGATAGCACCGGCGCGTCTCCCGGTCCCGGCATCGCCAGCGTGAGCAGGCAAGAGCGTCGCGCACCATAGCCAACAACAAGAAAGCCAGACGAACGCGGAAAGACTCTGGCGGGTCGGTCGGTAACCTTGCATAATAGCTCTTCACTCCTCTCGCTTGCCTGTGCGAAGGCGTTCCCATATGTGCATCTTCGCCATCGACTGTCAACTTTCCCAATGGTGGTGTAGTGGTACCAGCGTTGACGGGAGCAGGAGAGTCGTGCCACTACACAAGATCCTGGAGGTAGAATCATGACTGCTCTACGCAAGACTTTCTTTTTACCCGTCCTCGGTGCCGTGGCCTTGGCTGTGTTTCTCCACACACTGGCGAGCACTGCCTGGGCGGTCGATAGCGACGGTGACGGTATTCCTGACGGTGCTGAGGCGGCCATCGGTGGCGACCCAATGCATAAGGATATTTTCATCGAGTGCGACTACATGCTCCACGACCTCAATGGCGACGATGATGCTGACGACCCCGGCGAACATACGCACAAGTTGAAAGAGGCTGCGGTCGCCGAACTGATATCGATCTTTGCCCTGGCACCGGTCAGCAACCCAGATGCAACCTCCGGCATTGTCTTGCATCTCGACATAGACGAAGCGCTGCCCGAGCAACGGTTTCTTGATTTCACCAGTCGCGCCAACGGCGACAATTTCTTCGACCTCAAAGCGACCCACTTCGATTTCGCGAGCCGTGCTCCCTACTTCCATTATTGCATCCTTGCCCATAACGGGAGTGAAGAAGCCGGTAGCTCTTCCGGCTATTCAGAAATTTTCGGCAACGATTTCATCGTTTCCCTTGGATCGTGGCCGGACGAAAATGGCATCCTCATCGGATCGGTCAAAGACCAAATCGGCGCGTTTTTGCACGAAGTTGGCCACAATCATGCCTTAGATCACGGCGGCGGCGACCTACTGCCGGCGGCGCAGCGGGTCAAAAATCATAAGCCCAATTACCTCAGTGTCATGAACTATTCCTTCCAGATGACGGGCATTGACGGGCAGTTCGACTTCTCCCGCGCGGCCCTCCCCACGCTCGACGAAACCAACCTCAACGAAGCCGCTGGCATCTTACCAGCCACGGATCGTACTCGTCATTTCTGTCGTTCCACACGGAAATTCGTCGGCAAGACAGGTCCGGCCAACATCAACTGGAACTGCAAGCCCTCGTCGTCAAACGTACGCGAGAACATTAACGGAGATCGGAATTTCCTCGGCCAACAACTGTTCACCACGCTCGAGGGATATGACGACTGGGCCAACCTTCGTTACGACTTCACCACGTCCCCAGTCTATGATGCCAGCGCCGGGACCGGGTTTGGGCAGCATCCACGCTATTTTGGAGGCTTTCGTCCAAGCGACACTACCGCAGCCCGTGGTGTGGATCGCGAACAGGAAGCGCCCTTCGAAGAAGGGCGCTGTGCACAATTCGCCACGGCCAACAGGCTTGGGAAGCTCTTCAAAATCAAGGCAAAGGAGCAAAATATAAACCCCGCGCACATCGGTGAAGCTTGTCGGAGTGAGAACTGACCAACCTGTCCTCGTGCCTTGCAATGTTTTAGGGAACTCGGCACTGTGTGGGCATGACCGATGCCCAAGCTGCAGCCCTCCAACAATTTGTCGAAGCCTACCTCGATAGCCGAGCCGGACGCACCCTCGATATTGGCACGCCTGACCATTTGACTACCTTGGTAGAGGCCGCCGGTGCAGCGATTCTCGGCATCGCCGAGGAAGATCTCTGGGTTGGGGTAGCCATGAGCTGGCTCGGGCCACACGGAGCCGGTGCCCCGCCAGCGGCAATGCGTACCCACGTCCACGAAATCTTGACGCAAATGGAGCCGCAGCGAGATCTTCGTCTGACACGTGTCATCGAAGTGGTCATTGCCTATGGTTGTGGCAAATGGCGAGAGGTACCAGCTGGCCATTCTAGCCAGATTGGCGCTGGAAGCTGGGAGCAACGTTGGCAAGGTGCGATGCGCGGGCTCGTGCGTGCGATGGAACCGGCGCTCGCGCAGGCAAATCGCTGGCTCGCCGCCCACGTAGTCGGGTTTCCCAATGACCGGCATGGGGGCAGCGGAGGCGCTCCACAAGAGAGTACCGCGCTGTGGTCCGATGCTTGGCTGCTCGCCGTGCGCTTCGCTGGCCCCGAGCAATTCCTGCAACTCCCTGAAGATGAAGCAGCGTTTACGGTGGAATACACGGGAGAGGGACTCGAACTCGCCACTGTGGACCAGACCTACGCCAGCTTCGTCCCTCCGGGTGCCAAGGCGTTGTGGACGATACACGACCGCGCTACGGCTTTCGCGTTACCCTCTGGACACTTCTTGCCCTTGCCCGAGCACGCGACCATGCTCCTCCTCACCCGCGATGAGGATGTCATGATTAAGGCTCTCGCCGAGGGCCAAGAACAACAAGCCCGCCTGAAACCTGGCGAAGTTGGAGCGTTGATAGGGCCGACGACGATCCAACTCCGTGCCTGCACTTGTGGCACTACACATTGTCTAGAACGACATCGTCTGGCGGGGTGGAACCCCGCCAAGCGCGTCTTGAAAGGAGACACTGACGAGCAGCGAGAAAAGACCGAGGCACCATTGACGCTCTGGGATGCCGTAGCCTCGGCAGTGAAAGGTCCGCAGGCGACCTTGAAAACCGGCGCATTCGTGCAAGGCATGTATTTCCCGTTACTCGCTCAGGAAGATTTTCTCGTATGACCACTCGGCCCATTCAGGAAGAAGCCGCCCGGCTGTTCGGCCAATGCCAGTTCTCGCACACCCATGGCGCGTATGCCGAAGGGCAAACCGTCGCGGTGGCGGTGGACCCGCGCTGGAATAGCGATGCTGAAACCTTCCGCGTGTTGATCTCGTGTCTCGTCCTGGGACACCGGCGCGTCGAGTGGGCGCGGCTGCCGGTGCAGATTACTCCGGTCAACACCGGTAATGGCGTGTCGGCGCTAGCCCGGCTGGATGCACAAGGGCGGGCGCTGGTACCAAATCTGCCACCAGGAGATTATCGCGTGTCTCTCCGACTGACGGCGGCGCGGGCCATACCGGTTTTGTCCGCACCACTGGAACGCCTCGCCGCACAAGGGGAAGAAGAAAGCGAAGATCGCCAGGTGTGGAGCGGTGCCAGTGACGACGGCCAGATTCTCTGGAGTCTCGAAACCACGGAAGACGGTGAGGTGCAATTATCGTTCGAGACCAAAAACGAGATCTTCGCTGACCACGTCCTGGTCTATTACTTAATCGACCCGATCAATAAACAGGTGCGTCACCAGCAGCAACTGCAATTGGCCCCGACGCGCACCGCCGGCAAATGGGAAGCCTTCTGCTCGCTCGGGTCACGCGCAGCATTTCCCGGGCCTTATGAATTGGACTTTGCCATAGTGCCACCAGAGCAAGACTAAGCGCGGTACACACGAAATACGCAGTGAGGTCTCGACATCGTCATTCCGGGCGAGCATCGCGAGACCCGGAATCCAGGCAGTGCTAGTTCTGCCCCCTGGATTCCCGCTTGCGCGGGAATGACGCCTCTGCTTTTCTTTCTGAACTGGTTGCAAGTTGTACGAACCGGACAAAGTGCTGTAAAGAGAAGAGGTTGAGTGATTATTCTCAGAAGCATCCTCGGAGACAATGCCATGCCACGTTCGCCATTTGCTACG
>SYOC01000147.1 GCA_005804965.1 Pseudomonadota bacterium
AAGCCAGCACCTCACAGAGTTCCCTGGCAATCTCGATCACATGACTCTCGGAGAGGGTCCCGCCGTGCGTGGCTAATTCTTCTTCGAGGTTCGTCCCTTCGATGTAGTCCATGACGAGGTAATGGCAGTTGCCCTCGCCAAAACGGTCAAAAATAGAGGGAATGGAGGCGTGCTTGAGTTGGGAGAGCGTGTCCGCCTCACGATGAAAATAGTCGATGGCCCGGGTGCGCTCCTCAGGGTCGTTGAAACGATCAAAGATCTCTTTGATGGCACAGCGTCGGTTGGCAAGTCGTTGGTCGTGGGCGAGGTACACACGGCCCATACCGCCACCAGCTAGGAACCGCTCAATAAGATAGCGGTCGGCCAAGAGCGTGCCGGGTTCGAGCTGACCATTCTCGTCGCGAGCCATGCGGGCATCCTCGCTATTCGTGGAACACCACCACGACGGAGATATTGTCGCTTCCACCGCCGGCATTCGCCGCTGCCACCAATTCGAGAGCAGCGTCATAGGGGTCACGATGACGACTCACAATATCGCCGAGTGCGCGGTCGTCGACATGCCCAGTCAGTCCGTCGCTGCACAGCACCAGCCGTGCTCCACGACGCAGCGGACAGCTCAACACATCGACCGCAGCCTGCTCTTTGTTACCCAGGGAGCGCAGCAGCACGTTGCGGTGCTCGTGCATACGTGCAGCCTCGGGACTCAACTGACCGATCTCCACCAGCCGCGCGACTAGCGAATGATCGTGCGAGAGCTGTTGTAAACGCCCTTGCTCCCACAGATACCCGCGACTGTCGCCGACCCAGGCCAAAGTCAACTGCTGCTCGTGTACCAACGCCGCCACCACCGTCGCGCCTAGACCGGCGGCTTCGGAATGCTGCCGAGCATAGGCGAGGATGGCCGTGTTGGCCTCTGCAATCGCAGCGCGTAACCCGTGCTCACGTGCTTCAGCCGTCAGTGGCGTTTCCGCAGTCCAGAGTTTTTCAACGTACGCGGCTACGGTGTGGATCGTCAGCACACTCGCCACTTCTCCAGCCTCAGCTCCCCCCATGCCGTCCGAGACCACGTACAATCCAGCGAAGGCTTTGCCAGCTACCGTGCCTTGGCTCTGTTCTTTCACCAACACGGCATCTTCATTATGACTGCGCATCTGTCCGACATCAGTCCACCAAGCGGAGCGAATGCGCGGGAAACGCGTCAAGGTGAGCAGCGCAGTTTTCAGTGCTTCAATCGTCACATAGCGATCATGCGGGTCAACAGCTAAAGCTTGGCGCAAAATGCGTTCAAAGTCTGGAGAGACGACCTTATCTGGATAGAAGACTAACGGATCGGCTTGCACGGCCCAGCCTTCGACCGGCAAGCGTTTCCCAACCAACAGCGAAAACAGCAACGCGGCCACGGCAAACACGTCAGCAGACTCTTCCGCATCCCCCGGCTTGTACACTTCGGGTGCAGCATAGCCATCCGCCACACTGGCAAAGGCAAGCGGTTCCCCGCGTCGGCTCAGGCTCTCAGTATGGGTCAGCCGCAAACGCCCGTCTTTGTCGAGCAACACACCGTCAGGCGGCAGCTCCATACACAGAAGGCCGTTGCGATGGAGCACGCCCAGCACTTGGCACAATTGAATGCCCCACGCTATGGCCTCGCGTTCCGTCGTTATCCCTATTCGGGTCGAGAGCCGCGTTCCAGCAATGTCAGGAACTGCGAGGTACGCCCGCCCATCGTGAGTAAAGCATCGCTCGGGAACGACAATCGCAGGGTGGGACACACCAGCAGTCCTCGTACTCAAGGCATGAAACGCCTCGGCCTCATCCTCACGCCGTTCGCGCAAGTGCATCTTCGCCGAAGCCTCATCAAGGCGGTGTGCAGTGTAACGATTCTCGGAACCGAGAGACTCACCGGATTCGAGGACGTACGTATCAGCGAGCACCGAGCCAGGAAGCAGCGGTGCAAGAGCAAGCGAAGGAGGAGCGTCCACGAGCGCCGCGCCGCAGGCACTGCAATAGGTTTCTTCTGGGGAATTCCGCTGAGCACATTGTGGGCAACACACGATAACACCAGCGGACACAAGCAGAGGTTAGGAAACAGATACTTTGAAGAAGGTTTTACCGATGATGATCTCATCACCATCGGTCAACGTTACGGGTGATCCAGGATCAAGCCGCTTGCCGCGATTCACAAACGTACCGTTGAGACTCCCGATGTCTTCGAGCGAGAGCCGCTCTGCTACCCGCAGCAACGCATGCTTGCGTGAAATGCGCGCCTCGGGATCGTCTAATTCCAAATCAACTTCAGGAAACGCGCCGGAGTCCGGGTCCCAACGGCCCACGAGATTATCTCCGGTTTGCAACACAAATTCTTTTCCCACCGTTCCACCACGGGTAATGGTCAGCTTCGCTTTCAAAGCGACGGCATTGAGGGAGACCGGCACAGGCGGCGTGTCAGCAGGGGCCGACACGGCAACCGCGACATCGGGCGGCGCGTCCACAGGCAACGGTTCTGGCGTCGGTGCAGCGGTCGCTGGCAGTTTCGCACCACACGCATCGCAGTACTCAAGTCCGTCCATGTTGTCATGGCCGCACTCAGCACATTGGATCATATCGGACCTCCTTACTCGGGAGCGGGGATACACCAGGAAAGAGCAGCAAGCTCCCTTACTCCTGAAGCGCGTCCTTGACACTCTCTGGGTCAAGCATCTGGGTTTTACGCAACGTGGCTTGCGCAGTTAAGAGCTGGGTTTTGGCGGCACGGCTCTCAAGACTTTGGGTTTTTTTCATTTCGTTTTGCAACGAGACTAGCACTTGGGTCGCCTTCGTATGTCCGAGGCGTTGGGTACCAGAAATCGCGTTGCCTAGTAGCCGGGTCGCTTTGTCCATATTGCCGGAAGCTGCCGCTGCTTCCGCTTGGCTTTGCATCTTCGCAATACTGACTTGATCGACTAAATTCATGACGTAGGCGTTGGCTTTGCCCACAGCCCCACGATCCAGGGTGTAGGTCACCACAGCGTCCGCCTTAGCACACTGCCCAGGAGCCGAGGGCGCATCGTAATAGAGCGAGGCTTGTGCGAGCCGGACGCGCCCGGGATTGCGCGGAGCAAGCACCAGGACCAAGAGCACCGAAGTAGCAGTCTCAGCTTCGACATCTCCCAACGCAAGAGAAAGCAGCCGCTCAGCATTGGGCAGTGCGTTTTTGAATGGATAGATTTGCGGGCTGGCGCGATACGCCTCTTTCAGCTCCACGCCAGCACTGAGCCGCACTTCCATACGCGCATTTGTGAGCGCGACATTGCGCAGGCCAAGCAATTCACTGGAAAAGATACCGGGAATCGTCGCCGGGTCGTTGATGAAATGATAGTTCGCACCGCTCGCTTCGGCCATTTCCATCAGCAGTTTTTCGTTAAACTCGATGCCAACGCCAAGCGTACTGCACGAGATCCGACCGTGCTGCTTACGTGCCAAGTCCAGGCATTTGCGTTCTTCGTAGGTTTGCCCGTCGGTCAAAATCAGCAGGCGATTGAGGCGATCCGGCGAATAATTTTTCTCGACCTCGGCCAGCGCCGCCTCCATGCCGAGCGCCATCTGCGTGCCGCCGCCGATTTCCAGCAGGTCGATGTCGTCAATCGCACGTTTCACCCGAGCTTTGTCTTGCTGGAGCTGGTCGGACGTCGCAACCACCGCCGCACGGTCTGCAAATGCCACGATAGCCGCGCGGTCCTCTGGACCGAGTTGGTCGATGAGGTAAGTGACCGCTTCACTCACATAATCGAGCCGCTGCTCGTCGTACATCGACCCGCTGCGATCCAGCACAATGCCGAGATTCAGAGGGAGGCGGCGGCCACCGACGGCGTGGGGTTGGGCTTCGAGCAAGAGGTACAGAACAAAATTCTCTGCACTACTCAGGATGGCATCACGACTGGAGAGGGCGTGAAAACCAATGGAACCTGACACGTGAGGTACACTCATAAGGATGATCTATGGGAAAATTTATCTCACGTTTCCCAGGGGGGTGCAAGTAAAGGGAAGGACATGGGTGCATAGCGATTTCTTGGCAAAAGCCTTCTCTACCTCTCCCTGGATTCCCACCTGCGTGGGAATGACGACTCTGCCACATTCGTCATTCCGGGCAAGGCCGCAGGCTGCGACCCGGAATCCAGAATTTTGTTATGCACCCGAGCAAACCATCAGTCTTCTCTATTTTTTCTCGTCTGGCTTACGGAAACTGTCGTGGCAGCCTTTGCATGAGCCGCCCACCTTCTTCATCTGCGCCCCGACTTCATCAGCTTTTCCGCCGCCAATCGCCATAACGAGACGATCAGCCTCGGTTTTCAACGTGTCGGTGGATTTCACGAACTCGTCCCACTTCTGCCAAATTTCCTCTTTCGCTTTCGAGGTCTCAGACGTACTACCTTTGGGGAACAGCTCGACGACGCGGAGTGAATGCAAGGTGATCGCTTGAGCATTGACCTTAGCCTCGGCGATCTTTCCGGCTTTCAGCTTCTCGCCCATTTCTTTCATGTTGTCCCCGACATTTTCCATCAGATAATGCCGCATCGCGATGACATCCTTTGTGTCAGGGAGTGGCATAGGCTTCCCATCATGGGCACCACTAAAGGAGACCATTCCCAGTCCGCCGGCTACCACCAGCGCCATACCTACGAGTACACGTTTCATTTCCAACCTCCTCTCTTCAAACCGTTTGAAATTCACTATTCCCCTACTTTATGAACAATAGGCGGGACACTCTTGAGATAGTTGGCAACTGCGCGAGCGTCCTCATTCGTCATATCCTTGTACCCGCCCTCGGCGATGCCATCAATGACGAGTGCCATCAGCCCCTGCACATTGTCGAAGTTGGGTTTGAATCCGGTGCGTAGGAGTTCAACGATTTCCTCGGTCGTCCATTTACCGATGCCAGTCTCAGGATCAGGTGTGACATTTGAGGAAATTTCCCCATCAATCCCGTCGGCGTTGCCAGCTAAGTCGCGCGTCCGGTCCAGCGTTCCAGTCATGGTGCGCGGCGTGTGGCACTCCTGGCAGTGGGCAAGGTGTTCGCTGATGTAACGCCCTCTCTCTATTCCAGCGGTCGGCGCATGGGCCGGTGCGGGAACAGGGCGAAAGAAGAGCCACCGCCAAGCACGCATACCCAACCCTGCAAACGGGACAGAGAGTTGATGTGGTGGGTTAGGGCGTGAGACTGCAGGAAGCGTCCGCAAGTAGGCAACCAAATCGGTCACGTCCTGGTCGCTCATCTCGTTGAAGGCGGGATACGGCATAACCGGGCTCATCACCGACCCGTCAGGACGCACGCCAAGACGGATGCCATCAATCACTTGCTGGTCCGTCCAACTCCCAATCCCGGTCGTTGGGTCCGGCGTGATATTCGTGCCATAGAACGTTCCGTAGGGAGTTTTGAGGGGGCGTCCACCGGCATTCACCGGACCCTCTTTAGGCGTGTGACAACCGCATCCGCCAGCAAGTGCGAAGACGTATTTGCCACGGACAACGGCATCGGCAGGTGTGCTTGCTGCCGCCTGACTCTCGGTAGAAAAAAGCGGACTGTTCACGACGAAGATGAACACCCAAAGCCACAACACGTTCCGACGTCCTCCGCTTACGGGTTGTAGAAGGGATCGAAGCATCATGCAAGCCGGAGGGGCGCACATTCGGTTTTGACGCCGCGCGTCATTTGCTTTAGAGATGAGTCATTGCAGCTTTCAACAGCTATGAATGCGGTCAGCTTCTGAGGGGGAAAGATATGAAAGCCATACGGCTCAGCGCAAGTGTTATCGGGTTTCTGCTGCTCGGCAGCGCATCATTGCTGTATCTGTTCGTCTCTCTCGGCGAACTCAGTCCACGCGGCGGCTGGGAATATACCGTACACGCGGACTTTGCCAACGCTGGTGGCCTCACTCCAGGCTCGGCGGTGGAAATCGCCGGAGTCCGGGTCGGCCGCGTGACAGCGATCAACCTCAATGGCACCCGCTCTACTGTCTCGCTGAGCCTGAGCAACGATGTACAGATTCAGAATGATGTGATCGCGTCCATCCAGACCAAAGGCTTACTCGGTGAGCGTTACGTACTCCTCACTCCTGGCGGTGCGGAGGAGACTATCGCACCGGAAGGGAAGATTCGCGAGACCGAATCTCCGCTCGATATTCCCGGGTTGATGGCCGCGTATATCGCCAACCGGAATCGGCAAGCTCCCGCCCCAGCAACAGCAGCACCGGCGCTAGAATGAACACTGGAGAAAGCCGCTAGCGCCCGCCGCCCTGCCCACCCCGACGTTCACACGCAGCGACATACGAAACAGCAACCCCGAGACTATCTGCTGCTTCTTCATGGGTTTTCCCCGCTGAGAGCTGCTTCCATACGCGAGTGCAAAGAGAATCCACCGAAGCCATTTGTTTTGGAGCCGCGGGCTTCAGGTCTTCAGTGGCGAGGGTGGCAGGGTTCTGCACCACAGGTGACGGAGTTTTGCTCTGGGCAGGCTCGGTGCGCACCGGCTCTTTCGAGACGACGAACACCTCTTTCGGCTTTCCCAAACGCGAGGGAGGAGCCGGCGGCGTTGCTTTTGCCGCAGCCGACGGAGTGCTACGAACAGCCGTAGGCACTGGTGGCGTGGGGCGTTCCTCCGGTTTCGCGAGCAGCACGGGTGTGCTCTTCACAGGGGACGCCGGTTTCACCGTAGCGACAACCGGTCGAGTCGAGACCGGAGTAGGAGCAGCAACATTGAACTGTTGGAAACTTGCTTCTAGATCGTAGAGGGTTTTGGTCGTGCGCTGATTTGCGTCTTGCAATCCATCGACCTGTTTCTTGGTCTCGATGAGCTGCTGCTCAATGCGTCGAAGCTGTTCCTGCAACATGGCGACATTATGATCTGATCTCGATTGACACCCGACCAACGTCCACATCGCCATGACACCAAAGAGAGCAATCGTCTTCCGCACCATCATCCACCTCCCGTGTCCGTGCTACTGTGCCAGTGCGCTTTATTGCGTGCACGGCGGTAATGAGCCGGACGTTTTCGTATACTCCCACAACGCTGACAACGCCACTTTTCCTGCTTGTGCGGCCGATGAGCTTCGAGGACCATTTTTTCTCGGCAGCGCAAACAATGCATAAAATGTCACTTCTTTACTATCGAGTAAAGATACCCCTGGCCAGCAAATGTGGAAATTTCGCTTCGCTCGCGACAACACACCAGCTCTACAGCCCCAATCGCGCCTTCACATCTTCGTAGTCTGGAGCCTCAGCATACAACTTTTCAAGCTCCGTACGCGCTTTTCTTTCCTCGCCTCGCCCTTGGTAAATCAACGCGCGTTCGTAGCGCAAAGCATGGAGCAATTCGTCTGCACGATCTTTTTTCCGCTTCAACGCTCCAGAAATGATCTCCAAGGCAGCATCAGCTAACCCAAGGGTGAGCAATGCCTTGGCGCGATACAGAAGCAGCGCAGTATGAATAGGCGTTTCGTTCTCCACCCCGTCGGTCAGCGAGAGCACTTGGCGGCAAAGCTGCTCCTCGGCAGCGCCATCCTCCATGAGAAGTTCCACGAGTGACAAGGTGGCAACAACATCGTCGGGCGTCATCTCTCGCAATCGTCCGAGGCAACTCACCGCTTCGGCTCGGTTGTCTTGGCGTTGGTAGGCTTCTGCCAACGCGAGTAACACACCACGCAGGTCAGGACCAATGTGCGCAGCGATTTCTTCAGTCACGTCCAACTGCATAGTGGCAGCGATGCCGTAACTCGTCAGGTGGCGTCCCAATTCACGCTCATGAGCAGCAGCGAACGAGAGATCGCGGATTGCTTCTGGCAAACGTCCGCTTTTGAGGGCCAAAAATCCTGCCAAGAAAGCACCGTCCGCCAGGTAAGTCGCTTGTTGCAGATGCGTCAGCGCAGCCTCCTCGTCGCCACGTGCTAAGGCCTGACAGCCAGCAGCAAGTTCTTTGTGTTCATCGGGAACATTCAGAGTATCAAGAGCATCAGGAGACAACGGCTCCGATGTCGGAACGGCGCGGCGCGGAGTTCTTCGTTGAGGCGGGAGCGTTGGGGTACCAGCTTCAGGAGGCGGCGACTCAACAGTTTCAGCCGTCTCGGTAGCATCGGAAGAGCCACCAAAAAGTTTGCCTAGTTTCTTGAGCGAGAAATTTGTGGTGTAGAACAGCCCTGTCCCAGGGAGGCCAAAAGTCACCCGCCCACCCGAAGTACCTAGCGTTAGCTTCGCGCCTTGTGGTCCGACAGAAACCGAACCACCACCCTTGCTCAGGTTCAGTTGCACTCCAGGTAAGATGTTTAAGCGCTTAAAGAAACGAAATCCCATGACTCCTCCACCGCTCGTCCTGGGTCGTTTTGTACTGGAGAACTGCTCAGAGGGAAAGAGGAACTACCAACGACGGAGATCCTGGGCTAGTGCGCCGAAGCCAGAAGGGAAAAGTCTTTCAAGAAGAGGCAAGTCGCGAGTCAACCGCTGGGCTTCGGTAATGGCACGCTGGGTTTCTAAGGACAGAGATGGACGTTCTGTTCCGTACACACCTTTCTTCAAGGCTAGTTTGGTATAGGGATCCGATCTCGCCTGAAGTCCCAACTTCCAAGTGGCTTCGTTAACGCGCGGGTCAGTCCCGCACAAATACCAGGCTTCCATGATCGGTACGGCGACGCCGAAAGCAACTTTGAGTGGGGACCGGCCCGGGACAGCACGAAGCCCTCCTTGTACCCGGCTTACAACTTGTCTCAGCTTGCACCTCCGACAGCGCTCATCTGCGCCACCCGGCTGCTCATGGCGCTCCTCATGTATTGGCAAGTGATCTGAATCGACGACCACCACGACTCCATCTGCATCAGTATGATAATGCAGCTCCTTAAAAGCAGCAGGCAGAACGTTAAAAACTCCCGAGATTCCGTGCGCACGCCGAGCAGAAACAGAGACTATCTGAATCTCTCTGCCGAGAATGCTGCCAACGAGAACCTGAACCGCTGCTTCGTCAGCAGAGGATTCGCTGAGCACGGCAACTTTCATTGCTCGGCTGGAACTCCACCCAAGATACCGCTAAACCAGACGTCGCCGAGAGGGGCATCCTCTAATATCTCTTCAATATCTGGGTGGTCCGATAGACGCTCGAACCGAGCGCCATCTTCGGTCTTCTGAGCGATGACTATCTCTTCGGGATGATCCTTGTAGAGGTCAAGAAAATAGGGAGAGTGTGTGGTGGCAATCACTTGCACGGGCTCACGTTTTTCCCCAAAATTCTCTGGGTAGCTCAGTCGATACAAAGCGTCTTGAATACGGCGCAGGAGACGCGGGTGAATGCCACGGTCGGGTTCTTCTAGCCCTACGATTGTTGGGGGTTCAGGAAGATAAGCAAGAGTCAGTAGAGCCAAAGCTAAGAGAGTCCCCTGAGAAAGGTTTCCCGCAGGAATCTTATAACGCCCTTGGCGAGCTCTTAGAAAA
>SYOC01000148.1 GCA_005804965.1 Pseudomonadota bacterium
ATCACGACATCGCGCTTGAAGGTCTGGCGATATTCGATGGCCAACCGTGTGACTCGGGCAATGGCTTCCGGGTCCTCGCCGTTCACGTGAAAGATCGGTGCCTGAATGACTTTGGCGATGTCGGACGCATACGGTCCGGAGTGACCGTCTTCGGGGTCAGTGGTGAAACCGATCTGGTTGTTGACAATGACGTGGAGCGTCCCGCCGGTCGTGTAGCCGCGCAGCCCGGTGAGATTGAGTGTCTCGGCGACGACGCCCTGGCCAGCAAACGCAGCGTTGCCATGAATGAGCAGCGGCACGATGCGCGACCGTTCAATATCGTGCTCGCGTTCTTGTTTGGCCCGTACCCGTCCTTCGACGACCGGATTGACGGCTTCCAGGTGACTCGGATTCGCGGTGAGCGATAAATGGACGAGCTTGCCGGTAGTGGTGTGATAGTCGGAAGAAAAGCCCAGATGATACTTCACGTCACCCGAACCCATCATCAGATTCGGGTCCACATTGCCTTCAAACTCCGAGAAGATCGCTTCGTAGGACTTCCCCAAGGTATTGGCCAGCACGTAGAGCCGTCCGCGATGCGGCATGCCGATGACGAGTTCTTCGACGCCTAATTCTGCACCCCGTTCGATCATGATGTCGAGCAAGGGGATGAGCGCCTCGGCCCCTTCCAGCGAGAAACGCTTGTGGCCGACGAATTTGGTGTGCAGAAAAGCCTCGAACGTTTCTGCCGCATAGAGGCGAGAAAGAATCGCACATTTGGCGGCGAGGGGAAGCTCGGGGCGGTAGCGCTTATCTTCCATGCGCTCGATGATCCAGCGGCGCTCGTCAGGGTCCTGCATGTGGCGAAATTCAACGCCGATGCTGCCGCAATAGGTTTCCCGCAACGTCGAGAGAATACCCTTGAGCGTCAATGCTGGCATGCCGAAAAGACGCGCAAGCGGAAATTCCTTACCGAGATCCTGGTTGGAGAATCCATAGTAAGCAGGGTCGAGCTCGGGGTGGCTGCGCTTGGGAGCAATGCCCAACGGGTCGAGGTTAGCATCGAAATGCCCGCGCACTCGATAGGCATTAATAAGCTGTACGACTCGGGCTTGCTGCTTGATATCTGCCGTGGTCGCGAAAGCGGCGGAGACGCCGTTCAATTCCTCTTGAGGAGGAGTGAGCGACGCAGAAGTCAGGTCGGCAAAATACTCATGCCACTCCGCATCTACTGAGGCCGGGTCCGATTGATACTGTCGATAGAGGTCTTCGACAAATTGCGCATTGTCGCTGATGAGGAGTGAGACCCCTGCGGTCTCGTCGCCGCTTCCATACGCTTGCATGGCGGGGTTCGCCTGTGCATCGTGCTGATGAGCTTGCACTGTCGTCATGTGTCCTTGTCGCTTTTGGGGGTCGCTTGCCGGTTGCGCACCCCGTCTAACTTTCCACCTCGACCACCATTTCGATCTCCACGGCAATGCCGAACGGCAATTGCTGCATCCCCACCGCCGAACGCGCATGCTTGCCGCGCTCACCATACAAAGCGACGAGCAGATCTGAAGCGCCATTGATCACCCGTGGCTGGTCGGGAAAATCTTCAGTGCAGTTCACGAAACCCAAGAGCTTCACGATCCGTCGCACTTTGTCGAGATCGCCGATGGTGCCTTTGATGGATTGCAAAATGTTGAGCGTCACTTGTTTCGCGGCTTCGTAGCCTTGCTCCACCGTCATATCTTGGCCGAGTTTGCCGCGAATATATTGATGCTTGCCGTCGGCGAAGAACACCGGGCCGTGGCCGGAAACGAACAACAAGCTGCCGGACTGCACGGCTGGTACATAGTTCGCCACCGGTGTTGGTGGTGGTGGGAGCACGAGGCCCATTTCTGCAAGTTTCTTTTCGACTTCCATATTGCCTCCCTATTGTTCCTGCATGGTCACGAGTTTGTCGGGGTCGCCGGGGACAGCGCTACTCTGGATCTTCTTCGGCATCTGTGGGTCAGCGTTTTCCCAGACCAGAAGCATCGAGCGCTCAGGTGCGAACCCTTGGTGCTGAATATCCGACGGCATGGCACAGACATCGCCGGGTCGCATGCGCACGTACGCCAACAGCTCGCCGGTGTTTTGATCGCAGACTTCCCAGTCGATTTGTCCGTTGATTTGCATGAACCACTCGACGCGGTCATTGCCGTGTTTCACCGGCAGCCGATGCTCCTCGGTAGTCGGGCAGAACAAGCTATGTTCCAGCACCGAGACGATGGACGGGTTCCACGTCACGTCCGAGCGGGACAAGTATTCGTACAAATTCATGAGGCCGAATTTTTGCTCATGCCCGGCTTTGATATGCATCTCGCCCTGTTGGAATTCCATGCCTTTGAACGCATCGTTGACCGGATACTCCGGCTCTTGGCGATCTTCTTGCTTGGCCATGCGGGTGGTCACGACGCGCTTACGATGAATGGCCGAGAGATTCCCCGCGCGTTTCGGGCCGACCGCCGATCCGGTCTCTCGTGGTGCAGCAAAGGGGTCAAAATCCGCCGGCACCCAATCTTCGAGCATTTGCGTAAATGCCCGCTCGACCTCGCCACGCTTGAGTTCCTCGGCATGCCAGAACCCACCTTGGCGCAAAGCTTTATGATATTTCCCGCCGAACACTTCCACGGTGCCATAATGGTTGATGGTGCCGAACACGTCATCGAATTTCACCATGCCGTAGAAAAACCCCCAGGCGATATCACGCTGCAAAGGGCGCAGGAACGCATCAATGTCGATCTTGTGCTCCATCGGTTTACCAGCCGCCGTAGGAAAGTACACATGGGCAAAATAATCGTCACGAGTAAAGCGAAACTGGCCGAGTTGGAATTCTTTATAGCTGTCCATGGTCTAGCTCCTTCATGAATCACGAATCACGAGCAACGAATCACGAGCACGAGCGACGCTACTTCCACCCCTCACAAATTTCGTCCCATGCCAACACCGTGTCGGCGCTGTGTTTGGCCTGTTGGAGGAGGAGCGAGCGTTGTCCAGCGCTGAAACGATAGGCCATGCCCTTCGGCAAGAGACAGAGATTGCCTTCACGCACGAGAATGTAGCCCATCTCTTCGCCGGTGACTTCCGCGTGTCCGCCGGATGGAAGTTCGACCCGTGGGGCAATGAAGTCGATACGTACTTCGCCTTCCAAACAGAGCACGAATTCGTCGTGGGGCTGGAGCCGCCACTGCGGCATCACGCCTTCGGCGACGATGCACTCGACAACATAGGGGCCGTTTTTGGCGACGGCAATTTTCTCGTAAGGCTGGGCGCGAGCACCGATTTCGTAGACGTTCGAGTAGACGTAGCGTTTGATGTGCTCGCGGGGATCGACGATATCGACACCGCCTTTTTCGTACTGCGTCATCGAGGCCGACAATGGGCGATCTTTGCTGGGCTGCATAACGTTTCCTTACTTGGCTTTCTCTGGGGCTGCCGGTGGTGGAGGAATGGCATCCTGCGTGGCTTCGGTTCCTCTGCGCATCAGTTCTTTCACGATCATCGGCAATGGGCTGTTTTCATAGCGCTTTGAGAGTTCGGGGAAGACTGTCGTGAGCAAGACCACAAGCAGGGCCAGTACGAAGAGAAAGCGGACGATCTTGCTCACGGCAACGAGCAGCGCGGTGCCAGCCCCGAGCAGAATGAGTTGCGTCTTCGAGAGCGCTAATAGCCACTCCCAGGTGTGTTGAATGGTGTCCATACTCATGGTGCCGTTGTACAATTTTTTTATGAGACCATCAGCACACCCCCAAAGATCTGGGCGTGGTACATGCGCACGAGATAGCAAATGGCCAGTGCTAACAACACGATGGGCCAGCGCAGTTCGTCGAAATGCAGTCGCTGCTGGCCGCGCAGGATAGCGCCGAAAGGCACGAACGACGTCGCCTGCTTAAATTCGGCATAGCCGGGAATATCGACGACCTTGCGTGAGTCTTGGTGTTCGGCACCGACCCACGAGAACACAGCGAATCCACCAAAGAACGCGATGTCCGTCAGATAGCCGTTCATGAGGCAGTGGGCAATACCGAAGAGGAAGAACGCGGCAAAGGTCGGATGACGAGTGATGCGGGTAAGCCCACGCGCCTCCGGGCGGCCGCTGACCATCATGGCGCTCGGCGGTCGTGAGATTAAGCCGTAGACGAGCAGGACGAAGGCCAGCGTCATCAGCACGAGGTTGCAGCCCTTCGCGAGGGGAAAAGGACCAAGGGTCGTCCACAGTTGCATCCCACCGTGTTTATGATGAGCGTAGGAGTTGACCAGCGGGAGAAACGTCAAGATCGCAATCAGAGAGTACATGCTGAGGAAAGCACGCGCTCCCAATTTCGCAACCAGATCGGGCCGCACGGAGGCCGAAGAAAGAACGAGATGCGTTCCGCCAAACAAGCACCACCAGGACAGGATGATGAAGGCTTTCCACATATGCTTCCTCTTTTCTCTCGCAAGTCTCGCAAGACGGGCATCGTCTCGGGTTAGCGAGCGACGTAGCCGCCGTCAATCACGAAGGGTGCGCCGGTGGCGAAGGACGAGTCATCGCTCGCTAAGAACAGCGCGGCGTTGGCGATGTCCTCTGGCCTGCCGAGACGACCGACAGGTTCGGCTTTGACGACGCGCTCTCTCAGGCGACCGCCCACGACACGGTCAACCATCGGCGTGTCGATAATGCCCGGGCAAATACAGTTCACACGGATGTTTTTGTCGGCATACTCCAACGCCACCATGCGCGTCATATTGATGACCCCGGCTTTCGCTGCCGCATAGGCACCACTGCCAGGAAACCCAACCAGTCCAGCCACCGAGGCGGTGCTGATAATCGACCCGCCGCCTTGTTTGAGCATCTCGGGAATGACGTATTTCATCCCCAGGTAGACCGACGTGAGGTCGATGGCAATCACTCGATCCCAATCGTCTTCCTTGTAATTGGCGATCTTCGCCGATGGACCTTCGATTCCTGCGTTATTGAACAGAACATCGACGCGGCCGCACGTCTGCACCGTCGTGGCGATCATGTTTTGTACGTCGGCAGACTTTGAGACATCGGCTTGGACAAAAGTAGCTTTCCCGCCATTGGCCTTAATCTGCTGTACTGTCTCATGGCCGCCTTCGGCGACGTAATCTGCCACGACCACCGTTGCGCCTTCGCCAGCGAACAACAGGCAGGTGGCGCGGCCAATGCCTGAGCCGCCACCGGTGATGAGTGCAATTTTGCCTTTGAGTCTATCCATTGAGTGAGTCCTCCTTAGAATTACGGAACAAAACCCCTACAGCCTAGCACAAAGCAGAGGTGTCATTGCGAGTTGTCCAGAGCGCGGGGCGCTCGGCAGGGAAGCAGAAACGAGGATCCGTTCCTGGCCGTCATTCCCGCGCAGGCGGGAATCCAGGTTTTTGCCCCTGGATTCCGGGTCTCGCGCTGCTCGCCTGGAATGACGAACTGCCTTGAGCATCTGGCACGGGTTAAGCGTTTTGTTTCTGAGCAGCGCAGCGAAGCAATCTTTGCCCGACAAAGATTGCTTCGTCGTCTGCAACTCCTCGCAATGACAAGCTCCTTGCTCTGCATTCAAGGGTTTTGTCTCACAGTCTTTGAAATAAATCAGCCAAATTTATGCCGTGCAGCAGCTTGCAGTTCCTCACGAAACTGTGGATGCGCGATGGCGGTGAGTGCTTCAGCCCGGGCCTGTTCGCTTTTCCCTGCCAAGCTGGCGATGCCATATTCCGTCACGATGTAATCGACATAGGTGCGTGGCAGAGACACGACCTGGCCTTCGGGAAACATCGGCACGATCCGCGACACCGTCCCGCCGCGTGCTGTCGAGGGCAGCACGGTGATCGACTTGCCGCCGGGAGAGAGAAACGCACCCAGCACGAAGTCCAGTTGCCCAGCCACGCCGGTGTACATCTGCGGGCCAAAGGCTTCAGCCGTGACCTGCCCAGTAAAATCGACGGACAGCGCGTTGTTAATCGCCACTTGGTTATGACTGGTGGCAATCACTGCCGGGCTGTTGGTATACCATGCATTGCGTAACTCGACGCTCGGGTTGCCATCGACGAACTCGTAATCCTCCGGGTCTAGAAACATGCCGGTCGAGACCATCTTGCCGGTATCAATCGTCTTGTTCTTGCCGGTGATAACGCCGCGCCGATACAGATCGAGCATACCCGAGGTAATAATTTCGGAGTGGACTCCCAAATCGTTCTTCTCACGCAGATGCAGTCCGGCGGCCATCGACACCGAGCCTAGACCAATCTGGATGGTGTCGCCATCGTCCACCAGAGATGCGACCAACGCTCCGATCTTTTCCGCCGCCTCTTGCTCATCAGGCGACACGGTCAGCGTCAAGCTAAAGGGCCGGGTGGGTTCCGGCTGTTCGACCAAATAATCGAGCTGGGAGACATGCACGTAATTGTCGCCGCCGGTGCGGATCATGAGCGGGTTGACCTCGGCGATGGCCAGTTTGGAGCGCTCTACCCATGCGCGTGAATACCAGAGTTGTTCGCCGAAACTGCAAAACCCTTGGGCATTGGGCGGCGAGACCATTAACAAACACACATCGGCGTCAATCATCGGATGCAGGCGAGCGGATTCACGCCCTTTCGTCGGCGAATAGACCGTGCCGATACCGTAGGCCAGACGCTTCTCCTGGTAGAGTGGCCGCGAGTAGCCCGAGAGATAGCTCGCATGGATCTTGAAGGCTGAGCTACGCTCTTTATCGAACCACGGGTAGGGTTTCATGGTGTTGCTGGCCATGATTTCTACGTCGCGTAGCTCTTGCCAGCGGTCGCAGAGGGCGTTGATGAGATATTGCGGCTCGGCTGTGGCGAGCGACGTTACCACTCTTTGTCCGGACTTGATCATCGCCGCCGCTTGCTGAGCGGTCACAAGCTTCTCACGATAGTGTTCGCGCCAATCCATAATGCACTCCAATGCTAGGGTGTTAGAGGTTTCCATCTGAAACGGACAGCGGTCTATTGTAGAGACGCCCCGGTGAGGCGTCTTGCGGATTGTAGCTGCGCTCGCGACGCGGCTCTACACCACGCCCTCTTTCGCGACCCGCTCCGCCTGGGCAGTCATGCCGAAGCGGGTGTAACCGTCGTATGCGCGGTGCAGGGCGGCGACCTTCTCCGCCTCCTGGCCTTCACGCGCGGCCAGACGCGCCCGCAGCTCATGCAGCTCGCCCTCGTAGAGATGAAACCCCGTGCGCGCCAGCAGCGCCGCGTACTCGTCGAGCGTGCTGGTGATGTCCGCCGCTGGCTCGGTCAGCGCGAGCTGCTGCGCGGCCCGCCTCCAGATTGCCCAGTGCGAGTTGCGCCACACCAATGTGCGCCAGGAAATTTGGCTCATGCGGCCGTATGGAGCCACGTTCACGGATCAGACGCAGCGCAGCACTGGCCGTGTCTAGCAGGGGTTGCCACTCACAGTCGCACGCAAGGGCGTCACATAGAGGCAGAGCTGCCAGGATCTCATTGCCGACACCGAGGGGTTCCGCTAGCCGTGCAGCAGTCTGCGCCAACGCATGCATCCCGTCGCAACTGCCGATAGCGTATTTGATCCCCGATTCCATATTCAATGTCCAGTTAGCTTGTTCCGGGTAGCCGCTGTCTAGCGCGACCTGACGCACGAGCGGTAGCTCGTGCAG
>SYOC01000014.1 GCA_005804965.1 Pseudomonadota bacterium
ACATGGGGGTGCCCCTACACATCCCCCCGACCGTGCAAGGCATCCTCGCCGCCCGTATCGACCGTCTCGCTCCCGACGAGAAAGCGCTGCTGCAGCAACTCGCCGTGATTGGCCGGGAGTTTCCCCTCAGTCTGGTCCGTCAGGTTATCACGCAGCCGGAAGCCGACTTGTATCGCTTGCTCGCCTCCCTCCAGCACAAGGAATTTCTCTACGAGCAACCGGCGTTTCCCGAGAGCGAGTATATTTTCAAGCACGCCCTCACGCAAGAAGTCGCCTACAACTCAGTCCTCATCGAACGCCGCAAAGTTCTGCACGAGCAAGTGGGGCGAGTGATCGAAGAGATCTTCCAAGATCGGCTGGATGAGCACTACGGCGAGCTAGCCCATCATTACCAACGCAGCAGCAATACGGAGAAGGCAATTGAGTGCCTTCATAAAGCGGGACAGCAGGCAGCGCAAAACTTAGCGTATCCAGAAGCCATCAGTTACTTCACCACGGCTTTGGATTTGTCCAAGGCTCTGCCGGAGACTCCTGAACAGATACGTCGGGAACTCGCTTTGCAACTTGCCTTGGCGGCATCTTTACAAGTCATAAAAGGACCTTCTGCTCCAGAAGTGGGAAACGCCTACACACGGTCGCAGGCACTCTGTCAGCGCGGGGGGGACGAACGACAACACTTTGCGATTCTGCGGGGTTTGTGGCTGCGTCATCACGTCCGAGGGGATTTAGCGACAGCACGCGAGACTGGAGAGCAATTGCTCATCATAGCTGAACAAATCCGAGACCCTGCCCTGCTTGTGGAAGCGCACCGAACCTTGGGGAGCACTCTGCTCTGGCAAGGGGAATTCTCTCTCGCCCGGACGTATTTGGAACAAGCAGTTGCCTTCTATCAGCAGCCGCAAAATGAAGCGCTGTACTCCCAGGACGGCGGAGCAGAGCCAGGAGTCGTGTGTCTTTGTGAGCTCGCTCGGGGGCTGTGGTTTCTCGGCTATCCTCAACAAGCCCTACTGAAAAGTCAGACAGCACTCACATTGGCACGAACTCAAGCTGATGCATTTAGCCTTGGCTTCGCTCTGATCTTTGCGGCGGGTCTGCACCAGCTCCGTCGTGAGGCACAAGGCACCCAGCGATGTGCAGAAGAGGGAATCGCACTCGCACGAGAGCATGGCTTCGCTGCCTTACTATCAGCCGGAATCATTCGACGTGGCTGGGCCCTTGCCGAGCAAGGGCAAGGAGAAGAAGGACTGAGGGAGATGCAACAAGGATTGACTGCACGACAAGCGACGGGGGCAGAGTTAGCCCAACCGTACTTTCTCGCTTTACAGGCTGAGGTGTATGGGAAACTGGGCCAAAGAGAACATGCGTTAACCTTGCTTTCTGAAGCGCTGGCGGCGATGTCCGCCAGTGGAGAACATCGTCTGGAGGCTGAACTCTACCGCCTCAAAGGCGAACTGCTGCTGCAACAGGCCAGGGAACAGGCACCGGGGGACGGGCAACAGGAAACAGGCAAGTCAAAAAGCAAAAGGCAAAACTTAGAAAGTACCGATCCCTGATGCCTTTTGCCTGTTCCCCAAGGCGAAGCCAACGTAGAGAAGGAGTGCTCATGCCGCGTTCATTCTTTGATTATCCAGATCAAGCCGAAACCAAACCTGCGGACGATTTAGTGTTGCTGCCGCACTGGCCAGAGGACAAGTGGGCACTGCTGGTCAAACATGGCGAGATCCTCGGTTTTCAGACCGGGGATGACGTCATTCGTCACGGCGACACGGATCGTTCATTCTTCATCATCATTGAGGGTGCGCTAGAGATCCTCATCCCCCGTGGTCACACGAACCAGCTCAAACGCACCCAGACGACTGAAGCCGGTGCGGTCATCGGCGAGCAGGCGTTCCTCGACGGCAAGCCGCGTTCGGCGACGATCCGTGCGCTGACGCAGGGGAAGTTGCTGCGCGTGAGCGCAGAGGCGTTCGATGTCTTGGCGGCGTATCAACCAGACTTGGCGCGAGACATCTTGTTTGATCTCGCACGCATTCTGTCCGTCAAATTACGCCACGCCAACCTGTTCATTGCCCACTGGGTCAAATAGCGCACGGGCTGCGCCGATATTTTCTCTGCTTTGCCCCGCTCCCCACAGGTATACGACAACGATGACGAACACTTCTCTTCCTCCGCTTCCTCCATTTCCCAATTACACCCAACTGCGTGCGCACTCGCGCATTCCACTGGCGTTGTGGAGCGCGCTCCGCGTGGTCAGCGTCGCGGCAACCCTCCTGCTGATCGGCCTTTTGCTGGTTGAGCCACAGACGGGCCTCATCGTATTCTGGAGCATCCTTGTTCCTCTCCTTCCTGCCGTCTTCTTCATCGCGCCGGGGCTGTGGCGGAATATCTGTCCGCTGGCGGCGCTGAATCAAACGCCGCGCGTCTTCGGGTTTACCCGTGGCTGGACCGCGCCCAAGTGGTGGCAAGAATACAGCTACGTCGTCGGCTTTGTCCTCTTTCTCGCCTGTGCTTCCAGCCGCAAATGGTTGTTTAATGACGACGGTTTGGCGTCGGGCTTGTTGATCGCGGGGGCGCTCGTCGGCGCGTTCCTGGGCGGCGTGTTGTTCAAAGGAAAAAGTGGCTGGTGCAGCAGCCTATGTCCGCTCTATCCCGTGCAGCGGGTGTACAACCAAACGCCCTTGCTCACACTACCGAACAGTCACTGTACGCCGTGCGTTGGCTGCACGAAGAACTGTTACGATTTCAATCCCGGCGTGGCGTATCTTGCCGATCTGTACGATGACGATCCCTATTACTCAAACTATCGACGGTTCTTCGTCGCGGTATTTCCCGGGTTCGTGTTGGCCTATTTCACGCTGCCCGATCCGCCGGCCCTGACGCTTGCGAGCCTGTATTGGGGCTTTGGGATGTACATGCTCTTGAGCGTAGGCGTCTTTTTCCTCCTCGATATTTTTCTCAAGGTGACGACCAATAAGATCACGGCGCTGTTCACGGCGGTGGCGTTCAACACCTACTATTGGTTCTCGATCCCGGCTTGGTTGCACACGATCAGTGGAGCGGAATCTCAGGCGTGGAGTTGGGGGCTGCGGGGTGCTGTGCTCGTGGCGACAGGCGTGTGGCTCGCGCGGACCTATGCCAAAGAGCAACCTTTTCTCCAGCACATCATGCAGCCTGAAGAGACGCGCGTTACTGTGGGCGCTGCACGCGTGTTGCGCGAGGCGACCAAGACGGGCAGCGCGGAAGTGACCTTCTTGCCGCAAGAACTGCGCGTGCTGGTTGAACCGAATCGCACCGTGCTGGAAACTGCCGAGGGCAACAATCTGCCGCTCGAAGCCGGCTGTCGCATGGGCGTGTGCGGTGCGGACCCTATCGTCATCCTCAACGGAATGGAGAATCTTTCGCCAATCAGCGACGACGAGCGTTCGACACTGGAACGCCTGGGGCTAGGGGCGAATGCGCGCATGGCCTGTATGTGTCGGGTCAAAGGAGCCGTCTCGATTTCGTTACACATACAGGATGCGCAACCTGCCGCGCCCATCGCCAGCGCCAATGCACGCTATGATGAGACCATCAAGCAGGTGGTGATTATTGGCAATGGCATTGGCGGAGTGACAGCGGCTGATTATGTACGGCGCAACCACCCGCTGTGCGAAATCCACCTCATCGGGCGCGAGAAGCATCCGCTCTACAACCGCATGGCCATCACGCGCTTGATCTATGGCCGCTCGGCCATGAGCGGTTTGTATTTGCAGCCGGACTCCTGGTACGACGAACGCAAGATTACAGTCTGGCTTAATACGCGAGCAGCCCACATTCGCCCCGCAGAGAAATTCGTGGAACTCGCTACCGGTGAGCATCTACCATATGATCGCTTGATTATCGCCGCCGGTAGCGAGAGTTACATGCCACCGATCACAGGCGATGGCCTGCCAGGGATTTTTGTCGTGCGCGAGGCCGAAGACGCCATGGAGATGCGCGCCTACGTGCAAGAGCATCGCTGCCGACGCGCCGTCATTGCTGGCGGTGGTTTGCTCGGACTTGAAGCGGGGTATGCGTTGCATAAATTAGGTCTCGACGTGTCCATTCTCGAACGCTCGTCCTGGCTACTACGTCGCCAACTCGATGAGCGCGGCAGTCAGTTCCTGCGTCATTATTTGGAAGGTTTGGGCATGGACATTGTGACGCATGCCGAGCTAGAGGGTGTGACCGGAGAGCAACGCGCGCAGACGGTTCAGTTGAAAGATGGCCGCACGTTCGACTGCGATGTCCTTGTCGTGGCTGCGGGCATTCAACCGAATATCCATCTAGCGCACGAACTAGGGCTAGAGATCGACCGTGGCATTATGGTGGATGAGCACATGCGCACGCAGTTGCCCGAGGTGTTTGCGGTGGGGGACGCGGCGCAGTTTAACGGCAAAGTGCTGGGCTTATGGCCAGTCGCCGTCGAGCAGGCGAAGGTCGCAGCGATCAATGCAGCGGGTGGCGATGCCGTCTATCGAGAGATTGTGCCAGTGACAGCGCTCAAAGTCGTGGGAGTCGAACTCACCTCTATTGGCCGCTTTGAGCCAGAGACCGACGAAGAAATGGTTATTACGGTAGAAGATACGGCTGCCCACCAATATCGGAAATTGCTGATCGCTCAGGGCAAGATCGTCGGCGCAATCTTTTTGGGCTGTCCCACCGATGTCCCGGTCGTAACCGAAGTGATCAAGCGGGAAGTCGATGTGACCCCGCACCTGGACGCCTTACGCGCCGGGGAGTGGCAGGTGCTGGCGAGTGCGGTGTAACACCCTTGTCTCCGTTCCCGTAAAAGAACCAAGGAGGTGCGAGGTTACCGAAGGGGAGAGGCGAAGGATTTGCAAGAGGCCAAAGCGTTATTGGGGGAACTGGACTAACTCGCATGGACATCGACGAGATCAAAGAAAAGGTCCGCAACAGTCAATACATGTACAGCTACCATGCGGAGATTGAACGCAAGGCGGATAGATTAACTTTCGTGCAAGTTGAAACGGCTTTGTTGAATAGCCGCATCCTTGAGCAGTATGCTGACACTGGACGTGGGGAAAGTTGCCTCGTTGTCGGGTTCGCGGAGGATATCCCCATCCATGCGGTGTGTGGCTGGCATGGAGAAAAACTAGTGCTCATCACCATGTATATTCCCCGTCCCCCGAAATTTATTGACCCGTGGACACGTGGAGAGAAGCCATGAAACAAGTAAAATGTAATTTTTGCGGCAGTGAACAGCATGAAGAGCGAAGAACGGAGTACCTCTACAGTCATGAGGGACAGTACCTGATTGTTCCGAACACCCCGATTGAATCGTGTTTACACTGCGGAATGACGTACTACGATGCCACCGTTCTGAAAGAGATCGAGCGGCGGTTCTTTGCGATTCAAAAGAAGACCGAAGCGCCAGATCGCTACCTTGAGATTCCAGAGAAGGCATACGCATAAGAGTAATCAGTCTGGCGGACGCCTGATGACCCCACACGAACACCACGCCCGAGCCATCGTCCACACTCTGCGCGAGCATGGCTTTGTTGCCTACTTCGCCGGCGGATGTGTACGCGACAAGCTACTCGGTCATGAACCGAAAGATTTTGATGTAGCAACCAGCGCTCGCGCCGACGACGTGCAACGCCTCTTTCCCCACACGGTGCCCGTGGGTGCGCAGTTCGGTGTCGTCCTCGTTCTCGACGGGGAGCACCAAGTCGAGGTGGCCACGTTTCGTTCCGATGGCGTGTATCTCGATGGTCGCCACCCAACGAATGTCCGCTTCAGCGACCCGCGTGAGGACGCCCTCCGCCGCGATTTCACCATCAACGGGATGTTTTATGACCCGGTTACTGAGCACATCATCGACTACGTTGAGGGTCGCAAGGATTTGGCAGCCGGAGTCATTCGCGCCATCGGCGATCCGCAGGCACGTTTTTCCGAAGATCGCCTGCGCCTGCTGCGTGCCATACGTCTGGCCGCGCGCCTCGACTTTGCCATTGCCGAGGACACCTTCGCTGCAATTCACGATCTCGCGCCGACGATCACCGAGATCGCCTGGGAGCGTATCGGCGACGAGATCGTCAAAATTCTCACCGAGGGCAAGGCGCGGCGTGCGTTCGAGCTACTCTCTGAAAGTGGACTCCTGCGCGTGATCTTGCCGGAAATTGAGACCATGCGTGGCGTAGAGCAGTCGCCGGATTTTCATCCTGAAGGCGATGTGTTCGTGCATACCCTGCTGCTGCTCGACAAGCTGGAGCGTCCCACCGAGACGCTCGCGCTCGGTGCGTTGCTGCACGATGTCGCCAAACCACGCTGCCAGGGGCGCAAAGGCGAACGCATTACTTTTTATGGCCATTGTGAACAAGGCGCGGAGTTGGCAGTGGCCATTTGCCAGCGGCTGAAACGGTCACGTGCCACGTGGGAGCGGGTCGCCTATCTCGTCAATAATCATCTGCGGGTCATGGCCGCACCGGAGATGCGCACCGCCACGCTCAAACGTTTAGTGCGAGAAGACGGCATCGCCGAGCTGCTTGCCTTGGCGCGGCTCGACGCCTTGTCGTCGAGTGGTGACTTACGCGCCTATGAGTTTTGTCAGCAGAAGCTGGTTGAACTCGGCCCTGAGCAGATTGCGCCGCCACGACTCGTGACGGGACAGGACTTGATCGCGCTCGGCCTACCACCAGGGCCACGTTTCAGAGAAGTGCTGCATGCGGTCGAAGAGGCGCAGCTCGAGGGTCGTTTGCTCACGCGTGAGGATGCCTTGGCCTGGGTGCAAAAGTCCATACGTGACAGCCAATGACAGCGAGAGCAGGGCGAAGGGCGCATTGTTTTCTCTCCCCGCCGGACAAGGCGATCTCTGTCGCAAAACCTTCACTCTTTTTTCATCGTACTGTAACATTCAAGCGATGTGCTGCCGGGGATAAGGAGAAGGCATGGACGCTTTGAGGCTCTTTCGTAATACCCAAGATTTCACCTCGTGCTCTGCCGGACATACGATCTTTCATGCTGGGGAGGCAGGACACGAGATGTTTGTCGTCAAAGAAGGAGAAGTTGAGGTTATTGTCAAAGGAGAAGTCGTTGAAACCGTCACTTCAGGAGGCATCTTCGGCGAAATGGCGCTCATCGATGCACCAACCCGAAGTGCGACGGCGATAGCCAAAACCGACTGCCAACTCGTCCCCATTGATGAGAAGCGCTTCACCTTCCTTATTCAACAGACCCCCTTCTTCGGTCTCTACGTAATGCGGGTGTTGGCGCGCCGTTTGCGCAAAATGGATATGGCGAAGTAAACGATTCTTTGCCTCATGTGTTCATGGCGTACTGCTCTGTGCTGGCGGCAGAGGGAAAAGTAAGCGCACGGTCGTCCCACGATTGAGTTCGCTGGCAATGTGGAGAAAGCCACCATGCGCCTGGACAATATGCTTCACGATGGCGAGTCCGAGTCCGGTCCCACCCAGCTCACGCGATCGAGCTTTATCAACGCGGTAGAAGCGCTGGGTCAAGCGCGGGATGTCAGCTGCGGGAATGCCGCAGCCGGTATCGGTGACACAGACCTCCACCCATTCCCCCGGCAATGGCACTGTAGTTTCACTGCCATCCCCGCCTTGCACTGCTGCCGCCTGCGCAGCGACCCTCTGCGCTAACACGCCCACTGCCCCACCACTTGGGGTATACTTGATAGCGTTGTCCACCACGTTGAGGAGCACTTGCTGCAAACGATCTCCATCTGCGCTCAAGGCCGGAAGGTCAGGGGAAACAGTATGGTGTAACTGTACCCCACCGCGCTCGGCTTTGTCTCTCACTACGTCGAGCACGTCGCTGGCGAGTTCGGCCAGGATGACGGGGTCGCGGTGCAAATCGGTTTTCCCCAACTCGAGATCCGACAACGTCAACAGATCGTCGATCAGTCGGCTGAGCCGTTCGGAGTGGCGATCAATGATGGCTAAGAAACGCACGGCGGTCTCTGGCTCTCGGAAGGCCCCGTCGAGCAACGTTTCCGCATAGCCTTTGATGGCAGTCAGTGGTGTTCGTAACTCATGTGAGACGTTGGCCACAAAATCGGAACGCACGGCTTCAAGCCGCCGAATCTGCGTTAAGTCGTAGAACACCAGAACGTAGCCACTGACCATACTCCCGTCGCCGTACACAGGCATCGCGCTAGCGGAGAGATAGCGGTGATATTTGCCCTCGACGGCGAATTCTCGCGAGACTGGGGCATCGCCAGGACGCCGACTAGAGACTTCCCGCAGCAGCTCGGGCAAGACCGGGTGGCGAGAGAACGCTTGCACCGGTTTACCTCGCCATTCTTGGGCGGACGACAAGCCAAATAAGTCCTGGGCCGCGCGGTTACTCAGTATAACGTTGCCGCCAGAATCGATGACGATGACGCCTTCCGCCATACTCTGGAGCACGGCGGCGAGTCTCTTACCCTCGCTTTGCGATGCCCGCACCTCTTCGTGAAAACGCGACACCAGTCGCTGCAAGCCGCGCTCTAATGCGCCCACCTCGTCTTCATTCCATACCGGAAGCGAGGCAGGGAACTCGCGTAGCGGAGCGACATCAAGGAATTGCTGCAAACTCTGCAAGCGTTGGTGGAGACGACGGCCATAGACGAGCGCCATCAGTGCCGCAGCGACGCTCATGAAGACTGCGAAGACGCGGAGCGGTAAAAGCGTCGCGACCGGCACGAAGAACGAACACAAGAGGTACACACTCAGCGCACCAAGCGCGAGGCAAGGGAACAGCAGAATAGGAAAGAGAACGCTATTCCTCCAAGGCATCGAGGTCACACTTATAGCCGACGCCACGAACGGTGAGGATGAACGTCGGGTTCGCGTCATCTCGTTCGAGACGCTGACGTAAGCGGCGGATATGCACATCAACCGTGCGAGGTTCGACATACACATCTTGCCCCCACACAAGGTCGAGAATCTGCCCACGGCTAAACACACGGTGGGGATACTGGAGAAAGAATTTCAGCAATTCGAACTCACGCAGGCCGAGATCGAGCGGTTGACCGTCAAGCACGACATCGTACGTATCGAAGTCGATGTGCAGTCGTCCCTTTTCATAGACTTCATGGGGCTTGTCGAGCACCACGCCGTAAGCTCTGCGCAACACCGCTTTCACTCGCGCAACAAGTTCGCGCGGGCTAAACGGTTTGGTGACGTAATCGTCCGCGCCCATTTCCAAGCCGAGCACTTTGTCTACCTCCGCTGCGCGAGCGGTCAGGATGAGGACGGGAAGACGCAAGGTCTCCTCGCGCTCACGGAGTTTGCGGCAGACTTCAAGCCCTGAGAGTCCCGGCAGCATAAGGTCAAGCACGATCAAGGCAGGGCGTTCTCGTGCGGCCAAGAGCAAGCCGATCTCTCCGTCGCTGGCTTCGACTACGGCAAACCCTTCAGCTTCTAAGTTGTAACGCACCAGTTCGCGGATATCTTTCTCGTCTTCGACGACTAAGATTTTCCGTTTGGTTTCGCTTAATGAGGACCGGGCAGAATGTTGTGCTTCCATGAAGATGTCGTAGGGTGCGATATGCTGAGTCTACACAGACGCAGGAGGTGGAGAGAGATGGCGAATGCTTTTGCCTTTGACCATGTAGATGACCATCTCGCTGATGTTCGTGGCATGATCGGCGATGCGCTCCAGATATTTTGCCAAGAACAGAATGCGCACGGCGCGGCTCACGTTCTGAGGATCTTGTGTCATATACGAGAGCATTTCGCGAAAAATTTCCGACGTAAGCTTGTCGATGAAATCGTCGCGTTGGCAGACCTGGAGCGCCAACTCGGTGTCTTCGCGGATGAAGGCGTCGAGGCTATCGCGCAACATCGAACGCGCCCATTCTGCCATGCGGGGCAGGTCGACATACGGCTTGAGGGGTGGCTCCGCATTGAGTTCCAGTGCTCGTTCACACACGTTGCGGGCAATGTCGCCGACCCGTTCGAGATCGGTCGAGATGCGGACACTCGTCATAATGAACCGCAGGTCCCGCGCCGCCGGCTGATGCAGCGCCAAGAGCTTGGTGCTGGTTTCGTCGATGGCGACGTCCAAGTAATTGACCGTGTGATCGCGCTCGATGACTTCTTGCGCAAGCGGCGAATTACGCTCAATGAGAGAAACCATGGCGTCAGTGATCTGCCGCTCGACAAGTCCGCCCATTTCGAGCACGCGGGCGCGGAGTTGTTGAAGATCTTCTTCGTATTGTCGATCTGTATGCAATGGCATAAGCGACCTCGCGTTTAGCCGAATCGGCCAGTGATGTAGTCTTCCGTCTCTTGTTTGTCGGGTGTAGTGAACAGCTTGTCGGTTTTGCCGAACTCAATGAGCTGACCAAGGTACATGAACGCTGTGCAATCGGACACCCGCGCGGCTTGTTGCATGTTGTGGGTAACGATGACAATCGTATACCGCTCTTTCAGTTCATGAATCAGCTCTTCGATCTTCGCCGTGGCAATAGGGTCCAACGCCGAACAGGGCTCGTCCATCAGCACTACTTCTGGCTCCACCGCAATGGTTCTGGCGATGCAGAGACGTTGGTGTTGACCGCCAGAGAGGGCGAGCGCGCTATCGTGGAGGCGATCTTTCACCTCATCCCACAGGGCTGCACTGTCTAGGCTCTGTCTGACAATCTCGTCCAAGTGCGCCTTGTTCCGAATACCGAGAATGCGCGGCCCGTAAGCAACATTTTCATAGATGGTCTTAGGAAAGGGATTAGGCTTTTGGAACACCATGCCCACGCGTTTGCGTAACTCAGTCACGTCGAGCATGGGGTCAAGGATTTCATCGCCTCGTAAGCGAATGCTGCCAATGACGTGTACGCCATCAATCAAGTCGTTCAAACGGTTCAGGCAACGCAGCAACGTGGATTTGCCGCAGCCG